>CAYTUE010000004.1:18463-35456 GCA_964441085.1 uncultured Planctomycetaceae bacterium
AGATGGTGCCAGAGTAAGATGGTGCCAGAGCAAGATGATGGCGGGCAAGATCGTACAGAACAACCAGCGATCTTTATTTTGTTGATACCAACGTTTTTTCTTGGTACTGCCGAAAGGGCACTTCTTTCAAGTGACCACTGGTCATCGCCGAATTCCAGTCGCTAATCAGGCGACGTTCTTGGTCGCTTAATCCTCGAGTAAACTGATGTTCGGCTCGAAGCGTAAGTGTTTCATCAGGACGTAGGCTTAATTGCACGATGACTGGAATTCGATTTTTCAGTTCCAGCACGGCTTTGTTTAACGCCCGGCGAGGTTCTGGAAATAAACTGGATGGGTGCAGCACATAGTTCATGCGAGCTGTCCAGTCCGTGTACTGAATGTATTCGCGAACTTGGTCCTTGTCTTCCCATTCCCGTGTACTCACCACATAGGTCCATGACGGCGCTTTCAGCAGCAAAGTCCCGCTGTTGGAATCAAAGGTTTGCTGAAATTCGGGGCTCAACTGAAAACGCACGTTGCGTTCGGCCTTGGCGAGGTCTTTTGCTCCCGACTGACGCAGTTCCTTTAGGTATTCTTCGATCCGTGGAGCCCGAGCAGAAAGCAATTGAGTTAATTCTTCGAAGCGGATGATGGTGAACAGTCCTCGACGAGAATTCAACAGTACGAAACGATTCTCAGACGGTTCGTAAATCACCACCTCGCCAACAGCTTCCACATAGTCGTAGGCTTTGCCTGCATGGAACAAACTGACACTACTGGAAACAATGGGTTCACGACCTTCAGAATCCAGTTCTCCCGCGTTGTAAACCGCAGTCGAAACCTTCAAGCCCTGAGCTTTCGCTTCGCTGGCGAAACTGAACGCAAGAATGCCCACACACAAGGCTACGGGGTGAAAAAACGTTTTGTGAGTGAAGGGCATGTTGAGTGCATTCCTAAGAACGAATGTTCAGCGAAGGGAGTATCCAGCAAACAGAAACCTGCCAGACCGCCCCCAGACTACCAATTCTGGAATTTCGACTTAAGGCGCAGCGGACTGAAACCCTCTCGCTACGAAATCACTTGTCAACACCTCTCACGCTGATCGGCAATTGTTGCGGGAGCGTAAAAAAAGCCGCAGCATCTGCAGTTGATGTTGCGGCTTTGAATTTTTGCTTTTGGCGGATCGACGATCCCTATCCAGCGACGGCTACTGTACGGTGACCAAATCGATATCAAAGATCAGCAGGCTGTTAGGAGGAATGCCTGGGCGACCATCTTTACCGTAGGCCAGTTCTGGTGGAACAAAGAAGCGGCATGATGAACCGGGCTTCACAAGTTGTAGACCTTCTGTCCAACCTTTAATCACTCGGTTCAACGGAAAGGGAACAGGCTGATCAGTCGCTGTGGGCTTGTCTCCTTTGTACGATTCGTCAAAGACTTTGCCGTTCAGCAACTTGCCTCGATAGTGAGCACTGACAGTATCTTCCGCAGTTGGGCTGGCGCCCTTTCCTTCAATCAGCACGATGTACTGAAGCCCAGACTTGGTTTGCACGACGCCTTTTTTCTTGGCATTTTCAGCAAGAAACTTCTTCGCTTCTTCTGCGTTTTTCGTTGCCAGCAATGCGGCCTGCTCAACCAACTGTTCTTGAAATTTCACCATCGCTGCCTGAAGGTCTTTTTCGCTTAAGCGAGGCTCTTTGTTGGCAAGCATGTCGGCAATACCCGCAGCCAAAGCTGCGGGGTCAATTTGCAATCCTTGACTCGCCATTTGGCGACCAATGTTCATGCCAATCCCATAGCTGGCTTTCTGCTTTGATGTTTCCAGTATCATTTCTGGCTTGTCGTCTGCTTGAATGACAGAAGCCAGAAGGACAAAAGTGGCGAGGCAAATCGAGCGGATCATGGGAGAGGTCTTTCAGCTGGTCGGTCACAAATTTCAAGTGATCAGAAATGAAGGTGGCTTGATGGAAGAGTCACACGAGTGTTGTCTCTCAGGCAACGATTTGGCACTGCCTTTTGAAGTTGCGATTCACTCACTGCGATGGATGCACTGTGGTGGACGAACTTCTATTTTGACAACTGGTAAGCTGGCTCTTGAGCAAGCCTACACTGTGGCAACTCCAATCGCCGTGGCGGTAGCATACAGTTTGGCATGAGAAATCGTAATCAGAACGTTTCCAATTCCCATGTCCGTCGCAATTTGGCCCGCTTCTCCGGACAACTGGATACGAGGTTGCCCGGAATGCAATGGCAGGACTTCGATATCATGGAATGTGATTCCTTTCACAAATCCCGTTCCCAACACCTTGACGACCGCTTCTTTGGCTGCCCAACGGCCTGCGTATCGCACGGCTGCGTCTCGATGTTTGTCCGCGTAGGCAATTTCTTCTGGCGTAAAGCAGCGATTCAGAAAGTTGCCGCTGTGCCGATCGATCATCGCTCGAATGCGTTCAATTTCGACAATGTCGGTTCCAAGCCCCAAGATCATATCAACAGGCAGTCAGACAAAAGAAAATGTTTAAGAAAGTTGTCTTCGAATGCGACACACGAGCGCTAATGCGCTCGAAGTCACGTGGGCAGTCTACAAAAACTGAACGTCGCCGTCCTGCTTCAACTGAGCCAAGATTTCCTTGATCCGTTCAGAATCGTCTTTTCTGGCAACCAAGGTCGCGTCAGGTGTGTGGACGATGATTAAGTCTTCGACTCCTAAGGTGGCAATCAAATGCTTGTCCGTAGTACGGACGATGTTGTTCTTGGATTCGAGCGCTAAAGTTTTTCCCTGAAGAGTATTGCCGTTGGAATCGCTGCCAGCCAATCGAGGCACCGCCAGCCAACTTCCCACGTCGTCCCATTCATACGGAGCTTCAATTACTGTGGCTCCCTCTGCTCGTTCCAGAACGGCATAGTCGATTGAAATACTATTCATCTGAGGGAATTCGGCAGCCACCACAGACGCTTCGGATGGCGTGCCGATCGCTTCGCTGATTTTCATCAACCGATCATGCATGTCTGGTTCATGACTTTTCAGCAGGTTCAAAATTGTGTCTGCTCGCCAGCAGAAGATCCCACAATTCCAATAGAAATTTCCGCTATCAACATACTGTGTGGCAATGTCCGCAGCTGGTTTTTCTCGAAACGAAGCGACATCAAATGCAGAATCCACAGAAGGAAATCCGTCGCCTCGTTCAATATACCCGTAACCCGTTGCTGGAAACGTAGGTGGAACTCCAAACATCACCAAGCGAGTTGGATCGGCTTCGACCACTTGAACGGCTGCTTGAATGGCTGCTTGAAATTTTTCGATCGGTTGAATCACATGATCAGCGGGCATGACAAACATGATTGCATCGGGATCCTGCTTCAGCAGATGTACGGCCGCCAAGCCGATACACGGAGCCGTATTGCGAGCATCTGGTTCGACCAAAATTCTTGCGGGATCAATTTCTGGCAACTGCTGACTGGTCGCATCTGCCTGCACTTGGTTGGTAACGACCCATGATTGCCCCGCTTCAATCAATCCGCCGCAGCGATCAAAGGTCTGCTGAATCATGGTGCGGTCGCCCGCGAGTTTTAATAACTGCTTTGGCATCGTTTGGCGACTTTGAGGCCAAAAGCGAGTTCCACTTCCTCCGGCCATCACAACAGCATGCAACATTTTAAACTTATCTTTTAAATAAAAAGGAGGCAAAGGGAGACAGACCCGGCTTTTGTTCTATTTCGGTAGTGCGGGTGGCTGGTCTTCAATGATTGGAGTGGCCAGATTGGGATTCCATTCTCCCACTCCCTTGCAACGGTTTTCCAAGGATTGACGGGTGGCACAGAATATCAGTTCATCTGGCCTTTGATGGTTCGTTGAGTCGTCTCCCAAACGTCGGCAAGCAACTGCTGATATTCATCTGCGTTCAACAAAGCTTCTGGAGTTTCAAATTCGTACAGCCAGCCTGCCCCGTAGTTATCCGCGTTAATCGCTGACGGATCGTTCAGAACGTTTTGATTAAACTGAGTCAACTTTCCAGCACAGGGAGTAAACAAAGCAGAGACAGCCTTGGAACTTTCCACCTCACCAATTTCCTGCCGATCTTGGACAACCGCCCCTTCATCGACATTCCAAGCAAGAAAGTAGACGTCTTGCAATAGTCGCACAGAATACGATGTTAACCCCACCTGATAACGGTTTTCCGCAATCGGTTGCAGCCACAAGTGACGTTTGCTGTAAAGGCGATCGTCGGGTAAGTCGGCCTTGAACTCACCCATCATAAAATGCTTGGATTCTGACATGCCCGAACGCTACCCGAATCTGGTCGCTGTTTGAAGGACACCAATCTGGAATTCACACGATCAAATCGCTCTCACCGCGATTCCGCACGATTTTGCTGGCAGATTGTCCCTGTGACCGGGGTGCAAGCAAGCTGCTCACGTCAAAATGGGTGAATCCATCACAGCGACAATAGTTTCTCAGACTATGATCTGGCTTGTTGCTGGCAAGCTTGGAATTTACATTGCGGCAGAAACGTGTTCGAAGTTGATTTTGGGAACGCGTTGTCAGCCCCATCTGCCCTGAATTTTTGCCCCCTCTTCATTCTGCCCTCATGCCAGATTACACCCTGATCATTGGTCTCGAAGTTCACGCTCAGTTGAAAACCGAATCGAAGCTGTTTTGCGGCTGCCCGAATCGCTTCAATCCAGATGAACCCAATACTCAAACGTGCCCCGTGTGTTTGGGGTTGCCAGGAGCACTCCCGGTGATGAATCGGCAGGCGTTTGATTTGTCCATTCGCACAGGCCTTGCGTTAAATTGCACCATCCCCACATTCACCAAATGGGATCGCAAGCAGTACTACTATCCAGACCTGCCCAAAGCCTACCAAATCAGCCAGTTTGATCTGCCATGCACCACAAACGGCTATATGGACATTCCATCGTCAGACAAAGCTGATGATGACGGCGCGACGAAACGAATTCGAATCATTCGCGCTCACTTAGAAGAAGACGCTGGGAAAAGCATTCATGATGAATCAGGCCGAGGCGGCGACACATGCGTCGACTTAAACCGCACGGGAACTCCTTTGCTTGAAATTGTCAGCGAACCAGACCTGAGATCCGCAGCAGATGCGAGAAAGTACCTTGAAGAACTACGAACACTGTTGTTGTTTATCAAAGTTTCTGATTGCAACATGCAGGAAGGATCTTTGAGATGCGACGCGAATGTGAATCTGCATGTTCATAACGCCGATGGCACGACCACGGCAACTCCCATTGCAGAACTGAAAAACATGAACAGCTTTCGCAATGTTGAGCTTGCGATCGACTATGAAGAAAAACGTCAATGGCGTGAATTCAAAAAGACAGGACTAACAATTGAAGATGCGTTCAAGACAACTCGAGGCTGGGACGCCGATGCAGGACGAAGTTTTGAACAACGTGAAAAGGAAGAATCTGCAGACTATCGATACTTCCCTGATCCCGACTTGGTCGCCGTTAGATTAACAGAAGAAGAAATTGAAGCAGTACGTGCTTCGCTGCCGTTAACTCCTGCCGTCCGCCGTGAACGGTTTGAAAAGGAGCTCAAGCTTTCGGCTTATGATGCTTCCGTCATTATTGATCAAGGGCCTGAATTTACGTCTTACTTCGATGATGTGGTATCGATTTGTGGTGACGCAAAAGTGGCTGCGAATTGGACGACTCAGGAAGTTCTTCGAGATCTGAACGCGTCCGAATGTGCCTTATCCGAATTCCCCGTCACTGCCGCGTTTTTGGGGCAATTGTTAAAGAAGATTTCAGACAAGTCCATCACAAACAAGAGTGCTCGTGAAATCTATGCTGTGCTAAAAGAAAAGGCGGCAGCAGGAGATTCCATTTCTGCCAAACTGATCGATGAACTGGCCGATGAACGTCAAGTCGTCACAGACACATCTGCGTTGGAAGCAGCGATTGCATCTGCAATGAGTGCTCGGCCAGACGCAATTGCGGATGTCAAGGGCGGCAAATTGCAGGCTGTTGGACCGCTGATTGGGATGGTGATGAAGCAGGTCAGTGGAGCAGATCCCAAGACTGTTCGAGACATGCTGATTAAGACAATTCAGGATTCATAAGCCACATAATGACACAGCAATATTCGGGTGCCAGTGACGTAGAACGGGCAGTGACGTCGGCTAGGCTCTCGCCTGCTGCGTTCAGTGACCCATGAATTCAGCGGCAGGCAGGAGCCTGCCCGACTTCCGTGCCAGACGCCACCTATCAATCGCAGAGTGACTTTAATCGCGGAGTGATTTGGGGCGATTCAAAATCTCATTCACGATGATGGCGTTTCGCACACCTTCGGAATCCTGCAGCATTGAAAAAATCTCTGCTGACGCTGCTCGACGAACCGTAGATCTCGTGGAGGGAGGCATTTCGGTGTTACGTTTCCCGAGGTGAGATTCCACGCTTTGTGCAATGGTTTCGTGCGGCTGCCGAACCTCTGGACTCACCCGTTTTTTCTGGTGAGCTGCTGCTTTCTGCTGCTTTGAAGACTGCTGGTGTTGGCGCTTACGTTCTGCAATTTCTCGCTGACGTCGCCGAACGGCCTGCTGTTTACGTTTCTTAGCAGCTTCCTGCTCCTGTTGCTGGCGAGATTTTTTTTGCTGCTTCGGAGCAGCCCCCCCATCACCCACTTCATTCAAAAACGATTCAATTTGGCTCTGAACAGACTTCTTTGGTTTTGGAAGTGGCCCATCTTCACCCAAACCAGCAGCTCGCCGTCGAGCCAACGCCTTTTCTCGTTCACGTTTTTCTTTAGCAGACTTCATCAAGCTGCTAAAGATACTGAACCCCACGAAAAGCGCGAAGATAATCAGCTTTTCCATGTTCTTATCTTTCTTCGTGGTGATTCAAAAAACGAACGGCAAAAACAATGAACAGATTACGATGGAGTTACGGAGCACGTCTTTCAAGACGTACTCAAATCAACAGAAGCAGGCTCACCTAATTCAGCCAGCGACCTTCTTTAAGCCTACGACCTCCTTTAAGCCTACGCCTTGGCAACGTGTTATGTGCCTTCAATTGTATTTTGATTGGCACCCGTGCCAGCGATTGATTCACGCATTGATGTATCAGCTTGCACGTTCTTCAATTCGTAAAAATCTAACAAGCCAAGTTTGCCAGTTGAAAATGATTCGGCCACAGCCTTGGGAACTTGAGCTTCCGCCAAAGTCACCTTGGCTCGGTTCTCTTGAATCCGAGCGATCATTTCTTGCTCACGAGCTTTTTGTTCGGCTCGAAGCTGTTCCGCTTTCGCCTGAGCGACTTGCATGTCAGCTTCTGCTTGATCGGCTTGAAGACGAGCACCAATGTTTTCGCCGACATCAATATCCGCGATATCAATGGAAACAATTTCGTACGCTGTATTGGCTTCGAGTCCCTGCCCCAACACGATCTTAGAAATGCTATCGGGGTTTTCTAAAACCGTTGTGTAAGATTTTGTGGAACCAATCGCCTGAACAATTCCTTGGCCGACTCGAGCAATCACTGTTTCTTCCGTCGCTCCACCAATCAGCTGACTAATATTGGTTCGTACAGTCACTCGAGCGCGAGCACACAACTGAATACCGTCTCCCGCAACAGCATCCAATGTTCCTGCTGTTCGTTTTGGGTCAGGGCAGTCAATCACTTTGGGGTAAACGCTTGTTCGAACGGCATCCAGTAGGTCTCGTCCAGCCAAGTCGATCGCTTGAGCCGTTTCCCAATCTAGTTCAATTTGGGCTCGTTGAGCAGCAATTAACGCTCGAATCACATTCGGTACGTTTCCACCAGCGAGGTAATGAGCTTCCAGTTTCTGAGCTGTAATCGGATATGACTTTGTTAAGCCAGACTGAACCGACATGATCATACTGCGAACGATGATCGTGGGATTCACCTTTCGAAACCGCATGAAAAATAATTCAGTCAACTTGACTCGAGCCCCTGTGACAATGCACTGCAGGTACAAGCCGCCAACCTGAGCAATCAAGGCGAGGGCGATAATGAAGGCCAAGATAATGACAACAATACCAACCCATTCGCCTGGCGAAATCGTTCCCATTGTTGTCATGTTGTGCAGTAATGATGTCATCAACTTTGGTCTCCAAATATGATTCAGGTTGCCGATCAATCCAGCAACGGTTTCTATCACAGTTACGGTGTTTATGATTCCGGGATTTGGAAGTCAAGGATTCCGTCCCCAGAGTCTTCCGACTTAGCCAGCGTTTCAGCAGTAGATTTTGAGTCTTTTTGATGTTCATTGAGGCCGTCAACGCTGTTATTCGCTGAACCTGCCTGAGATTCACCTTCCGGTTCGCCCCCCATCACCTGTTCAGGCAGGAACGCTGGGATTTCTGAATCGGATGACGCAATTGGCAATTTTTCAGCAGATTTTTGAGCATTCGCGATGTCTTGATCATTCGCAGGACGCACGACGATTCGAGTTCCTCGGACGGCAACGACAACCACTGTGGTTTCCATTTCCACCATCATTCCCACGGATTCGGCGTGGTATCGACGGTTTTTTACTTCAACCATGCCTCCAGGCGTCAGTAAAGAGGTGGCTGTGCCCAGCTGCCCCACAAGATCCGAAAGTTCGTCGCGAACCTTTGTCAGTGGGACTAATGCTTCTTTGGACTGCCCCTTCAAAATCACGCGCTGGCCCAATGGAGTGTTTTGCAGCAGAAACAAGACTCCACCGGTCACCCCCGGAATTCCGAGCACAAGAACCGTGGTATAGGTCCAGAAAAATCCGGGCGATGTTCCCCACCATGCTTGCCCTGCGGACCACAGGCTAATCACGAGACAGATTCCCGCCGCAATTCCAATGATTCCAAAGCTAGGAATCATTAGCTCCAACGCAATCAGAAACAAACCCGCTATCAAAAGTACTGTTGCCAACAAACCGGCATCCACGGTTCTTATCCTCTCGCTAAATCCTGTATTTCATCCGCTCCGAACACTCTGAAACTGTGTCACGTTCCACTGTGTCACATTCCACTGTGTCATGTGTCACGTTCCACTGACACAACCTTCCACAAGTCTACAGTTCCACAAGTCTACAGTTTGGTAACCGGAGAGATTCGGTTGGAGTCGCCAGAGCTTCGATGGTTTTCAGCGGTTTCCTTGATATTGTTGGGAGTTTTGTCGGCAATGTCTACTTCCCGCAACAAACAATGCTGGTTGAACCACCGGAAGTCAAACTGAACCAACGCCCGCCACCTTCATGAAAACAGCCAACATCGACTTTTGCAGAAGCAACTTATCTGTTGCATCCTGCCGTGATGTCAAACAAACACGTCCTTCGTCACAACGTCGTCTGCTCATTCAATCTCCATGAATGCCTCTTACAAAACTGATACTCTGAAGGATGCAGATGTCGCTGCTGACATCTTGCGCGATGGAGAACTTGTCGCATTCGCTACTGAAACTGTCTATGGATTGGGGGCCGACGCAACCAATGGCAAAGCAATCGCCAAAGTCTTCGAAGCAAAACAACGCCCTGCTTTTGACCCTTTGATTGTTCACGTTGCCGATCTTTCTGCAGCAAAGCAAGTTGCCGCAGAATGGCCCGATTTAGCGGATGATCTCGCCAACGTTTTTTGGCCTGGCCCTTTGACAATGGTACTGCCAAAACAAAATCACATTTCAGACTTGGTGACATCTGGGTTACCGGGAGTCGGGATTCGAGTTCCCATCCACCCGTTGGCTCAATCGTTGCTACGAAAGTTTTCAGGCCCCGTGGTCGCTCCGAGTGCTAATCTGTTTGGGTCGATGAGCCCAACCACAGCCGAGCATGTGCTGCAAGGGCTCAATGGGCGAATTGCAGCAGTCTTGGATGGTGGCCCCTGTGACATTGGATTGGAATCCACAGTGGTGTCGTTAATGGATTGTGGACCTGCTGGTGGCCGCCCCGTGATTCTTCGTCCGGGAGGGCTTTCAAAAGAAGACATCGAACAAGTCACTGGTCCTATTCAGATCGCAACGCCAAACAGTCACTTAGAAGACGCTGCTCAACCTGCTCCTGGAATGTTGAGCCGACATTATGCTCCGGCCACCCGGCTATTGCTGATTGATGTGGATGAAAAGGCAATTCCGCACGATCAAGGAACGTGCGGTCTGTTAACTCATGGACCACCAGAAGAAGGAGAGCAAGTCGCCAGCAAAAACAGTCGGTTTCAAGAAATTCGAAATCTTGGTTCGACAGAAGACCTGCCAACCTGTGCGACAAATTTTTTTGCCGCGTTAAGAAGTCTCGACGCGGCACACTTGGATGTGATCATCGCCCGAAAGTTCCCAGCTCATGGATTGGGAATCGCTTTAAACGACCGCCTCAAACGAGCTTCGGCTCGGTAGACACACCGTTGGAGAGAGCGGACGATTCCGGTGATTGGGCTGGCCTGCAATTGTGCTTGAAAAATTGTGCTTGGAAATGGGGCTCCCGTTCGCCAAAAATACAATCTATGGCCATCTCATTCTCCGGCCATCTGATTGCCTCCCCCAGTTGTCTCCACCTATCTAAACGGCAGCAGGGCAGTCGGTTCAAAGTCAGCAGCTAAGATCATGGCAGCAAGAATGCTCGATCGCACACTGCTTGATCACACAGTGCCCGATCAAACACTGGCATCGAGGTGCATCAGCTTCTTTTATGTCGATGCCTTCGTCGTCTTAATCTTTGCTGGCGAAGTATCGCTTGTCGGCTTCCCAATCTTCTTGAGTGTATCGCAGAGTTGACGTGTCCGTTTCTTGAACTTCAAGGCAGTTCAAGCGAAAGCCCATCGCTGAAATTTCAGAAAACAGGATCCATGCCAAGTTTTCAACACTGGTTGGCCCCTGAAAGACTTTTAACCGAAGACTTTCTCCCGTGCGTTCCATGTGATCAAGAAGTGTCTGGTACAAAGGATCATCCTGATTGATCAACATCCCGTGATCAAAATTCTCTTTGAGATACGGTTCGATTTTACCATCGAAGTCGCCAAACAGAGTACTGATGTCTCCCTCGCGTTCGACTTCAAAGTGAATGCGTAGCCCATAACGATGACCATGTAGATTACTGCATTTGTCCTGTAACGTTTCGTTACGATGAGCTGCGTAGAACTTGTACTGCTTCTGAATAATCATCAATTCGCGATCTTGGAGAGAACGGGTCAGCAATAGGTTTGCACGACTTATTTGATCAGGCCGTGAAACTTGCAGACAGTCATTCTATCGATCGAAGCCCTGAGATTTCAGCCACAGCGTCGGGTTTTTGTGACTTCCGCAATGTCAGTATCCTGCCCCAATGCCATTCTGTGCAGTTCAATTTTGCAATTGCATTTGGATTTGCTTGAGACGAATCGCGGCTGCCACATCTCCCATGTGTTCACGATACTCTTGGTCAAGAACTGAAAAGTCGACTCCCGTGATTTGCTGCAACGATGGTTTTCGAGTGATGTTGGCAAGATCTGGACGATACACAGCGCTTAACAGACTCACGAAGTCATCTTTATACTGACCGCCTTTGTATTCCATCAAAAAGTGGACGACTCCGGACGACTGAGAATACAGTTGCCGAAAATTTGCGTGGCTTTGGAACTGTTCTCGTCCCATCCCGCAAAACATCACAAACGGCACATAGAAGTTGTCTTCAAACAGTCGGTGTTGAGCCGTCATGAATCGCACATAAGTGGGATCACCAACAGCCACCTGACCTTCTTTGATTTCAAATGATTCGAAGTAGCAGGCGATTCCTTCGAGTAGCCAGAAGTTAGATCGTTCGGCCAACAACCAAGGTCGGACACTCCGTTCACGAAGTACTAATCGGCGTTTTCGAGCCGCATTTGTTCGATCTCGAAAAGTCGCCAAATCGAGGATTTGGTGAGTCGCTTCGTGGTAGATGGTGGAATCGTTTTCTTCTTCATCTTCCTTGCGAAAAAAGTAGCACGTTTGGTCGGGCTCCCAATACAAGCCATTTGTCACTAGCGTCGCATAGGCCGGATTACGTTGTCGAATCACTTGGTCATATTCCGTTCGAGTCGCATAGTAGTGTACTTCCATCGGCTTCGCCGATGCACTTGAGCGAATTCGCGAAGTGGCTTGTTCAAAACGACTCATCAGTGCAGCAGGAGTTTCAAAGAAGGCGGCAAAGTGATTCGTTAGCCAATCGTGAAAGCGTTCGAGCTTTCGGGCAACCTGAACGCCTTCTTCTAAGCTGGTATTGGTTTTCACCAAAAAATGTTCGGAACGAACTTCCCATGCGTTGCGAAACTGTCGACGGATCTCAGATTCACGCACGGAGCTCATCCACTTTCCTTTGTAGAATCGTTCCCCTTGTTCGTAGCGAGTCACATTTTTAATCGGGATCCAACCGAATTCCGGATGGTCAACTTCTGGGTTTCGGCCGCTGCGTTGAGCGGCTTCAAAAGGCGACACCCACTCACCAGCGTACAATCGGTCGTCTTTCCGTTGGATGTCGACAAACTTTTTATGGCCAATAATCGAACGAGCATATTTGTGATCGGGATCAACAACCAAAGTGTCTCTTACGAAACGATAGGCCAGCGATGGCAAACGAGATTTCAGTGCGCTGCGCGCGAGGCGATACAAATCCTGAGCACACTCCGTGCGCAATTTTTGCAATCGGTTTCTCCAAACACGATCCGCTTCTGGAACACGTTCACCCAATGGCAGTTGGAGCATTTGTGGGAACACGGGGTGATCAACAGGAGACGTGATTTGCAACGAAATCGCAGTCACATCTTGAGCGGCCACTTGAAGCCCATTTTCAAAACATTGATCACTGAGCTGTCGCAGTTCCAAGCGCAACTGGCGCAGTATTTCCGTTCGTTTCTCCAACAACCGGGCTCGATCTCGATCAATCAACCGATCGGCACGGCTTACGCTGCCATTCACAACGCATATAAAAATCACCGACACCACGGAGATAAGGACTTTGCGATGAACGAAAAGCATGCAGCAGGTTCCAGTACAGATTCTGTATTGCAAACAAAAACGCAACATCAGAAGGCAGAAATAACAGCAAGGTAAAACACTTCGGATTCGGCCCCACATCGTACTTAATTTGGCACGCGGGTCGGAAGATCAAACAGAACAAGCCCCCAGCAAGGCAATTTTCAGAGGCAGCGGAAGCGATTTTTCGCGAATTTGTTGAATCCTCAGGCGCTCCCCGACCGTTTGCCGTGAAGCCCAATTCAGTCAACATCAATACAGAATCGGCGCGTCCGCAGGCTGTCGGGGTGGACAGGTTGCCTTTGTTCATCCTAGTCTGTGGTGAGTAGTCACGGCTACGTATTTAGAGACCGTTTGAACGAAGCGAGTTGTCGATGCTGTTTCCTGATCTCACCGAACTTGGACCTTGGTTAAAATACTTTTCGGGGCTCACCGTCTTTTTGATTGTGGGAGTCTTCGCAGTTCATTTATTTTGCTACTTCATCCTGTCGATTTGGTACCGCCGAGATCTTCATCGAATTGTTAGTTGCCTTGACGACTTTACTCGAGGACTCAAGCATCGCAGTGTCTTGGGACGCAGTGCGTCTTTAACCAACCAGATTGATGCGTTTGTTGAAGACATCAACGATGTCCTGACTGATGAATCTCGTTCAGCCGATCGCCAAGAATGTCTGCGGCGAATGCATATTTTGGACGAGCAACGCACCTATATGGATTCGCTGTCTTTCGAAACAGCCACCAACGTGGCTCGAGTCATGATCGAAGCTTATCCTTTGGCCGGAGTTCTCGGAACCATTCTTGCCATTGGATCGGCTTTGCAAGCTCCAGACGCCGCGGTGAACGCAGAAGCCACCATGGCAGCCATTGTGGCTCGGTTTGGAGACGCAATCTGGTCGACATTTTGTGGACTGGCGGCTGCCATGATTCTGATGTTCATTAACAGTCTGAACGAAACAAAATACGACCGGTTAACAGATAGTCGCACCAATGTGAAAAAGATGGTGGCGAAGGCGAAACGCGAATTAGCGATGATTGCCGGGCAAGACAATCGATCTGCTGCAGACGAGTCTGCTCAACTGTCGTCTGCTCAACAGTTGCCAGCTTCCGCAGATTCAAGTCATCAAGGCTCCACCAATGGGGG
Organism: uncultured Planctomycetaceae bacterium; assembly: GCA_964441085.1. GTDB lineage: Bacteria > Planctomycetota > Planctomycetia > Planctomycetales > Planctomycetaceae > Fuerstiella. The sequence continues at coordinate 32,529 of CAYTUE010000004.1, forward strand.
GGCGGTATGAAGATTCGCCGGCGCATGACATTTCAACTGACTCCTTTATTGGATCTCTTATTGATTGTGATTTTTGCTCAGTCCATGGAAGTCGAACAACAATCGACTCGACTTCAAACGGAACTGGAATCAGAGCGAGCAAAGTTTGCAGAACAGGTTGACCATCAAAAACAGCAGTTTGAAACAATGCAGCAGGAAGAAATTCAACGGCTGAAATTACGAGAAGCGGAATTAGATCAAACTCGTGAAAAGTATGCTCGCCAGTTTCAAAGCATCGTGACGCAGCAACAACAAGCTGGAGAAACCTTAGCCAAGGCACTTCAACTTCCCGGAACGATGATGCAGCAGGTCCTTAAGCTTCGCAGTGCAAAGCGGACAGATGAAGCAGATGCCTTAGATGCTGCGATTCAGCAAACGTCTGAAATGCTCAATCGTCGTGAGGAAGAACTCATTCAGTTTGTGTTGCGATTTAACGAGATGCAGAAGCATGTATCGATCTGGGAACTTTATCTTCAAGACAATGGGCAAGTGCTTCTATCAGATGGACAGCAGTCGGCCATCATTTCATTCAAGCCGGGAGAAGAGTTTGCCCAGCTGGCTTTGCAAGCGAGTAAAGCGTTTGCTGAACCCAAACCACTGGTGATTGTGCTGTTGAGTTTCGGGGATGCTCATTTTGGTCAACGTCGCCGTCTGATTGAAGCCATGCCTGAATTTCTCAATCAGCTCAGAGCTGATTCTGGAAACGTCAGATGGTTCGACTATTCACTGTTGGGCTTTCGAGCTCAAGGGCCTCGATTGAATCCCATTCAATAGCGAATGTTGCAAGGTTTGATGTAACAAGCGGGCCACCAACCAGTCGGCAAAGGCAGCAGCCACCGAACTTAGTCGACGAACTTGGTCGACGGCCAATTTCTGACCCACCTTTACTCAGCGAGCCTCACGACGTAAATTTGTCATGGGCAACGTCTCTTTGTTGGTCAACCAACTGTTAGGGAGTTGGTAATCGCGTTCAGGAAAGACTTGATTCGATGGCATCAAAACGACCAACCGTCTTCAAAACGACAACTCGTGCTGCATCTGGTGGTGCGGTATTGGTCGGAGTCGCCTTGGTTTTATTGTTCTTCCGAGGAAAAGGGATCGGGATTGGTGTCGACAGTGAAGGGCAAACAGACCCGTCTGCAGAAACAAGCGAAGGTGAACAACGGGCCTCTCAAACGCCCACACCTGAATTCGCTTCCATCAGCAATCCTTTGAACTCGCCAGAAACCGCTCAACCAGCAGCCGAAGGAAAGCAACAACCTGAATTAACGATCGATGAACAAGTTGCTGTAGGGCAAAAGACCTTGGGGATTCTGATTGATGAACGGTCCTATCTGCTAAAAATCCCCGGTACGCCTCAAGATATCTTCCGTCCCAGCACTTTAGATCGTGTTGTTCAGTTGGCCAAAATGGTGTCGGGCGATGTCAATGGGATTCGAGTGGTCATTCTTCGTCGAGAAACCGCTCGAGTCACTGCTGAACAGAATTTGAAAGCAGCTTTAGTCGAAGCAGGCATCAGTGCAAACGCAGTGTACATGCCCAATCATTTCACTCCGTAAAATGGGGTGATGAATTGATGGATTCATTGCCTAGCACCTTTCCACTTGCCATCACCCATCGGTTAATGGTTGAAAAAAGTGGACAACGTAGCAGATCAAGCGACCTTGCCCTTTCTGCTTCAAAACACATTTTGGAGCAGTTCAATCTGACAATTGCGCAGAACGTGGCACCAGTTGCCTCCTTTCTTTTTTCGCTCACCACAGCAGTTCTACTTTTGCCGAGACTTATCATGACAAGACTGAATCCCATGATCGTGTGTTGTGTTGCCTGCATCAGTCTTGTGGTTGATTCGAACCTTGGACAGTGCCAAGTTCAGAGCGTTGATCGCGTTGTCGATTCTGATTCGAAGAAAGAAAACACTCGAAAACTGATTCTAAAATTCTTTCCTGATCTCGACCAAGATTCGGTCGATGGCTGGGTGGATGCTTACTCATCAATGAGTGAAACCGAACTGACTCAGCTACTGCAACAGCGAAAGGTATTTGGAGCTGACTTTTCAGGTTTGCAATTCAACATCCCCAAGCTTCAGGCTGAAGATGTCGGTACTGTGACACCCGCAACACAAGAAACATCTCAAACCGCACCGATTGCCCGAGCCCTGCAGATGGTCGCTAGCAATATCTCTGGCTTGCACATTGCGGGACATCGCTGCCGCACATTTTGCTTTACTCACACCGCAAACGTAAATGATGAACTTGGTTCAGTGGCACTTCAGACATCGTGGAACCTTGCGGCTGGTAAAATCTATCAGTCTGGCAGATCGTTAGATCTTGCCCTCACAAGTGACCATCCAACCATGTTTCGTTTGGAACCAGGCTGCGTGCTGACTTGTTCAGGACGGTTTCTGAGACTACCAGATGGCCGACTTGGGCAGAAAGTGGGCGACAAGGATCTCGCATTGTTTCCTGAAGTGCGAATTCCAGAATCCGTAACGGACTTTCGAATTGCAAAAGATGGTTCTGTCATTGGAACAGGCCGAACACCCGAGCAAAATCGGCTTGGGCAAATCAAGGCTGTGAAAATCGAAGATGCGTCTCAATTGCAAAGCGCCAACGGCGTCTACTTTACAGTCCCTCTGGCAGATCAGCCGACGGCATTTACCACAGCGAAGCAAGTATTTACCCCAGCGAAGCAAGTGTTTACCACAGCGAAGCAAATTCAAATTGACAGTGGCAAACTGGAATTGTCGAACGTGAGTCTCGCATCGCAAAAGAAACTGCATGGCGTTCTCACAGCCATGCAAGACTCACTTCGTTGAACGTCTGACGGCTCAGTTCAAAACAGATAAAAGTCGCCAGCTCGCTTAAGCTTGGACGCTTTGCCAAAATT
>CAYTUE010000004.1:35556-47694 GCA_964441085.1 uncultured Planctomycetaceae bacterium
GGCGTGGCTTTTCAAAGCCTCTTTGAACAACTTGCCCGTTTTTTTGAAAGAAAAAATTGCGTGTCTGAATTCCTGACCTAGTTTTCCTGTGTTCCCGGAACGACGCGACACGCGGCGATGACGGGAAGCGGAGAGGCAGCGGTCAACGACCCATTGTCTTCTCCAGACCAATGCTTTTGCAATCAAGCAAAAGCTATTCTTTGCTAGGCGGGCGTGTTGTCCGTCAATCACATATTGTCCGCACGTCGGACACAAAAAACAGGAAATTTGCAATGACTAAGTTCGCCAACAGTGTAAAGAAGTTCATCGTATCTGAAGACGGTCCTACAGCAGTTGAGTATGCTGTTATGCTGGCTTTGATCATCGTTGTTTGCCTTGCAGCAATCACAACAATCGGTTCTGCTGCTAACGCTCAGTTCGAACGAGTTGGCACTTACCTGCAGTAAGTCAAACTGATATATACCAGCGATCAGCAAGTTCTTGTTGATCAGCTTGGAACACAAAGGAAGCTCTCCACCGAGAGCCTCCTTTTTTTATGCGCGCACGAAACACCAGATCACGTGATGTCACATTTTACTTCTCATTTGATCTGGCATTTGTCTCTCAAGTTGTCCGCAAACAAGCCAACCAGCTGAACCTTGCTGGTGTTGACATTCGGTGCATTCGTCACAGCCGGAACCGCAACTTCTCTCTTTCTTGCCTAAATTTCTTGACCAACAAAAACCCTAAACTAGGTTTCCAATGAGTTCACTGCTGTTGCACTTAACTGCAACAGCCTGTTCGTTATCAAACTCATCGAATTGAGTTGGCGAACATGGAAAGGCATTTTGGTCTTTGTTATTCCTTATTTAATGAGCTCAAAAAACAGGGGTTTTGAAATGAACAAGTTCATCAATAGCGTCAAGAAGTTTGTTGTATCTGAAGATGGTCCTACGGCTGTTGAGTACGCCGTCATGCTGGCTTTGATCATCGTTGTCTGCCTTGCAGCAATCACCACAATCGGTTCTGCAGCTAACGCTCAGTTCGAACGAGTTGGCACTTACCTACAGTAAGCCAAAAGTTGCATGTGTCTTTGGCACATGCACACCGTCCACGGCAAGCGATTGTCGACGAGATCGCTGACAATCGCTTGCCCACGACGCAAAGCCCCTTGGGTTTTGCAACATTTGAAAGGACCTGAACACATGATTCCTTACTGGATGGATCTCTCGATTTCGGATCTGATGCAGGGAACAGGATTTGCCGCCATGGCATTCATCGTGATGGTCTTCCACTTCCTCATGTCATCAAGCAACGCCTAGTGACTGAATCTACCACGTCGGCTGCTCAAGCGGTCTGGTGGTAAATCCTTTGGACATCCCCCCGTTCGAAGCAACAACTCATAACACGACCTGCAACAATACAACAAGGTACAGAGAAATGGACTGGACAGAGCTCCTCTACACCAACTGGCCAATCAAATTGGTTTCAGTGGTTCTAATCATCGCGGCTTGGATCGACGGAAAAGATCTTCGAGTTCCCAACTACATCACCCTGCCCATGATCCTCACCGGTGTGATCTACCAGACCGTTGTTGGCGGTTTTGGTGGTTTAGGTGTTGGTCTTTTGGGAATGTGTGTTGGCCTATTGTGCCTGCTGCCACTGTATGCTGTCGGAGGCATGGGAGCTGGCGATGTCAAATTGATGGCCGGTATCGGAGCTTGGGTTGGCTGGCAACTTACGGTTTATTCGTTTGCAGTTTCTGTTGTCGTTGGAGCCTTCATGGCTGTTGTGATGGTGGCGGTCTCTGGTGACTGGAAGAAACACTACAAGCAGTGCCTGCTGATTCTGAGCGAATGGAGCATTATCAAAAACCCATACGAGCTTTCAGAAATTGCAACTGAACGCAAAGCACGAATGTATTTACTTCCTTACGGGATACCAATTTGCATCGGCACAATTGGCTACTTCATTCATGCCGGTTTGATTTAAGAAAAGCGAAGATGCTGTAGCGGCAAATACCGCCGCCGCAGATCAGAAAGCAGTAAATTTAGGGGTGTTAGCCAGACTGTTGACACCCAATCCAGAAGCGTATGACGGCCCGTCAGAGTGACGGACCAAAGATCCACCTTTATTCCTGACAGCATTATTGAAGCGACCATTCAGGGTTTGCCGATGATGACGCTGACAGGAGTTGGTTCGAAACGTCGGAATGTCAAGCAGACTCACAATATGGGGAATCTCCCCAATGTGTTGCACGACACGTCGGAGTTCTTACCGGAGTCCTGAGGCTATGAAAAACGCAACAATGATCCCTTTGGTAGTCGCTGGTGGCTGTGGCCTCGTGGCGATGCTTGGGGTAAAGCAATATCTCGCAAACAAAGACGGTGAGAACGAAGTACCGATGGCAACCGCTTTGGTTGCAGCGGCCGAAATTGAATTCGGAAGTCCGTTAACAGAAATGAACACTCGACTGATTCGTGTTCCGGCAGCAACATGCCCGGAAGACGCAATCGTTGATATGGAACAAGTCAAAGATAAAGCACTTAAAATCTCCCGATCTCCAGGTGACATGATTCGACTAAGTCAGCTGGCGGAGGGGCAAGGGAAAACAGTAAGGATTCCAGATGGGATGAAGGTGGCAACGATCCCAGTCGATGCCACCACAAATCACAGTGGAATTCTTCGACCAGGAAACAGAATCGATTTACTACTGACTTACTCTACGCTGTTGGAAGGTAGTCGAGACCGAATTGAAAAAGTGGTTCCAATTCTTCAGCACATTGAAGTCTTTGCTGTGGAAAACCAAGTTTTTGGTGCGGACGGTGATGGAGGAGAAAACACAAAAGCTCGAAACATCTCATTGCTTGTTACCAACGAACAAGCGATGAAATTGACCTTGGCTCGAAGAAAGGGTGACCTTTCCACAATGCTTCGGTCAAATTCGGACAAAAGCGAAATTGATTTAACAGTGCTGTCAGAAGAAAACCTTTTGGGGGGGAGTTCATCACCCATCAATGAAACATCTTCAGGCGACTTTAATGTGCTCGAAGAATCTTCATTCCAAATGCCTGAACCAGATGTAGAAGAAGACACATCAACTGATATGTTTGCACAGTTACAAGCAGTCAGTGGTGAAGACAAAATGACATCAGGTCCAGTACAAGTTTTAGACAGTGTTCCTCAGACATGGACAATGACAATCTTTGAACGAGGAGTTGGGCGTCGGGTTGAAGTGAATTTGGACTCAGACGAGCCACCTGAAATCAATCAGACTCCTCCTACACCAACATTCATTCCAGATAGTTTGGGCGACGAAACAATAAGTATGGCTGATGAACAATCAGATGATGGATATCGGCCTGAAATGTTGCTTGATGAACTTACAGACGGCATTTCTGATGACGAAATGGATGATGCAAGTTCGAAGCTGAAGCCTTTATTGGACCTGTTCCAGTAAAGCACAATAGTGAAATAAACGAAGACAAGGTTTTCTGAGGGGGGCCGGCACGTTGCCGACGGCTCAGGAGACAGGATTCGCGCGGAGCGCGTTATGAGTTGGAGTAGCGACCTTGGGTTTCGACCCGAGGCCGCTCTTCAGCACGTTTGGAGTGCAGGGATGCAAACGATCGTTTCCAAGCTATCAGCAGCGTTTGTGGTTTTAGCGATGACCACAACCATCTGTTCGGCTCAAGATTTAGACGGTTCCCCCGTCCAACATCTAACTCCCGGAAAAAATTCCGTGACCGTGTTCGAAAAGTTCGCGGTGACTTTGGAGGCCGCTGGACGAATCCGGCAGGTCTTTGACTTCGATGACGAAGTGATCAAAGTTGAAGAAATTCACGGACATCCCAATCAAGTCAGAATCTACGCCCTGAAAGAAGGGGTCACCACGGTTTCTGTCGTTGATGAACACGATCAAAAAATGTCGGTTGAGATCTTTGTTCGTGGAGACGTTCGCCATCTCGAAAAACAGCTTAAGCGGCTGTACCCTCACGACGCGGTTCAAGTGGAACAAATCAAAGGTGCCGTCCGTTTAAGCGGTTGGGTATCTGAACCAGGTCACATCAACGAAATCGTGACAATCGCGGAACAGTTCTATCCGTTGGTCATGAACCACATGCAAACCGGTGGAGTTCAGCAGGTCATGCTGAAGGCCACCATCATGGAAGTCGACCGGTCTAAGTTACGCCGCATGGGCATGAACTTCGGCTTACTGACTTCCAATGGTTTCCTAAATGCCACACCTGGACCAATCACTCCGTTAACCGGCGTGACGAATGCGATTGGAGCGGCTCCAGCAATTACGTTTTCTGGTTTCAATAACACCAGTGCATCCTTCGCCTTCATCAATAATAACTCGGTTTTCCAAGGCTTCTTAACGGCTTTGCGTAACGAAGGACTATTGAAGATCCACGCAACTCCAATGGTTGTGACACACAATGGACAACCAGCCGAACTTCAAAACGGCGGCGAAGCTCCCGTACTTGTTCCTGCTGGTCTCGGAGTGACTGCGATCGAATTCAAACCCTTTGGAGTTCTTCTGAACGGAGTGCCTCACATTTTGGGTAACAACCGGCTCCGTCTGCAAATTGATGCTTCTGTTGTGGAACGAGACTTTGCGAATGCAGTCACCGTTGACACAATCACTGTGCCAGCGTTCACGGTTCGTCGAGTCAATACGCAGGTCGAAATGAACTTTGGTGAAACACTCGTCATTGGTGGCTTGATTCAGAAGCGAGAAGATTCAACCACATCAAAGCTACCGTTCTTTGGCGAACTGCCTTGGATTGGAGCGGCTTTCAGCCAGAAGGAATACAACGAAGTTGAAACGGAACTGTTGATCCTGTTAACTCCAGAACATGTTGCTCCACTCAGCCAAGAGCAGGTTCCCGCAGGAGGCCCAGGACTATTCACCGATGTTGTGACAGATCACGAACTGTTTTGGCATGGCCTGCTTGAAGTTCCCAAAACTGGCAGCGAATGTGGGTTCAACGTAAACTGTATCGAGTGCCAAAAAGACGGCCAAGCGTGTGGAATTCATGGCAAGTCGGGCGGATGCCGAGGCAACTGCGGTAACGCAGGCTGCAAAGGGTGCACCAGCGGTGCTGCTCCGATTCCAGATACACACTACAATCATGCTGGCCAACAGGCTCCACAATATTTTCAACAGCCGGGGGCAACCTCGCAATCGACGTGGACAAAGCCCATTTCAGTCCCTCCAACAATAAGTGGTGTGTCTTCCGGGCACGGGGCAATTGGATCTGGTTGGAGTGGATCTGATTCAAACGGGCCAGGACTCATTGGACCAGAATCACGGTAACGCAACGGTCTCACAGTGACCAACCACCTTGTTCAGACTTGTTATCGTCGAAGAATTGATGGGCAGTCAAAGCCTGCACCAGCCAGAAAGCGCGGACTATGAAAAGTGTATTGAGAATCGCCACAGTCGATCCCAACGAAGATTCCCGCAATTCCTTGAAGAGCATGTTGTTGGGAATCGATACCGTCTGGCTAGAAGCAGAATGTTCGCGATACGAATTTTTCATGGATGTGATTCAGCAAACGCAGCCAGACATTGCTCTAGTGAATGTCGACAGCAATGCTCAGGCTGCAATCGACTTGGTGGGCACAATCACGAGTAACGCGCCTCAGTGTGCTGTGCTGGTCATTAGCTCGTCTCAAGAAGGAAGTCTTATCCTTCAGGTGATGAGAAACGGGGCCCGCGAATTTTTAAACATGCCGTTGCAGCTCGACGATTTCATTGCCGCGTTGGACCGAATTCGAGGAGGCATGGGAGGTGGAGACGGTGAAAATGGCGGCGACAATGGCCAGATTATTACCGTTGTTGGAGTCAGTGGAGGAGTTGGCAGCACTTCACTTTCTGTCAATCTTGCAGCGTCTTTGGCTCAGGATCCCAAGAACTCTCCTGTCATCATTGACCTAGATCTCACCTTAGGCGACGCCGATATTTGGTTGGATATTATTCCCGACTACACCATTCGCGACGTGTCAGAGAACATTAGTCGCTTGGATTATGGGCTGCTAAAAAGATCACTCACTCGTCACGACTGTGGTGTCTTTTTGCTTCCTCGTCCTGTGGAAGTCGAAAGCCAAGACCTTGTTCGTAGCGATGACCTTCGCAGAATTTTGGCACTACTGAAAGCCACTTTTTCTCATCTGATCATCGATGTCAGTAAGTCATTTGGACCACTGGACATGTCTGCCATGGAAGTGTCCGACAAGATCCTGTTGGTCACTCAACTTGATCTGTCTTCCTTGAGAAATGTGGTGCGAGTCATGCAGTATCTCGACCAGCATGAAGGTCTCGAACGTAAAGTCGAAGTTGTCGTAAATCGAATGGGATTGGAAGACACTGACATCAGCTTAAACAAAGCGTTGGAAACAATCGGCCGTGAAGTTTATTGGCAACTGCCCAATGACTACGCCACGATGGTTGGAGCACGAAACAACGGAGTCCCACTTTGTCAGTACGCGGCAAAGTCTCGTTTGACTCGCAGCATCGGCGATTTGACTCGACGGCTGAGCCTGTCCGAAGAAGAGCAAATCGATCAAGCGGCCATCGAAAAGAAAAAAGGTGGGCTATTCAGTCTGTTTAGCAAGTAGCAGACAATTGGCCGAAATGAACAATTGGCACACGGCCTTCTGCGAAAAACGACGCGGCTTGGCAAACAGGTCACTGTGATTGCTTGAGTCGTTGCGAACCGCACGCTACAAATTCAGTTCCAATTCTAAGTCTTGATTTTGTAAGTGAGCCAAAACTGATGGGCAAACCAATCTGGCGTGCAACAACCGTTTTAGCGGTGCGGCATGAAGGGAAACTGGTTCTGGGAGCTGATGGGCAAGTCACCTACGGCAGCACCATCATGAAGTCAGACACAAAAAAGCTAAGACGCATGCTGGATGGCAGTGTGTTGGTCGGCTTTGCTGGCTCCACCGCCGACGCTTTCGCGCTCATGGAACGTTTCGAAGAAAAGGCTCGCGACTTTCCCGGAAATATTGCCCGAGCAGCCACGGAACTTGCTCGAGACTGGCGGACAGATCGAGCACTGCGGAAGCTTGAAGCGATGATGATCGTCGCCGACCGATCACTCACCCTCCTGTTAACTGGTAATGGTGATGTTGTGCAACCCACCGATGGAGTTGTCGGAATTGGTTCTGGTGGCCCGTATGCCACATCGGCTGCGAAAGCTCTTGTGAAACATTCCCCGTTGACCGCCGAACAGATCGTCCGCGAGTCGCTCAAAGTCGCAGCGGAAGTCGACATTTACACCAACGACAACATCATTGTCGAACAGCTGGATAGCGATGCGTAAAAACAGCGAATCGCAGCCAGTGTTGGCGTGTTGAATTTCTATTTTCATGTTTTGCAATTCAAAACACGGGTGATGCTAGAAATTCCACTTGCAGGTGTGAGCAAGTCGCAATCCAATTCAGCTGCTTTCCTAAATCGTGGTGATATTTTACGTCCATCAGAAATTTGGGAAACGTCGTTCCAACATTCGATCTCTGCCGTCGCGCCGTTTACCATACGTATACGACTTCGTCTTCTGTTTTTTTTTTGAGTCTCTTCTACTCCATTTTCAGGTAACCGCGCCTGCTTTGATCTATGGCTACTAAAATCGACGTTCTTACTCCCCGTCAGGTAGTCGACAAGCTCAACGAACATATCGTTGGCCAAGCTGCCGCCAAAAAAGCGGTTGCCATCGCGTTGCGCAATCGGTGGCGTTGGCAAAACCTATCGGATGCCATGCGCAAAGAAGTGACTCCTCGCAACATCCTGATGATTGGTCCCACCGGCGTCGGAAAAACAGAAATCACTCGTCGCCTCGCAGATCTCACAGGTTCACCATTCATCAAGGTCGAAGCGACAAAATACACGGAAGTGGGTTACTACGGTCGAGACGTCGAAAGCATGGTTCGCGATTTGGTGGAAGCTGCCATCGGAATTGTTCGCGAAGCAAAACGCAAGACCGTAGAAACTGAAGCAGATCAACGAGTTGAAGATCGGCTATTGGAATTGCTTGTCCCCTTTGAACCAACCTCTCCCTCATCAGATGATTCCGAAGATGGCGAAAGTCCATCAGACCAACAAGCTCGCCACGAACGCACTGTTGCCAAGTTTCGGGACATGCTGCGTGACGGCAAACTCGAAGAACGCATGGTTGAACTTTCATCCGAACAGAAAAACTCACCCGTGCAAGTGATCGCCGGAAGCATGGGAGCTGGGCAGATGGATATGGATTTGCAGGGCATGCTTGAAGACATGATGCCAAAGCAGTCTCAGTCACGTCGTCTTTCTGTGGCCGCCGCACGCAAAGTATTAAAGGAACAAATGGTCGACGAAATGCTGGACAAAGAATCCATCAATGAAGAGGCCGTGCAACTTGCCGAAGAAACGGGAATCATCTTTATCGACGAAATTGACAAAGTCGCCAGCGGTGGCGACGGCCAAAAATCGGCTGATGTCAGTCGGCAGGGAGTCCAGCGAGACCTCCTCCCAATCGTTGAAGGGACCACCGTGCAGACTCGTTACGGCATGGTGTCCACCGAAAAAATGATGTTCATCGCAGCTGGAGCATTCCATCGAGCACGTCCGTCCGACCTGATGCCCGAATTGCAGGGACGATTTCCTATTCGAGTGGAATTACAGGATTTGGGTCGAGACGACTTTATACGAATCCTGACCGAACCATCCGGTTCGATTACTCGACAGTACGCAGAACTGCTCGCAGTGGACGGGATCGAAGTGACGTACACGGAAGACGGCCTCGCAAAGATTGCTGAAGTTGCTTTTCACGTCAATCAGTCGACTCAAAACATTGGCGCCAGACGCCTGCAAACAATCATGGAACGGCTGCTGGAAGAAATCAGCTACGAAGCCCCGGAATGCGGTAATAAGACGGTTGTTGTTGATGCAAGCTTTGTGAGCGACCGACTTGATGATGTCTACAAAGACGAAGACCTAAGCCGCTTTGTCCTGTAGTGTCGCCACTCCCCCAACACATATTCAAACTTTCAGCCACCAATAAGCGAACCCCGATCATGTATGGAGCATTCCAACAACACCTTGCCTCACAACTGACCGAAATCAAAGATGCAGGGCTGTTTAAATCGGAACGAGCCATTACGACGGCTCAAAATGTTCGAATTCAAGTTGAAAACGGCGACCCTTTGCTCAACATGTGTGCCAATAATTACCTTGGCCTTTCAGAACATCCGGGCATCCAGAAAGCCGCCGCTGAAGGACTCAGTCATTGGGGGTATGGCCTGTCGTCTGTTCGCTTTATCTGTGGAACTCAGTCGATCCACAATCAACTGGAACAAAAGCTGAGCACGTTTTTGGGAACCGAAGACACCATCCTGTACACGTCGTGCTTCGACGCCAATGGGGGGCTGTTTGAAACTCTGCTGACAAAAGATGATGCGATCATTTCTGATGAATTGAATCATGCATCCATCATTGATGGTGTCCGCTTGTGTAAGGCTCAACGGTATCGTTACCGCAACAACAACTTAGAAGATCTCGAACAGAAACTCCAAGAAGCTCAGTCAGCTCGATTTCGGATGATCGCCACCGATGGTGTGTTTTCGATGGATGGCTTTATCGCCAATCTTCCAGGCATTTGTGATCTCGCAGAAAAGTACGATGCCTTGGTCATGGTCGATGATTCGCATTCAGTCGGCTTCCTTGGTCCGCAGGGACGTGGAACTCACGAACATCACGACGTGATGGATCGAATCGACATCATCACGGGAACGCTGGGCAAAGCTTTGGGAGGTGCAAGCGGAGGATACACGAGTGGCAAACAGGAAGTCATTGATTTGCTTCGTCAAAGATCTCGCCCCTACCTCTTTTCCAATTCTGTTGCTCCTCCCATTGTGGCCGCATCAATCGCAGCCATTGACTTACTCACTGAATCGACCGAGCTTCGAGACAAGTTAGAACGCAACACCAAGCATTTTCGACAGGGGATGGAAGCCACAGGTTTTCAGCTTCTGCCAGGAAGTCATCCCATTGTTCCGATCATGTTGGGCGACGCTGTTTTGGCCGCTCGTATGTCTGAATTGATGCTGACAAAAGGTGTGTACGTGGTTGGCTTTAGTTATCCGGTTGTTCCACAAGGCAAAGCTCGAATACGAACTCAAATTTCAGCCGCTCATTCGATCGAAGACCTCGACTTCGCCATCGAAAAGTTCACTGAAGCAAAAGCAGAACTTGGCATCTAGCTGGTTGTCTGGATACTGCGATTCCAAGCGGGAGAGCTTTAAAACTTGTTGCCTTGACCTGCCTGCTGAATCAGGCAAAAAATCTGCAATCTGCTCGGATGCTACTGGCTCGCATGCAACCGGCTCGGATGCAACTGGCTCGGATGCAACCGGGGCACATACAACCCTACCTCATTGCCATGCTGCCAAAACAAAACGACCATCACATTCATGTGATGGTCGTCCTCTTTCAGCTTTTCAAGAACGGCAACCAAGCTGCCGGGCAGTGTTACGCTTTAATTTCTGGTACTTCGTAGCCTGCTCGATATTCACGCTTGGTCAAACGATTGGCGGCATCAGCATTGGCACCGACAAAGTTTTCGTTTTCAACGTCGACTGTCAACATTGGGCTGAGCTTGATGTCATCGCTTTCCAGTTTGATGCCATGAGCACCAACATAGCCTTCCATTTCGGCGACCGCTTTGTTCCAGATTCCCTCATCGCCAGTCACGATATCTGAATCTGCTTTACGAAACGGAGTTCCCACTCGGTACGCGATATTCGCGAGGTTACACCAGCCTGTGCTTAGGTGCCCCATTTCGACATCGGTATTCAGGGTACTCACATCACCGCTACGAACAGCAGTAATAAAGTTCCTGTGATGAATACCATTACCACCGCCGCCTTTGAATGTTTTGATCAACTTGCCGTCGTTGTCAAAGGCTTTCGCACTTCCACGTTGACCTTCAAATCGGCCGCCTTCGCAATAAGCCATATAGCCACTGTTAGGGCCAACGTGCTTGGGAGACCTTCGTTGTTTCGGGCCTGCTGTCAAATTTGACAACGTGATGACGACAGGAATGGAACCCGTATCAAAGTACACGAACTGGACATTCGGAGTATCGCCTGCATCATGAAATGCGACTCGGCCACCAGCACCAAAAACTCGCTTGGGAAGCTTCACTTCATCCTGAAAAATGTTGTTGCGAAGATCGTCTAAAACATGAACTCCCCAGTTGCCCATTTCGCCCGACCCTGTGTTGAAGTCCCAGTGCCAATCGTATTGCAACTTGTTTCGATAGATTGGTTGATCCTGAGCTGGGCCCAGCCACAGGTCGTAGTCCACGCTGTCATCGATCACCAATGGTGTGCTGCGTTTTCCAATTGGTGGCCGAACCCCAAAACGATTCACTCGAGCCGATTGAATGGCTCCCAGCCCTTTCTCTTTGTGCAAGAAGTTCTTGATTTGCTCCTGCATTGGATCGCTGCGTTGTTGAGTTCCCACTTGGCAAATGCGTTTGTACTTGCGAGCTGCGTTGACAGTCTGACGGCCTTCCCACTGGCTGTGAGACAGTGGTTTTTCGACATACACATCTTTGCCTGCTTCCATTGCCCAAATTGAGGCCAAGCAGTGCCAATGATTGGTCGTGGAAATCACAACCGCGTCGATACTTTTGTCGTCGAGGACTTTGCGCAGATCAGAATAACCAGTCGCTCCAGCAAACCGCTTCCGAGCCTCTCCCACACGGCCTTCATCTGGATCACATAAAGCTGCGATGTTGACTCCATCGATCTTGCTGAAAAAATCCATATGCTGACCAGCTCGGTTACCACACGAAATGAATCCAAGATTCACATCGTCAATCGCCATACCGGCGCGGCCCGCAGAAGGAAATGTCATTGCCGCACTGGCAGCGGCGGCAGAAGCCATAAAGGAACGTCGAGACAAACGTGACATCAAATTTTCCTGTTGGATGGAAGTGGTAGGGGGGAACGGGGTGAGAGACGACAATTATGGTCAGCAATCAGCCGAATTTCCAGCTGTCAAAATACGGAGAAACGCCTACAGCATAAAAGTATTCGGCTTCAGGCGTTCAAATCATAGTAAACAGCAACGTTCGCTAGGTCATTGATAGCAGCACACGGCCA
>CAYTUE010000004.1:47794-60325 GCA_964441085.1 uncultured Planctomycetaceae bacterium
GTGGCCGCCTTGCACACGGCGAATCGCTGACTGAAATTCGCCAATCGGGAAAACTTCTGAAACAGGAGTTTCTAGAATCCCCGTCCGAATCATCTTCTGAACTTTTTTGATTGTTACCAACTTAGAAATCAGATTCATTGCTTGCATCCGATGTCCTAGCCAAAAGCTATCAATGATCCACTGGTTTGACATCATTTGACGAGTCGGAATCGCAAGCGGCTGGTGACTCAAGGTTCCATAGGCGAGGAACTTGCCGTTTGAAGACAAGCACTGCAAAACTGCGGATCCTGTATCTCCACTGACAGCATCCACGGCAAACATCAGGCGTGAATCTTTGACGAGGTCGGCCACTTGATGTTGAAGATCAGCCGCAGAATTTACCGCAGCGTCCCAGCGAATCACATGCTTGGCTCCCACAGCACGACATCGTTGCTCCGCCTTTTCTGAGCGCACAACATTGACTGTATGAATTCCAAGATGCTGTCCCAACCGAATGATCATGCGCCCCAAGATGGATCCCGAAGCCGTTTGAATTAGCCAAGCTCCCCGAGAAATTTTTAGTACGTTTTGAATCATCATCCACGCTGTCATTGGATTAACAAACGAAGACGCAGCTTGAACATCTGTGAGAAAACTGGGGACAGGAACCACGTGAGAATCAGGAACGATTGTTTGTTCGGCCCAAGTTCCACCGTGTTGATGTAAGACAACAACTCGTTTTCCTTGGAACAACCGTCCTCGCCAACCGCCACCAGCGGCTTCCACAATCCCCACGCCTTCAAATCCGGGGATCTGTGGATAGCTGGGCTTTGTTGTGTACTGACCTGAAATAAACAGCAAGTCGGATGGATTGATCGGGCTGCACAACATTCGCACTCGCAGCTCGCCAAATTTTGGCGAGGAAATTTCCCGCTCAGCCGGGCGCAGAACCTCTGCGGCAGCACCGCAATTCTGAAATTCGATTGTCAGCATTCTAAAGTCTTAAGAAAAGTCGTGCGAAACCGAAAGACAAAGTCGGGGTTGATGATGTGTCACCACAATGTACCGCATCCCGCATCTTGGTAAAGATCGACTGTGCCGAGTACAATTCGGGGCCAAGTACAATTCGGTCAGCAAATGCCTAGTGACAGTCACAATCACTGATAAAATCCTAGTCTTTCGGCCTTGCCTCTGCGATTTGCATGGTCGAATCAGAATGTCTCAACTCCCTGCCCTCCAGAATTCGAATTTGTATGCCAGATTTTGACTACATCGCTCGCGAATTATCCGGCAAGCAAGTAAACGGTACGATCGCCGCAGCCAGTGAAAAAGAAGCGCTCGGGAATCTGCAGGGACAAAACCTGTTCCCAGTCAAGATCGCTCTCTCTGCAGCCACTCAAAAGCAGGCTGCTGCCGGATCCAAGCGAGTTTCACTGAAATACCTCACTGTTTTTTACAACCAACTGGCAGACTTACTGCGTTCTGGCGTGCCTTTGCTGCGCAGCTTGCAGTTACTTGAAGATCAGTCGTCGAATTCGACTTTGAAATTCGTCATCCAAGATGTTCGTGAACAGGTAGCAGAAGGAACTCGACTGAACGATGCCATGCGTCGTCACCCGAAAGCGTTCGATCGCCTGACAGTCAGTATGGTCAAGGCCGGAGAAGAGGGCGGATTTCTAGAAGACGTGCTGACTCGGATTTCAATCTTTAACGAACACCAAGCCGAGTTGCGAGGCAAAGTGACGGGAGCCATGGTTTATCCCGTTTTTCTTCTGGTCGTCGGAGGCGCAATTTTAGGCGGATTGCTGATTTTCTTCGTCCCCGAATTTGAATCAATTTTTGGCAAGATGAGAGATCAAAACAGACTTCCCTTGCCGACCATCTATCTACTGGCCTTTAGCGGATGGTTGCAAGCTTGGTGGTATCTGATTATTCCAGCCGTGCTTGGTGCTGTTGGATTCGCAATCTACACTTTGCAGGATAACGAGGAAGCACACCAAAAACTCGATGCCTACAAGCTGAGTGCCCCCGGCATCGGCCCGATCACACGCAATCTTGCAGTTGCTCGGTTCTGTCGAATGTTGGGAACGTTATTAAACAACGGCGTTCCCATTCTCCAATCTCTGAACATTGCGAAAGATGCAAGCGGTAACGTTGTCTTAAGCCAAGCGATTGGCAACGCGGCAGATAACGTTTCTGGAGGAAAGTCGCTTGCCGTCCCTCTGAAAGCAAGTGGCCAGTTTTCAACAGAGATCGTTGAAATGATTTCCATCGGTGAAGAAGCGAACAACCTTGAAAACGTACTGATCAACGTTGCCGACGGACTCGAAAAAACAACCAGTCGAAAAATCGATTTTATCGTCCGGATGCTAGAACCCATCTTGTTGCTCCTGATGGCGACTCTTGCCACCTTTGTGATTGCCGCACTTCTACTGCCCATTATGAACATGAGTTCCGTGAGATAATCGAGGCGACGTACTTCGTGACGCAACGCTGCACACCTCTGGTTGTGCAGCGTTATCCTTTGCTGATGCTGCATCGCAACTCTTCAGTTGCCTTGTCCTTAACCAATCATGGCTTGTACTGATTCTCTGTCGTCGATCCCCCAACCTTCACACGCAGAACCTCCACACGCATCGCTGACTCAGCTCACGGAGAGACTGAAGATTCAAGGATCGCTGATCTCAAACTTGCAAACCATCGCGCATAAAAAAACCTCACCATCGTCATGGTGAGGTTTCTTTTTAACCGTGCAGCAATTGAGCAGCTGGTTACTTGTCGCTATACAGTTTACTGACCTGCCCTGTCGATTCCGGCAACGACTGTTTTCGATCTGTATAAAGACCAGAAATCGCTGCACTGCTGGCTCGGTCTCCAATGCGGCCATTAGTAAAGGCACTGCGAGCACCATTCACCAATACCGAAGGGTGAGGCCTGCCGCTTTCAGCCGTCCATGCTCTTTGCTTGGGGCTGAAACCAATATGTTCAAGAAAGGTAGATAGACCAACTGGATAAATTCCAAGCCCAGCACACTTAAGTTCGAGTTCAGCTTTATTGTCTCGCAACAATTGAAAGATCGCTTCTTCATCAGGGTTCAAACTGCTGCTGTTTGGATCACCCACGTCGCCGATCACCAAGAAACGTGTTCGAGTCGTGACAGATGAAAGTGCGTCTTCTTTCGAAATTTCATTTCCGTTGCCATCAGTGAACTGTCCCTGACGACCGACTTCAACACTCACCTTAGACCCAGCAGCACGAATTAATCGACGAAGTTCAGGTCGACTTAATCCATCGACATTAATCTGTCCAACAATGGCAACTTCCATCGTCTGCCCTGCTTGGAAAATGGGTGAGAAGATGGGATCGTCGGCAGCAATCGGGTCGCCTGTCTTCTGCTCAAGAATTCGGGCTTTGGCTCGGTGCAGGCCCAAGATTTCCGTGACTTCCAGCTTGCCCTTGATGTCTGTCGTATTGGCTCGCCCAACACCGCCGTGGTTTTTCATATACACAGAAAAGCCAGTGCCTTTTTCAAGACCATCACCAAACCCGAGATTAATAAACGCAAGATCAACATTGTGATCGACTGATGTCACCAAACCATCAGGCTTCGAAAACGAGAGATCTTCTCGGGCTCTTAAACGAGCACGAAGACCAACAAGAAAGCCTCTCAATTCTTCACGTTCGTCATTCCAGGCGACTCGTTCTTGTTGCAGCAAAGACTCCAGTCGTCCTCGTTCAGCATCGATTTCTGTTTTTTCTGACGTGAGGGTTCGAATCTGATCTTCCAGCCCTCTCATCTGTTCTGCGTGACGAGCTTCCTTTTTTGCCAGCTCTTGTTCTGCTCGATCGCGAGCCTGACGGTTTTCTTCGATCAAGGCGTCTTTTTGAACAATCGTGTTTTGTAGGTCAGTTGCAGCAGTGTCCAGCTGTCTTTTGCGGACCATTGCTGTCATCTGGTTCTGAGCGCTTTCAGACTGAGTCGATTTAATCGCATCAATCAGGTTGCCTTCTGCTGCTGTTCCGTCGCCACCCAGTTCTGCTAGGGTCGCTTTCGCCGTCTTCAAAGTCAGATCGTTTTCGGGATCGAGATCTTCCGGTTGAGTTTGAGCTGTACTTGGAGCAACAATCGCTCGCACATCACTCAACTGGCCTAACTGCTGAGCGACTGTTTTTTTCAAATCGGATTCCGTATTTTTGCTCGCCTGCAGCTGCGAAGTCAGGGTCTGAAGTTCGGTATGGTCTAGATACCACAGCACACCGAACGCAACCGCCAGCAAAGCGGCGATCGAAAAACCAATGACGATGGAATTGTTGTTGTTTTGAGCCATTCGCTTCTATCCTGAAATTCCGAAGAACTGGTCCTTCATGCCGCAAGGTTAACCTAACCTATGACATGGCATCATCTTACCCTATGACAATACCGCTGCACCAAACTCCACGATCGATCCGAATCGAATTGCTGAAATACCCCAAGCAATGCGTTAAGAACTGAAATGGACCCGCAACGATTAACGAATTTGCCGATTGTGCCAAGTCAAAAGTACTGGATATGCTCATCGCTAAACTGCACTGAGTCAAGTACTTCTCGCCCTGATCGCTCACAGCCTGCGATAAAAGGTGACACAGTTCGAAAAATTATCGACCGTAGTCATCACATCGGCGTTTCAGAGCGAACGAATGATGGCGGTCTAGAATGGGATGATAAGACGAGTTTTTCCGAAAACGCGGGAACCCCTCGCCTAAAACCTTCCACCAAACAACGTCATTCTTGCGAAACCGGCAGACTGTTGACTGGAAGCTTCTCTGGTTCAATGACCACAGAAATCCCCTTAAAACCGGGTGTCTTAGACAAAGGGTCAACGGTTCGGGGAACCAAAATATTGGCTTCTGGGTAGTACATCACAACATTTCCAGCACGAACATCGAAAGGCCGCACCAATTGTAAACGAAGCTCACCCGTTGAATTTCTAACGCAAACCTGTTGGTCTTCCTTCAGTTTCAGTCGAACCATATCAGTCGGATTCATCAATACGACATCTCGACGCTCCTGTCCTCGGTACAGGTCCTCTTCGTCGTAGACCACACTGTTAAACTGCCCTTCGCTGCGCACGGTCATCAGACGGAAGGCCGCATCACCTTCCACGCTGGCTGGTAATTCTGGAGCATGAAACTTGGCTCGCCCACTTTCTGTTGGAAAGCCATACTCTTCAACGGCTCGGTCTTTGACATAGAACTCACGCTTCTGAGTTTCCAAGCCCATCATTTCTTCATACCCGGGCACCAAATTCGCAATCAACTGCCGTAACTTGGAATGGCTTTCCAGTTCTACAAAATCCACTGGTCCATTCGCAGGCAAAGCTTGTTGAGCAACTTTTGCCAAGACTTCGACTTCGCTGCGAGGTCCTTCATGGCGAGTCTTTCCTCCGTCACTCATTCGCACATAGCTGAACATGGATTCCTGAGTCGTTGGCTGAAATTCTTCGTCTCGCGGCAGCACGGGAAGAACGATCGTTTCTTCGCCGAGCCCAAAAGCATGCCCCGTATTTAAAGTGGTTGATAGATAGGCCACCGTTTTAATTTTGCGATAGCATTCACCAGCGAACTTCGTATCTGGGTTGCTTCCATATAAATTTCCTCCTAAGTGAAATGCAAAGTCCATTTCATTTCGTCCCGCAGCTTGCATGCAAGCCATGGTGTCGTATCCGGGTGCCTTGGGAACTTCAATTCCTAACTGTTTTTCTAATCGCTGCAGCATGGCTGTCTTCAGTTCTGGCGTGACTCCCACCGACCCCATGCCTTGAACATTGCTATGCCCGCGAATCGGCATCACTCCCGCCTGACGCCGCCCCACCATCCCTCGCAGCAATGCCACGTTCGCAATCATCTGAACTGTGTTGGTTCCATGAAGGTGATGAGTGACCCCCATGCACCATCCGATCACCGTATTCTTTGAATTCAGATATTGTTCGGCGATATCGGCAATCTGGTTTCGAGTTAACCCGCTTCCATCGGTGATTGTCTTCCAATCGGTTTCAACCGCCAACGTTCGAAATGCTGCAAACTGTTCCGTGTGCTCTTCGATAAACACATGATCGTGAGCATCTTGATCAAAGATTTCCTTCGCGACGCCCAGCAGCCAAAAAATGTCTCCACCAATATGTGGCTGCAAGTAAGTGCTGGCAATTTCAGATCCAAAGAGCAAGCTGCGAACATCGCTGGGGATCTTAAAATTCACCAGTCCCAATTCTTTAACGGGATTCACCACAATGACTTGACCACCACGGCGGCGAATTTCCATCAGCGACTTCATCAGCCGAGGGTGATTTGAGGCGGGATTGGCTCCAATCAAAAGATACAGGTCCACATGCTGCAAGTCGTCTAAGCGAACGGTGCCCGCTCCTGTGCCTAGGCTGGAAGTTAAACCCACTCCACTGGCTTGATGGCAATAGTAGCTGCAGTTGTTCACATAGTTGGTGCCAAACAGCCGAGACATCAGTTGCAGCAAAAAGCCTGCTTCATTGCTGGAACGCCCGCTGGCATAAAAGAAACTGCGTTCAGGCCCCGCCTGTTTCATTGCCACAGTTGTCTTTTGAATCGCTTCGTCCCACGAAATCGGGCGAAAGTGAGTTTTGCCTTTTTCCAGTATGACAGGCTGCACAATGCGGCCCGCATTTTCTAACTGGCGAGACGTCATGGCCTGCAACTGCTGAATGCCATACCTCGACCAGAAGTCATGCGGAATCGCAGGTTGAAGATCTGACGCCATCGCCTGAAACGACTTCTTGCAGACTTCAGGGAAATAACCACCTTCGTTGACCATCCCGCCCAGTTGGCCGCCCATCCCCACAGCACATGTTTTACAGGTGTTTTTTGAACGAAGAGCACCAAGCATCTTAAACCAACCCACTTTTCGAGCCAGTTTTAACGAGTACTGAATGGCCTTCCAGCCTCCTCCACTTCGAGGTGTCTTCATATTTCTTCCTGAATTTTCTGCCGCTGGTTTCAACAATCTCACCAAGCCCGTTTCATTCGCCGCTGTCAAGTTTCCGGTGACACCGCAAATCACTTCAGCGTTTGGAAAATCACGTTTCGCTTCCGATTGCCAGCGATAGCTTACATTCGCATGCGATCAGCGTCGAATGCAGACTGATGATCGTGTAAAATTCAGGAGTGCCCCTACAATGCACTCTGTTCACAAACATCACACTTTCCTCCTTGGCTTGTTTCAACATGGTCGCTCACAACGAATCAGTGGCCAGCCCCAATTCAGATTCAGATTCGAATCCGAATCCGAATCTGAAATCTTTTTCCGGCGGACAACGGGTGAGAAGTGCTGTTAAAATCGTTCTTGTGGTCTATACCTTGCTGGCTGTGATGCTCGGATTCTTTCAACGCAAACTGCTGTATCACCCCTCCACAGCAAAAAAACTGCCCATCGCATCAGACCGCGAACTCATGAAACTGTTTCCAGCGTCAAAAGACCTTCGGATCAAATGTTCCGACGGAACGGAAATTGGCGCGTGGTGGCTGAATCATCAAGAAACAGCACCAACCAAACCAAACGGGACCACTGATGATGTTGCCGCTGCCGCTGCCACTGCCGCTGCCGCTGCCGCTGCCACTGATCATCGTGAGGCCAGCGAGGCCGCACAAAATGGCTCAAGGCGACCGTTGATTTTGTACTTTCACGGCAATGCCAATCATCGAGGTTCTCGAGGCCCTTGGTATCAACTCTTTGCAGCGGTTGGTGCCGATGTGCTTGCCATCGATTATCACGGCTACGGTGATTCTGGTGGCTCGATGTCCGAAGGCGGGATGTATCAAGACTGCGATGCCGCATGGGCCTATGCGACTCAAGAACTCAACTACGCTCCTTCGGAAATCATCATCGCCGGTACATCTTTAGGAGGCGCAGCCGCAGTCTATACGGCTTTCAAACAAAAGGACGAAACCCAGCAACCAGCAGCTTTAGTTGTCACAGCCACATTTTCATCCATGCTTGATGTGGCCAGAAGTCTGTACCCGTGGCTGCCTGTGACCGCAATTCTTGTCGATCGCTACCCATCAGCAGAACGTATTCCAGAAATCAAGTGTCCGATTGTCATTATGCACGGCGACCAAGATCGATTGGTGTACACAAAACATGGTCAAAAATTGTTTGACCTTGCACCAGCGCGAAGCCAGTCGGGTCACCCCAAACGCTGGGTGACACTCGCTGGCATTGGCCATAATGGTTTGGTGCGTCTGGCCGGAAAACAGATTCAAAAAGAATTTCAAACTGTCGTCAACCAACTCAACCAACGCTAGCTTCTCACTTCATCGACCTGCGAAAGAATCAGACAGTCCGTGAATTCCAAAGCGACATCAAATGCAGATGGTAGCCAGCCCACCCACTCCGTCAGTGCGACTGGCACCAGCGCAACGGAATCCCAAGCTGCTTCTGAGCTGCCCGAGGCAACACCTCTCACGCAAGATCCTTTGCAAACTCCCGTTCAGTTTATTGCGGGAGTCGGGCCGGCGCGAGCGGAATTGCTAAAGAAGCTGAACATCCACACGGCCATCGATTTGCTTTTGCACATCCCGCATAGCGTCAACGACTTTTCTGACTTACGACCTGCTCACAAACTGGAAAAAGATCTTGAACAGTCCGTGCGTGGCTCCGTTGTTGATATCGACATTCGCTACCTGTCCAACGGGCGGACTCTTGTGGGAGTCCTGTTGGACTGTGATGGAAATTTCGTGCGAGGCACATGGTTTAATCAGCCATGGATGCTGAAGAAATTCAACACCAATGATGATGTCATTTTTAGTGGAAAACCGGCCCGCAAATCAGGTCGCTGGGAATTTGGCGGCCCTCGAATTCACTGGGTCACGGGCGACGAACAAGATGATGCTGAAGCCGTCGGCGTTCTGCCTCGATACAATCTGACCGACGGAATTAAGATGGATCAAATGCGAAAAATGACTCGCAATGCCGTCGAACGATTCTCCGAATTCCTCACAGATCCACTACCAGCAGCCTACCGCGAGCACCATCGCCTCCCGCGATTGCGTGACGCGTTTGTCAACCTGCATCAACCTGAATCCAAGGCAGCCTTTGAGGCGGCTCGGCAGCGAGTGATCTTAGACGACCTACTCGAATTCCAGCTCGGACTGGCGTTACGCCGACGCTCTTGGAGTACTCAAGCTCGGGCGTTTCCCATCTCCGTTTCCGCCAAGGTGGATTCTCGAATTCGCAGGCTGTTCGAATTTCGTTTTACCAATGGCCAAGACGATTCCATCAAAGAACTCGTTCAAGACCTTCAACTTCGTCAGCCTATGCATCGACTGCTTCAGGCTGACGTAGGAGCTGGGAAAACGGCAATCGCTGTCTACGCAATTCTCGCAGCAGTCGCCGCTGGCTATCAAGCAGCATTGATGGCTCCCACGGAAGTGCTGGCGACTCAACACTGGCAGACATTCCAAGAACTGCTGGCTCACAGCCGAGTCAAACGTAAGTTTCTGATCGGAGGCCTGCCCGCAGCGGAACGTCGAGACGTATTGGCCCAACTAGCCAGTGGAGAATGTCAGCTTGTCGTGGGGACTCAGGCGGTCATTCAAGAGGCTGTCAAATTTCAAAATTTAGCGTTGGCAGTCATCGACGAGCAGCATCGCTTTGGAGTCCGGCAGCGAGCAGCTTTTGGAAACAAAGACACCCACAGCGATTCATCAAACAGCGATTCATCAAAAGTCGCGCATCAGCCTCATGTTCTCGTCATGACGGCAACTCCAATTCCAAGAAGTCTGTGTCTGACACGTTATGGCGACTTGGATGTTTCAACAATTCGAGAACTGCCGCCGGGACGCCAGAAAGTCATCACCAGTCAAGTCAACACGATCCCTCAGCAAAAAAAAGCGTGGGCATTTATCCGACAGCAGATTGCCAAAGGCAGGCAGGCCTACGTGGTTTGTCCGAGAATTGAAGGACAGTCGGAAGACGACGATGCCGCCGCAGAAAATGTTTTCAAAAGTCTGAGGCAAGGTGAATTGGCGGAGCTTCAAGTCGACCTATTGCATGGGCGAATGGACCGTCAAGAACGCCATCACGTGATGGATCGATTCCAAATGAAACAATCTGATGTGCTTGTTAGCACCACAGTCATTGAAGTGGGAGTCAACATTCCTAACGCCACGATGATGGTGATTCAACAAGCCGAACGATTCGGGTTGGCTCAATTGCATCAGCTTCGAGGTCGCATTTGTCGAGGCAGTTTTCAGGGTTACTGTTTTCTGATGTCGGACGCAGATTCTTCTGAGGCATCAGAACGTTTAAAGGCAATGGAAGAATCTTCTGATGGATTCCACCTTGCCGAAGTTGATGCTCGATTACGAGGGCCTGGAGACATTCTGGGAACTCGACAAAGCGGAAGCATGCCGCTGCGAGTCGCTGATCCAGTGAGAGACTTGAAGACGCTACAGATTGCTCGTCGAATGGCTCACGACCTTGTGCAGCAAGGTGACTTTGATTTGCCGGAATATCGCGAGCTGAAATCAATTGTCTTGAATCGTTTTGCCGATTCACTCGACCTACCTCAAACAGGCTAGCGAACGCAATTTCTTGCTCCCATTCTGGAGCGAATCAGAAAAAGTAGGCGAGGGCATTCAACAAAAAAGCGAACAAGATGTTTCAAAAAAATGAAACATCCTGTTCGCTGATTACGCATGCCCAATCTCACAGTGGGCAGTTTCGCTGTGCCCAGTCTCACAGTGCCCAATTTTGCAGTGCCCAATTTTGCAGTGGGCAATGTCAAACGGCTGCCTTTTATGGGCCAGGTGGCAGCGCGGTCGCTGCTGCACCACCGCCACCACTGGAATTGCCAAGCCGTGGAGTTGGAATACTGGAATTGTACAGGTCGTTGATAATTTTCACTTCGCTTGCCGGTCGCAAGTAACTACGGCCACGTCGAAGTTGAACAGGAATGCTTTCTTGTCCTTGAGTCAATTGAACCAGCCGCTGCTGGACGTTGTTCAATCTGATGTTATCAATTTCTGCTTCATGAGTTTGTTGGACATAGACGGTGCGATATGCAACGGGAGTCACTTCTAAAATGTTTAGTAACTTCGCTTCGCCTGGGCCATTTAGCTGATGGTCTTCGTTAAAGAAGCGTGTTGTTAAGGTTGTTGCCTGCTGCCAACCGTTTGTCTGCTGATTGCCGATAATTTCCTTTACGTATGCTCGATCTTGGCACACGTATGGCAGAGGCCAATAGTGAGCAGAATGGTACGTGTGAGTAAACTGCTGTGGTGGGCCAGTGGGGCGAGGTCGAGCAGGCCAGACCTTACCTTTTTTGCACTTTGAGCGTACACCAGGCGGTGAATTCGCTTGTTGTGACCACCATTCTGGTGATCCAGGCTCTAAGCCAGTTGCGTCATCCGTCGCAAAGATGCCGGTTGAACAACCAGACAAACAAAGCCCCAGCAATGCTGTTGCGGCAATTTGACTCAATTTTTGTGTCGCCGTTCTCATCCTGAGTTCCCTTGGGGCTGAGCGGATTTTTTAAGGATTCCTGTGAAGTCTCCACCATAAGACAACGCGCACTGAATCATACCGCTGCTGTCAGTGTCGGAATCAAACGTCACCGCGAATCAGTCGAAGCCTCGCTTTTCCCAGCAAGGACGTCGTCCCTTGGTCTGGGATCTCGAAAAGCAATCGCAATTATCCCATTCTGCCTAACCGGACTCTGAGAATACCGGGACCGAAGCTCCTGATTCCGAAGCGTCTTGATTTCTTCGAGTTCAGGATTCGAGTAGTCTACAGCAACAAAGATCCTTTTCCCTATTTTGCCTGCTCTCGGCTTCTCAACCCATCAAACGCTGCAGCCCGACGAGCGCGAACATAACTCATGATTTTTTTACTCGATAACTACGACTCCTTTACTTACAACCTCGTGCAGCGGATCGGTGAAATTGACTCATCCGCCGAAATTCACGTCGCTCGCAACGACCAAGTCACGTTAGAAGATGTCGCTGCGTTAAACCCGGAACGAATCATTATTTCTCCCGGCCCATGCACACCCAAAGAAGCGGGAATGTCATGTGAGATTATTCGGCACTTCGGCCCTACTGTGCCCACCTTGGGAGTTTGCCTTGGACACCAAAGCATCGCCACTGTTCACGGCGCAGAAGTGGTTCGAGCAGATCGGTTAATGCACGGCAAGACGTCAGAAATCTATCACAACAACCAAGGCGTTTTTGCCAATCTTCCCAATCCCTTTACGGCAACTCGCTACCACAGTCTGATCGTTCCCCAAAACAGTGTTCCCGATGATCTCGAAATCACCGCTTGGGTTGATGAACCTGGGCACGGTTTTGAAATCATGGGACTGCAACATAAATCACTTCCCGTGCATGGAGTGCAGTTCCATCCCGAAAGCTTCCTCACCGAAAAAGGATATTCTCTGCTGAAGAACTTCTTGGAAGTTTCAGTATGACACGGTGACGAAACACAGTAACGAAACACGATGGCGGACGACGCCTCTGCCAACTCACAGCTTCCGCACATTTTTCCCGCAC
>CAYTUE010000004.1:60425-83621 GCA_964441085.1 uncultured Planctomycetaceae bacterium
ACGATGGCGGACGACGCCTCTGCCAACTCACAGCTTCCGCACATTTTTCCCGCACGTTTTAGGAGTCAGTTGGCGAATCTGTTTCGTCAACTTCCAATCCCAATGTTTTGAGTCGTCGGTACAGGCGAGGTCGAGTCATACCGAGTCGACGAGCGGCATCGGCCTTGTTTCCACCACAGGCGTTCAACGTTTTCAAAAGCACATCGGATTCAAAGGTCTGCACCATTTGCTCCAATGATTGCTGCTCAAGTTCTGCTTCAAGAGGCATATTCTGAGCTTCGATACCGGCTCGAAACGAAAAGGGTAAATGCTCCAGTGTGATCACTTTTTCGAAGCACGCTTCGCACGCAGCAAACACGACCTGACGCAACTCTCTGACATTTCCCGGCCAGCGGTAGAAACGAAATTCGCGAAACACGTCTGCCGAAATCGATTCCGCCGACGTTTGCTGATTTCTTTGACTTTGTTCCACAAAGTGCTGAGCCAGTAAATCGAAATCATTACCTCGATGATGCACCGATGGCAGTCGGATCTGAACGGCCGAAAGCAAATCTCGAAATTCAGGCAACATCCATCCGGCATCAACAACGTCGTCGAGTGGCTGAACTGAAATCCCAACAAGCCGAACTTCAAACTGTTCAGGCACGACGTTCTTTAACAGCCAAGTTTGAATTTCTCGAGGACAATAGTCGACATCAATTAAGGCCAGAGTCCCCGTGCGTTGATGAGCCGACCGAGCTTGACTGTCTGCCACTCGTTTCAGTCGTCTCAAAGTGTCATGCATGGAATCCAGTGTCAGCAAACGGCATTCAATCGCAGCAAAGCTGTGTTCTGCATGCTGTCCACCCACGTGAACAAGTCGCGCAAGATGTTGACGCCCACATCCTGATGGACCAACAATGGAATAGCCCACGTCGCTATTTTTTAGTAAGTCCGCCTGATCTAAAGCTCGCTGAATGGGTTGGCTACTGCCGATATAAGACGATTCAGAAAAACGTTGTCGAGTCTTCAAACGGATCGCCGTAATTTCAGCGTGAAGTCGCTGAGTCATCGATTCCTGAGAAGAATCTGGCAGCGACCGTTCATTGGCAGAAATCACAATCCGTGTCACCTGACTGTCGCGATCATGGACTGGCACGTAAGTCAATCTCGTTGACCAAGCCGTGCCATTGGCCTTCGGAAGGACTGTAGCAACGGTAACGGTTTGGCCGGAAAAAACTTCGACCGCAGGGGCCAACCCCGAAGTGAGCAGGTCCGTCGATGTGGATCGGTCTGGAATCGCCAGATCACAAACAAGCCCTTCAACATCCACAGACTTCCAGCCTGTCGCCTGTTCCATTCCGACGCTGAAATAGCGAATTCTACGATCAGCATCCAAGACGCAGATCTGCGACGCCGATTCGGCAAGCACCGCATCTAAAAGATTTCGTCGCCGCTTGGCTGCCATGACCCGTACTTTCACCAGTCGAAAACATCAGCACCCCACACTGGACTTGTGCTGACCGTTATTTCATGCTGAACCAATAGACTTTCGACAAATCACGATTCTACTGTTTCACACGGCCAATTTCTTTCGCCGGTTCCACCTGACTGGGTTGCATCAAATACCAAATCAAGTCACGAACTTCATCAGCTTTCAATTGATCTAACAATCCGTCTGGCATCGGTGACTTTGTGGTTTGAATTCTTTCTTCAATGTCTGCCAAGGCGATTGTCTTGAGCTCATTTTGAGTCTGCAAAGTGAGCGTCTTTTGATTTGTCGCCGTGACCAAGCCATTCAACACCAGACCGCTGTGCAGATTCAAGATTGTCATTCGATAGTCTTTGCTCACAACCGCACTGGGGTCAACGATGTTTTCCAACAAGTAGTCCAGATTCAATCTGTTTGCCCCAGTCAAATCTGGGCCAATGGATTCTCCGTATCCAAACATTCGGTGACACTTAGAACAACTTTTGTTGAACAACAATCTTCCACGACCTGCTGCAGCTTTCTGAAGGTTTGCCGTTGTGAGTTGCGACTTCAGAGAGGCAATTTGCTGTTGCCGAGCTTCTGATGTTTGCCGAACGTCGCCCCAAAGTTCTGACACAATGGAAACCAAATCAGACTGGCCCAATGACACAATCTGTCGCACATCAAACGGCGTCAGGTCACTTACTGGAATCTTCTTTTGCTTGATCGCATCCAAAAGAACTTTCGCAAAGACAGGTCGAGACACCAAAATTTCGATCACTTCAGGACGACGAGGCGATCGGAATCGTCGATAGTATTTCACGAGTGCTTTGGCAACCTTCGGATCCTTGCTACGAGCCACTCCTTTTGCGGCAACGATGTTCAGGCGAGCGTCACCTAACAACGGCAAACAAATTTTAGCCACATCGGGATGCTTTGTTGCGACCAAAGTTTCCAACGCCGATCGTCTTAAGTTAATTTCGGCACTACCATCTTGAACCGTCTTGCGAACCTGATCAAGAGCCCGGCCGTCTCCAAATAAGATACTCAGATCCGTTAAAAACGCATTCTGTTTTGCATCTTGTAACTTCCGAATCGAAGCTGAAAAGGCGGCCCAAGACACTGGTTCCTGAGCATGCCCCCAACCTTTTAACCCGTCTACTAGGCCAGCCAGGATGGCGACCTGGGCAGCTTGATCAAGATTTGTTGCCTTGCTAAGCACAAAGTCGATTTCAGCGGGATGGCTGTCGATTTGTTCTGCCAACCGGCGGACAATCAGCCGCTGCACCTTCGGCCAACGACTTGCAATCGCCGCCTTCGCTAAATCGTCACCATGTTTTTCTGCCAATGGCATCAGCCCGTACCAAACCATAAGCGGAAGGTTGTGATCGTTCCGAAGTTCAGGATGAGACATCACCAAACTTGCTAATTCACCACGCTGCTGAAGAGGCAAACGTTGAAGAATAGAAGCCAGTGCGAGCTGAACTTTGGGACTGGAATCGACCTTGGCACACTGTAACAGACTACTCAAATTCTGATCGCAGTCTTGAAGAACCAACGCTCGGCTTTGTTGATCAAGGTAGGTGGGACCAAAGATGTCATCCAGCGGCCAAGCATCACTTTGGAACCGCAATGCCATCGTTCGAATATGTTCGCTTTCATGGTTCAGGGCAAGCAAAGCAAGTTCAGCAGAATCGATGGCCTGCGTCACATACAGAACGGAAAGAGCACGTACAGCATGCTCGGTTCGCCCTTCAGCGACGAGATTTTTTAGGCCAGAAATCACCGCATCTGGAATCTGTTCACCAGCAAGAACGCGTTCCGCCAGTATCAGGCGAACTTGCTTTGTGTACCACTCATTCTTATGGCTCAACAACCGAGTCAGCTGTGGAATGGAACGGTCGCGCAGGTCGTCAACAAGCGGTTTGGGAACAGTTTGTTTCGAGGCGGTCTGATCCGAGTATGACACTCGGTAGATCCGACCGCTGGTTCGATGAACGCCCGTGCGTTCATGGCATTCTCCCGTGTCACTCCAATCAAGAACGTAGACGGCCCCATCCGGTCCGTAGCTAAGATCGATGCCTCGAAAAAAAGGGTCACTGGCAACCATCATGTCTTTTCCATGAGACGCCAAATAACCACTGCCTTTGCGATTTAGGATTTCTTGGTTGATCCGCCGACCATGAAAATTCAACGTCAACAGATTGCCTCGGTACTTGTCTGGCCAGTTGTCTCCCAGATAAATCGACGCGCCAGAATGAGCATGCCCACCTCCGTAGGAATTCGCTGCACCTTCCCGAGATTTCGTCCAGCTGGATCCGGTATCAAAGTGCCAATGATCAGCGTGCATATCAATCAGCTCATAAGCGTGAGGGTTGGGATCCAAGGTAAACGGTCGCACATAGTGAGCCCCTGGAATGATTTGCCACAGGTGTCCATTCACCGTGTTCACAAATAATCCATCGCCATACTGATTCCAATCATGTCCCCACGGATTCGTCGTTCCGTGACACAACACTTCAAAGTGCTTGGTCACCGGATGGTACCTCCAAATCCCACCTTCTAATGCCGTTCTTTGATCGTCTGGTGTTCCCGGCTTTCCAATTCGTCCCGGACAGCTTCCCCCACAACGTCCGTAAAGCCAACCGTCAGGGCCCCACCTCAAACCATTGGCATAATTGTGGAAACTTACTTTTGCAACGTGAAACCCATCCAGCACGACAATCGGTTTCGAATCTGGCTTGTCGTCACGATCGCTATCAGGCAAAAATAGCAACTGAGTCGGACACATCAGCCAGACTCCACCGTGCCCCACTTCCACGCTCGTAAGCATCTGCACATTGTCGGTAAACACGGTTCGCTTTTCGGCGATTCCGTCGTGATCGGCATCTTCAAAAATCAGGACGCGATCTCGCAGACCCAAATCAAACGACTGATTGCTTTCCGCGGCGTATGTAAAATTTTCAGCAACCCACAAACGACCTCGACTGTCCCAAGTCATCGCGATGGGATTTTGCACATCTGGCTCCGCAGCAAACACACCAATCTGAAACCCTTCAGGAACAGCAAAGGATCCCGCTGCTTCGATTGCTGGCATTGGCTGAGCCGTCTGGTCTTTTTCCGTATTGGTCGGCTTGGGAAACTCATCGGCGTATAACGTCGATGTCTCGCGCGAAACGGGTGCAAGGCAGCACAAGATCCAAATCAAACAAAGACAAGCAAAGCGTAGATAAACCATCAGACAATCTTTGAGCGAAAGGAAAATAATGAAAAGCGTTTTACAGGACTCAGTCAGCCGTACCGCAAGAATTCATTGTGCAACTTCCACGAACTCGACGCAATGCAACAAACGTATTCAATGGACTGCCTCATGTGTCGCCGCCCTTTGAAACCCGCATTTCTGCATTCGCACTCTTAAGTTTCTGCTGTCAGGATTTTAAACAACACGAAGGTGGTCAACGAAAAAAGAGGAGCAAGATCACTTACTCCTCTTTTTTATTTGTTTCGAATTCCAGTGCCAGTCTTTTAGCTGGCTGCTGCGGCAGACAAGGCATCTCGCATGGTCGACTTTCGCCCATCCACTTTGATGGAAAATGTTTCAACAGCTTCAATTTCTTCGGCCGCTTCCAATGCTTCTTCAGCAAGTTCTTCTTTGTAGATCCCAATCGAAACGACGGCTTGAGCCATCACGCCTTGAGCCTGCACAGGGGAACGATGGATTTCCATCTGGATATCTTTCAGAACTCGCTTACATTCAAGTTCTTCAACAGCATCTGGGTCATCAATCAGCATGCTGATCAGGATTTCATAACCAGTTGCTCGTGCGAATTCTGATTTCTGCTTTCGCCACTGCCGCATCTTTGCTGGTCCCACAGGAGACTGAGCCACCACGTTCGCTACTTCTGCAGCTCGAACGTTATCGTCCACGTCTTTCATCCATTGAGTTGCCACAGACGGCGTCAGATCATCAGGATCTGCAATTAACATCGCGAGAGACCGAGCATCATCGCTGCCGGTTTCCCATAGCTCCACAGCAAGATCCTGATCGGTTCCTACTTTATCTCGAATCTTCCGTAAGCGAGCAGCGCTCGCGACTCTTGCGGTCGTTTTTGTGCCTGACGACTGCAGCTCAGACATCACTGAAGCAAGATCCATACAAGTTCTCCGTAATACAAAACGACTACGATGGGGAAATAATGACGAGCCCTAGAACGCCTGTTTGCATAAAATCACGATCCGTAATCTCAAGCGTCTAGAACGATCTGTAAACAGAATACCGACAACCAACGTCGAAGTCAGACGGTTTCGCCTTTCCAGTGGAAACGAGCACGAATTCGGCCCTTGCCTCCCGTCTTAACTTAACAAGTCACAGAATGCCACAGTGGCACTTTCCGGCCATTGTGGCACTTTTGAAAAGAGGGGGTTATGTGCCATTAAGGCACCTGTGTGGCGTTTTGCCAAAAAAACATTTCAGATGAAATAGCGCAATCTGTTTTATGTCAGTCACTTGTGTGTTTTAGGGAAAGTTTGGAGCGATGATTGCTAAGTATCTCATTCAGTCGGAATTCATCAGCCAGCCCAAAAAGTAACTGACGATTCCCTTCGCGATTCATCCATTCTCAGGAGAAACTGAAATGACATACCGTTCCGAAAACTTAACTGTTTTGGATCCGTTTCGTTCAGTCCGAAGCGATTTTTCGAAGCTGTTTGGCATGCCAAGCGATCCCAAGCACGCCAGCCGGATCACCGAATCGGACAAACAGGTGGTGCTGCAGATCGACTTGCCGGGCATTCGCCTAGAAGATGTATCAATGACCGTTGAACAGAATCAACTGTCCATCAGCGGTTGCCGGAAGCAGCAACTCCCAGAAGACGGGCGTCGGCTCCTTTCAAACAGTGAATTTGGCGAGTTCCAGCACTCGTTCCAGCTTCACAAGTCACTCGATCCTCAAAGCATTGATGCTGTCATGGATCAAGGCGTGCTGACTGTCACCATCGCAAAACACCCAGAAGTCCTCCCGCAATCAATCCAAATTCGCAGGGGAACAGTTTAAGCACACCCCTGCCCTGCCTCATCACTCAAAAATTCAACAAAGCCTGATCCACGGGCTCAAATCCCACGTTCAATCATCCATCGACTTTCGCTACGGAGACCTAGCTCATGAATACCCAAACCAACAATTCTCGATTCCCATTCTTCCAACAAATCGATCAAGGCATCAACCAGCTTGTCAACGAATTGTTTCAACACAATCGCACCTGCAAGCAAGCTTCTGAATCCAGCCACGCCAGTGAATCCAGCCACGCCAGTGGATCCGATCACGGCTGCGATCCTCAGCGCAGTGCTGCCACCGAGTATTCCATTCCAGTCGCAGGCTGGGAATTGAAAGATGGCTACGTGTTGCAATTCGACGTGCCCGGAGTCGCCCTCGATGATCTTGAAATTCAGGTTCAAGAAGGCTTACTGGAAGTTTCCGGGCAACGCCATGTGATGGCGACGGAAGACGCCGTTGTCACCTTGGACGAACAACCCACTGGCAACTTTCGAAGACGGTTAAGATTAGCCAAAGGAGTTGACGTATCGAATGTTGATGCCGAACTCAACACAGGAGTCCTGACAGTCACTCTGAAGAAGATGATTCAGTCGACACCACAGAAGGTGCAGATTCGAACTGCCGCCGTGGATGCTTCAGCAAGTCAATCTGCGCCCACAGGCAGCAAGTCGGACTCCGAAACGGATTCCTGATTCTGACGTATTCCCCTACTGCGATTCTCTGTCTTCGCATTGAAATGAAAAAGGTCTGCTCGATCATGGTTGAGCAGATCTTTTTTTGTTCTCAAGGTCACAACAGGTAACCAAACCCGATAGGATCGCGCGATCAGAGCCTTCCATCTGCCATACTTATCGTTCGACAATGCAATGACATCAAACTCACCGTTCGTCCCAGCAAAGACAGCTCAACTTCGAGACTGGGATAACCAGCACGTGTGGCATCCCTTTGCTCCAATGACTGCTTATATTGAAGAAGCCCCTCCAATCATCTCGTCTGCGGATGGCTTCGAATTGATCGACAGCGACGGCAATTGTTACCTCGATGGAATTTCTTCCCTGTGGTGTAACATGCATGGCCATCGAGTTCCCGAAATCGACGCTGCCGTCAAAGAACAGCTGGATCGAATTGGCCACACCACCATGCTGGGCCTGTCTTCTGAAGTCTCGATTCGGCTTGCCAAGGCTTTAACAGAATGCACGCCTGCTGGCCTCAACAAGGTGTTCTATTCCGACAGCGGATCAACGGCAGTGGAAGCCGCCTTAAAGATGGCGTACCAGTACCATCACCAGAAGCCCAACCCAGAAACCGGCCGAGACACGTTTTTCTGTGTGGGCGATGCATATCACGGCGACACACTGGGGTCTGTCAGTGTGGGCAGTATTGAATTGTTTCATCAGGTCTACAAACACCTTTTGTTCCCGACGATTCCTGTCCCTTCACCCATCGCGACTCGTCCGCCCGCGGGTCACACAGCGGAAAGCTGGATTCAGAATTGCTTCCAGCAGACAACAGAAATCGTCAAACAAAACCACAAGCGAGCAGCCGGTTTTATCATCGAACCCTTGGTACAGGGAGCAGCTGGGATTTTGGTTCACCCGCCCGGCTTTCTTAAACACGTTCGTGACCTGTGCACCGAATACGGCATCCCATTGATTGCTGATGAAGTCGCGGTTGGTTTTGGAAGAACGGGTTCCCTGTTCGCCTGCCAGCAAGAAGACGTACAACCCGATCTGATGTGTTTAGCCAAAGGAATTAGTGGAGGCTATTTGCCTCTGGCGGCAACTCTTGCAACCGATGAAATCTACAACGCCTTCCTAGGTGCTCCCACAGAAGGTCGCACATTCTTCCACGGCCACACGTACACCGGGAATCCACTGGGCTGCGCTGCCGCATTGGCTTCATTAAAGCTTTTTCATGACAACAATGTTATGGCCAATGTTGAAGTGATTTCCGCCGCGATCGATGAAGAACTGGCTGAACTTCAGACGGAAGACTTCGTGCTTGAAATTAGAAAAAAGGGAATCATGGTGGGGATCGAATTGGTTCCCAATTGCCACACCAAGGAACCGTTCGCTGCCGAGCTGCGAATTGGCCAACAAGTATCAGTCGAAGCCAGAAACCACGGTGTCATCATTCGCCCCTTGGCAGACACCATCGTGCTGATGCCAGCTCCAGCAATGCCAGAAGCGGACGTCCGAAAACTCTGCCAAGCAACCATCGCCGCCATTAAAACGGTGGTCGCTAAAAACCGTTAGGACAGCAGCAACCTTTCAAGCTCATCGTCAAAAGCAGGCACGGGGCTCATTGAAGGCCTCACCGATGGGGTTAAGTAGAAACGACAGCCGACGATTCTGGCAGCATCAGTTTGGCTACGGTGCATTGGCTACGGTGCATTGGCTACGGTGCATTGGCTGCAGTGTATTGGCTGCAGTGTATCCGAGCAGCTGATCCGTTATTCAGCCGATCAATTGCAAGCTGCCCCAGAGACTGGCAGCGGCCATGATTCCAGCGACTGTGTCGTCGAGCATAATTCCTGTTCCCCCAGCAATGCGATCAAAAACCTTGACGGGCCAAGGCTTCCAAATATCAAACAAACGAAACAAGCCAAACCCCAGCCACAACACGACCCAAAGGTTGGCACTGCTGCCTCTGGTCGCAATGTAAACGATGGGAAAAGCCGCCATTTCGTCCCAGACAACGCTGCCGGGATCTTTTTTGTTTCTTAATTTCGCCGCCTTGTCGCACAGGGGAATTCCAACAACCAGCATCACCGCTGCCGCCACAAGAAAGGTGGTGAGTGAACATTGTTGAGACAGCAGGACATAGCCGATTGGAATCCCCCACAAGCTTCCCCATGTTCCAGGAGCCACCGCAATTCGTCCCAGTCCAAACCCTTCGGCAATCAGCAACACAAGCCGATCGGCCACAGGAAACGATGGAGACTTGGATTCTACTTCAGGTGTTTCGATTGGATTTTCCTTCATACTGAACCATCGACTTCTCGCTGAGCAAGCCTAGGATTTGTCAATGGCAGCACCAGCAGCGAAGCGATGCATGCAAAGCCGGCCAGAACACCATAACTATGAGTGTAATCTACAAACACACCGCCAAACCACCCAACCAAAGGAGGGCCAATGGCCCCGATGCCAAACCCAAGCATATTGCTCACACCAAACCCGACACTGCGGCGATGTCGAGGAACAAATTCGGAAAGCAGACTGTTGTAGAGAGGCTGATTCATAAAGTGAACGAAAGCCCACAAGCAGGCAGCGAATAGTCGAAACGGCCCTTCAGCCACCGTCATCCACAACAAACAAGGAATGTTCAAAGCATAGGCCGTTGCAATTTGACGAGGCAACTTTTTGGGTGTTGCCCAACGACCACCTGTGTATTGTCCAAACGCTCCACAAGCCAATGCCAGTGCGGCCGCATAATTTCCAATCAC
Organism: uncultured Planctomycetaceae bacterium; assembly: GCA_964441085.1. Lineage (GTDB taxonomy): Bacteria > Planctomycetota > Planctomycetia > Planctomycetales > Planctomycetaceae > Fuerstiella. The sequence goes on from CAYTUE010000004.1 coordinate 70,375, forward strand.
AGAAAGACTGACTGAAGCATCGATTGGTAAAAAAGGAATCTGTCCGCTTCCTGCGTCTTGCAAATATCGTGGCAAAAAATGCAATACCCCACCGTACACGATGCCACTGCAAGCTCCACTTGCAATCATCATGACATAGGGTTTCATTTGAAATGAAAGAGCGGCCGATTCGACAGCTGGCCTTCCCATCGCAGATTCGCCTGACCTGCTCCCCGAAGCATCATTCAAAGCTGCTTTGGTATGCACAGTGGGTTTCAAATTCCACCAAATCAGTAACCCAAGGCAACCGCTTAACGCCGCAAGCAGCAGATAGTAGGTGCGCCATTCTCCTGGCCGAAACGACAACATCACGGCAGCGAAAAACGGAGCAGATGCGATTCCAAGTGACCCAAAAATCCCATGCAACCCGAGTGCTCGGGAACGATTTTTTACCGTCGTTTCATTCGCCAACAGCCCCAGTCCTGCCGGATGGTAAACGCTGGCCAGCATTCCCAATGTCAACAGCTGCCCGTAAACCATTCCCGCCGATTGACTCAACAAAAACGAAGCACAGACCAAGGTTGCTCCGAAAAGGTAAAGCAGCAGAACTCGTTTTCCCCCGATGCGATCGGCTAACAAACCAGCCAAGATGGCCCCTAGCCCATATGGCAGACGTAAAGCCGTCCCCAAATAACCCGATTGAACTTTCGTAAGATCGAATTCAATGGAAATCACGGATTCCACACTCGCAATCGACTGTTCCAACAGATGAACGAATGCATGAGCACACGAAATCAAGAGTACGATTTTTAGAACTCGACGATCAGCGAACAAGGTTCCACCAGCGACTGAAAGAAAAGGCCAGAGAATTCAAAAGGCTGCAATAGAAAACCGACCACTGGCTTTTAACGGTTCGCTTGCTTGGGTGCGACACGACCACTGATCTTACAACGTTCATTCTCAGCAATGACCTCAGCGTTCCAGTAGAATTTCCAGCACAGTGCTGCTGACACTTGCCGGATGCTTGTCAGTTACCGAAGATTCTGAAAACACAGCATGGAGAACACGATCAGCAACATCATCTGACACAGCAGTTGCTGCCACGTGACGAACACTTTACCGCCTTGCGAATGTTCACCCAGACTGTCTCCTCAAAATCGTCCTCATCAAAATCATCTTGTCGAAGTCCGTTGCCATGCCCGCACTTGAATTCAAAGACATCTGCCGTCGGTTTTCGACCGCATCTGGTGAGCTAAACATTTTGAATCAGGTGAATCTGCAACTGGATGCTGGCCAAGCGGTCGCGTTACGAGGACCATCGGGTTGCGGCAAAAGCACACTCCTGCATATCGCTGGCACCTTAGATCGTCCCACCAGCGGAACGGTGCAGATTGCCGGACAGGATCCTTGGAAACTCACGGAACTGCAGCTCGCCGAATTTCGCAATCGCCATATTGGCTTTATCTTTCAAGAACATCAACTGTTGCCTCAATGCACGGTTCTTGAAAACGTGTTGTTGCCCACCTTGGCAGGGTTCACGACTGATCAAAAAGCAGCGAAAGAAAGAGCCCTTCAATTGCTTGAATCAGTCGGCCTGCAATCTCGACTCCAGCATCGCCCCGCGTCACTTTCGGGGGGAGAGCGGCAAAGAGTGGCCGTGTGTCGAGCTCTTATTCACAAGCCTTCTTTGTTACTCGCCGACGAACCGACGGGCAATCTTGACCCAACCACCGCAGAAGCTGTTGGCAAGTTACTTCTTGATTTAGCATCTTCCGAAAATGCAGCACTGCTTTGTGTGACTCATAGCGATCCCTTGGCCGATCGTTTTCCAGAAACTGCCACTGTGGAAAACCAAACGGTGTCTTGGAATTCTGCGTCATCGTCCACTTGATACTCGGCAACGGCTGCCGAATTCACATCGCCAATCAAATCTTCAAATCTTCATTTTTCGTTTAAGCAGAAAAGATCTTCCATGACTGTCGTATTGCTGACTGATGCTACCACTGGTTCGACGGCGCAAATCGCCACTCACTTGGGATTCAACTGTTTTGATTTTCAAGCCGTTGGGACAGACGGACGAACGGTTTCCGTGATCGAAGCCGACCCAAACTTCACAACAGAGGCTTCCTCATTTAGTCGTAATGGCATTCCCTTGCTGTTTCCCTTCCCGAATCGAATTGAAGGTGGCCGCTATTCATGGAACGGCAAAGACTATCACCTGCCAGAATCTTTGGTGGGTTACGAAGGCCAAGGCAATGCGATTCACGGATTTGTATTAGACCGCCCGTGGCGAGTCATTGAACAAACCGAATCATCAGTCACCGCAACTTTCCAGTTGTCAATTGACGACCCTGAAAGATGCCATCTGTGGCCGGCGGATGCAGAAATTCAAATCAAGTATTCTTTAAGCGGTAGCACATTGCGAGCTGACATTACCGTCCGCAATCCATCTGAAGAACCTCTTCCGTGGGGCTTTGGGACTCACGCGTATTTTCGACTACCGATGGCGGAAGGAAGTTCGGCTGACACCTGCACCGTATACGCACCGGCTGAAAAACAATGGGTATTGAATGACTGCTTGCCGACAGGAGAACTGCAGAATCCGGCCACTGGTGATCAGTTAACACAGGCTCCTGAGTTTGGCAGTTTAAAACTCGATGACGTCTACACCAATGTTCAAAGTGAAGACGGCGTTGTGACGTGTCGAATCGTCGACGAACAGAGCGGTTTGCAGATTGTTCAGACAAGCGATGATTCGTTTCGAGAAATCGTCGCGTTTACTCCCCCTTGGACAAAAGCTGTTTGCTTGGAACCGTACACTTGCACAACAAATGCAATCAACTTGCAGCAAAAGGGAGTCGATGCGGGGTTGCAAGTGTTGGCTCCGGGAGCTGAATGGAATGGCTGGATTGAAATCTCCGCGGGCCCCACTGTGTGTTGAAGGCATGGCGGGTGAATCACGGCAGCCTTGGTCGAGCTTTTGTCGTCGGGTTCTGTGAACCCGACGACAGAGGAAGCTCGGCCTCAGAGAGGCCGACGATAGAGCTGGAAAGGCGGCTCACCAGCCAACCAACCACCACTCACTCACTGGTCGACTGCAACAAGTGATCTGCGAACTGGCGACCTGTTCGAGACAACGGCAGGGAATTCAACTGTTCGGTCGAAACCCAATGGTAACCCGATTCCGGAAGCACGGTGCCTCCCGATGCTTCTGCCTGTAAACACAAAAGGTTGATTTTATAACGAGTCACCGTGTGGCGGATTTTTTTTTCGGAAGAATACGTTTGGATATGAATTCCAGTTCGTTGCTCAACAGCGTCGAACAATTCAAGTGGAGTTTCCTGTTCACATGTTTTCGCATCGTCGTCGAACAATGACTTCTGAAGAGTGTCGCTGGGCTTTGCTTTCTTTTTGGAGGCCACAGGTTTGGGGATTTGTTTCGCCAACGGATCTTGAATTTCAAAGCGAACGAAGTCGTACAATCCTGCCCAGCGTTCGGATTCCGTGTGTTGACGAATCAGCCACTTTTTGTTTCGGCGAACAGCAATACTCACGTCTGTCATTTCGGTGAATTCGGTTTTCTTGGCTTCCATGGGAATGGAGTCTTGCCGTTGAGCTTCCAGTGCTTTGCAGGATGCTCGTAGCGGGCAGTTGCGGCAATCGGGATCGACCGGTCGGCACACTTGGCTGCCAATGTCCATGACGGCTTGATTAAAGTCGGCCGGTTGTTTGCGAGCAACAATCCATCCCGCGAATCTCCAAAGCAACTTTTGACCGGCGGAACTTCGAGGATCTTCATCCAGTTCCATCAGGCGGCTGTACAGTCTTAACGTGTTGGCTTCAACGATGGGCGCAGGTTGGTTGAAGGCGAATGACGAAATCGCCCCTGCGGTGTACGGTCCGATGCCGGGCAGCTGTTGCAGTTCGTCGGCGGTTTCTGGAAAGATTCCGTCGAAGTCTGTGACCAGTTGCTTGGCAGCTTTGTGTAGGTTTCGAGCTCGACTGTAGTACCCCAAACCTTCCCACTGCCTGAGCACTTCATCCTGTTCTGCAGCAGCCAAGTCTTGAACCGTGGGGAAGGCTGTTAAGAAACGATCATAAAACGGAACCACAGCGGCAACCGTGGTTTGCTGCAACATGATTTCGCTAATCCAGATGCGGTAGGCATCTTTGGATTGTCGCCATGGCAAACTGCGACCATGTTCGCCGTACCATCTCAAAATTCTTGAGCGAACTCGGCGTCTCCAGCCTTGATCAAGTTTCGCAGGGAATGCCGTCATCTTGCGTGTGGGGTCGTTCTGTAATGTTCGAATTCGAGGACAGGAATTAAGGCGACACTTGTGAAAACAGATTTCCGCTGCGTCAGAAAAAACGGAAAACACCGCAGTCAATCCGACATGGCACTTTGGCATCTGTTCAAAATCACCTTCTGCGGTCAACAGTCAACAATTTCACAGCCAGATAGGCGGCGATCTTGTTGTCCGCTAGATTTTCTGACCAGTGTGACCTACAACGGGGGCAGTTTAGCGACGTCTCAGATGTTGCAAGTCTGTGACGCAATCATGATCCAATCATTTCGATTCCAGCGTGAGCCATTCGCCGTTCTTTGTGTCTTTTGAACCAGACAATCTTTCCTTTCAGCAGATATTTCTTAATCAGTGATGAACGAAGCTACACTTACTGTCAAAGATCAGGCCGAAGCGCTCGCAATTTTTGGGCCTCAAGATTCCTATCTCAAGAAGGCTCGTAAACGCACGGGAACCAGTGTGGTTTTGCGTGGAAATGTGATTTCCATTTCCGGCGAACTCGACAACGTCAACGAGTGTCTGGAATTACTGAACCTCTGGAAAAGCACTTATCGCTTGAAAGGAGACTTGCTGGATTCCGATGTGGTGGCCAGCCTTTCTGATTCAACAGATTCCATGCAAAATCCCATGCCGCTTTCTGATTCCCTCACAGCTTTGACTGAACTTGGTGAGCCTCGAGATCGAGATATTCGAGCAGCTCGGGTGGGCAAAGACAAAGTGTCTTCCATTAGTGCTCGCACCGACGGCCAAGGCGATTACATGCAAGCGATGAAAGAACACCCTTTGGTATTCTGCGATGGCCCGGCAGGCTGCGGTAAAACGTACTTGGCGGTGGCTCAAGCTTTGGCCGCGCTGCAAAGCGAAGAAGTGCGAAAGATCGTATTGGTTCGCCCAGCGGTGGAAGCGGGTGAGAAGCTGGGGTATTTGCCGGGGGATATGATTGCCAAGGTCAATCCGTTTGTGCGTCCACTGCTAGATGCGATCAACGACATGCTGGATTTCGATCAAGTCCGGCGCTACATGGCAAATGATGTGATTGAAATTGCTCCACTCGCGTTCATGCGAGGTCGCACGTTAAACGACACATTTATGATCCTTGATGAGGCTCAAAACACAACTGTCACCCAAATGAAGATGTTTTTGACCAGAATGGGGGTAAATTCTCGAATTGTCGTGACGGGAGATGCAACCCAAAATGACCTACCGAGTGGAATAAAAAACGGTCTTGATGACGGAATTCGACGGCTTTCAAAAGTGAAAGGTGTTGCCATTGTAAAAATGACTGGCGAGGATATTGTCCGTCACAGGTTAGTTCGTGAAATCGTTTCAGCATACGAAACAGAAGAATAGGGCGGTGAAGCCCGATCGATGCGAATCTGGCCAGCGAGACGGACGCTTCTCCGTCGGCAACGATCGATATGTCATTTTTCGGCTCACGCCGCACAAGACAAGCTCGCGTCTTTCGACCGACTCCTGGGACGTGGGAAAAGCTGACTGCGTCGTTTCAGGACTATCATGTTCTGACACTGATGCTGATCGCTTTGTTGACTGTGACTTCGATGTCGGTCGCAGTTCAGTCATGGAAGTCTCGGCTGCCTTGGCGGTTGGGACATGTGGCAGTTGATGGCATTCAGGCTCGCGTCGACTTTCAGATTAAGGATGTACGAGCCACCGATCGAGCTCAAAATTTAGCCGCCGAAGAATCTCGACTGGTCTTTCGCCAAAACGACGATTTTTGGCGAGACTTTCAATCGCGGTTCAAAGATGAACTCACAAAAATCGCGAACGCAGAAAGCATCACGGCCGTTCCCACGGAAATCGTGCAGGCCTTTCAGTTAGATCTCGTGTTTCCTGGTGATCCGGAATTAGGAGAAGAACCAGGAACTCGGTTTGATCGCGTCAAGCAAGGGTTGGCCACTGCTGACATGGAAATCAGCGAACGCTTGGACCTGATGGAGAAGGAATTCGCAAGCTGGATCGCTAAGGTTCGTCCTGTCGGATTGGTCGCGTTAGATGAACTCAGTCAGCTGGGTTTTTCAGAAGAAGATCTCAGACCTCAGCGAGGAATTGAGATTGTCGATCCCAATGGACAATCGTTAAGCCAAAATCTCCTTGTTGAAGTCTCACTCGAAAATCAATTACTGGAGACAGGACAACTTGGAGGAGCTTGGACCTCGCTTCCCAATCTGCAGCAAATTCGCCCTGCCGTTGAAAGCTGGATCCAAAGTCAGTTAACAGGGCAGTTAATTTCAGACGAAGTTTTAACCACAGAGCGGCGGCAAACTGCAATCGATGAAGTGGACACGATCTTTGATTCCTATCCAGCAGGACGCATTCTGGTTGCGCCAGGAACATTACTGAATGAAGAACACATTCAAATCTTGAATGCTGAACACGCGTCTCATGAAGCTCAACTGTCTTGGGACCAAGTGGTTGGGCGAGCACTCGGCATCTTTATCCTGCTGGCCACGATGGTTTCGTTGTTTGCAATTTATTTGGGCAAAGCAGAACCCGAATTGCTTGCCGAACCAACTCGATTAACCAGTTACCTATTAATTTGTGTGCTGGCCGTAATTTTAAGCGGTTGGTTAAGTCGAGACCCTTGGCGAGCTGAAGTCTTGCCGCTACTTAGCGCCGTTATCATTTTGGCGATTGTCCAAAATCAGACCTTGGCACTGCTCACATCATTCTGTTTATGCTTGCTGGTTTCCATCACAACGGTGGGCACGTTAGGCCACTTTATGGCATTGCTGGCTGTCTGCGTGACCGCCGTGATTCCATTGCATCAAGTGTCGTCTCGATCAACTCTGATCAAAATTGGTTTTGCTTTAGCAGCTGTTGCCTTCATTACGGTGTTTAGCATCAACTTGGTGGACAGCCATGCGTTTGCTGGGGGCTGGAAAGATCCAGCCGCACTTAAGATCGCCTTTAAATTTGCCGGATGGTCTTTGGTCTGCTGTTACCTTGTTGCAGGCAGTATGCCAGCTGTTGAACGAGTCTTCGGGATCGTCACTGATATCAGCCTGTTAGAACTTTCTGACGTATCTCATCCGCTCCTCCAAGAATTGGCTCAACGCGCCCCTGGTACCTACAACCATTCGATCACGATGGCGTCTATCGGTGAAGCCGCCGCGGATTCCATTGGAGCCAACGGGTTGCTACTACGAGTCGGAGCATATTTTCATGACATCGGAAAAGGCTTGAAGCCCGAATACTTCATCGAAAATATGGCCTCTGGGGCCGAAAATCCTCACGACAAACTGGCTCCGGCTATGTCTGCGTTGATCATTATCGGACATGTAAAAGATGGAGTCGAACTGGCTGAACAACACAACCTGCCTCGACGTTTAATTGACTTTATCGAACAACACCATGGAACCACCTTGGTAGAATACTTCTTTCGAGAAGCCACGAATCGAGCCGACGAAGATCATCGAACGGATGCAGACGAATCGACGTTCCGGTATCCCGGCCCGAAACCTCAAACCAAGGAAGCAGGAGTCATGATGCTGGCAGACGCCGTTGAAAGCGCTAGCCGGACACTCAGCGAACCAACTCCGAAACGCATTCGCTCGCTGATCGACCACATTTGCCTGAAACGAATCACCGACGGGCAATTCGATGAAAGCGGGCTCACCATGACCGACCTGACAACCATCAAGGATTCCTTGGTGAAGTCATTGCTGGCAGTGCATCATGGTCGAGTAAAATACCCCGACCAAAAAACGGCATAGTGGTAAACCACAGGTACGAACTGTGGTTGATTGCAATGTGAAAGTTGCCAACTTTGATCGTCAAGGAACGCTGCCGAGTGGCGTCGCCCAGCGGGAAAAATTTGGGCTCAGCGATCTCATATCCCAAGCATCTTTCATTCCAACGTGATCTTGGTTGAGACCATCTTTGCTCATCACACAATATGGTGTAGCTGGAACACAAAGGAACACAATCAAATGTCACGAGCCAACAAAAGTGCAGCGTGGTATCAAGCGAAATTTTGAGCAACTGATGTTGAACAACAACGACACATTGACACTCAACATCAAAAGTGATCCGCTTGAAATAAAAAATTTGATTCACATCTGTGTTGCAGCGTCTTCGTCATTCCTTAATCTTCGAGAGATGCGGTGGGCCAAACGCAGAACTACTTCTTTCCTTGATGTCGAGAGCGATCCATGGACGTTGTGTTAAACCGAACCAATGCAGATTTGTCCGTTACCACCACATCAAACCAAGTAGAAAATGCTCCGTCACCGACTCAGTTACATTCCGCTGAAATTCTGGTGGCTCGAGACTTCGAAGGACTGATTGCAGAAGTTCGTCAACTCCAACGTCGCAGAATTCGGCTCGTCAGCGTTCGCCGTCAAAGAGCCCGACAGATTGGACCGGAAATCCTGAAAGAAGTCCTGCGTGACGCGGGTTTAGAAGTTTGTACTGTGGGGTTCGCTGGCGGATTCACTGGCAGTTTAAATCGCAGTTACACTCAGGCCGTCGATGATGCTCGTCGAGCACTCGAATTTGCCTGTGAATTGAATGCTCGAGCCGTTGTTGTTCTGCCCGGAAGTCGTGGCCGTCATATTTACAGTCATGCGGAACGCTGTGCTCGCGACGGCCTAGAAGCTTGTCTCGACGACGCATTACGTTACCGAGTTGACATGCTGGTTCCACTGAACACGATGCTGGGTAAAGACAAAGACATTTTTATCCCTCGTCAGATGTCCCGGTTGGATTGGTTGAATTCTTTGAATTCTCATCGCATTCGTCCCATGATGATGCTTCGCAATAAAACCTTCTGGAAGGGGCTGCCTGAATGCTTCAAAGCCTGTCTGATGCAGGGGGGAGCACTTCGGATCAGCGGAAGAACTCGCAAGGTTCTCGGGTCACATGCCGTCCTGAACCATCTGACAAAAACGCTTGAAGACACCGTGCTGCCCGTTGCTTAGCTGCCCGTCGCTTAGTGGCTCATTCAGTGAGTGACCGCAGCACGACTTTGCAGTCTTCCTAGAATTTCCTCGAACGTGTCATGTGCAAATGATGGCAACATGCTTAAAGGATTACATCGTCAGCAAGCAGAGCGTTGAAATTTCTTACGGCAGCAATTGAGTTCAAAAAGTCGCCTCATGGCATCCATTCCGATCCGTCAAAGAATTCGCAGTGCGATCGGGCGATTAGTACGACGGCGACTGATAAGGTCCAAAAACCGTTTTTTAGACAACGCAAAACATCGTTGTGAAGCTGTACAAGCTACAACTTTAAGTCGCATTCTGAAACTGAATCACGATAGCGACTTCAGCCGCCAACATGGTCTGAAGGCCACGCTATCAGCAAAAGAGTTTCAACAGCAATTTGATGTTTCTGATTACGAAACATTTCGACCGGCGATTGAGCAAATGGTGCAGGGACACCATCAAGCATTGCTAGGAACTGCCAATCAGTTGATGATGTTTGCCTTAACTAGCGGTACGACATCTCAAGCCAAACAAATCCCGATTACTCAACGATTTGTCAAAGACTACCGTCGTGGTTGGCAGCACTGGGGAATTTCGGTTCACGAAAACTACCCAGCTCTTAAGCTGCTCAAGATGGTTCAGCTCAACAGCAGCCATCAGATCTTTAACACGCCAACCGGAATTCCATGCGGGAACATCAGCGGCTTAGTAACCGCCATGCAGTCGCCCATTATTCGCAAGCTGTACACCATTCCTGCGCAAGTGACTTTGGTTGATGACCCAACACAGCGTCGAATCTTGCAAGCTCGCTATGCAATCGAAGATCCGTGGGCTGGTCTGTTTGTCACAGCCAACCCCAGTTCCTTGATCAGCCTGCTTAACACGGCTGACGAAAATGCTCAGGCAATCATTCAAGATATCGCAGACGGCACAATTTCGTGCGATGCGTTGCCTGCCAGCGTCAGAAAAACCCTCGCCAAAGGAATGAAGCCAAACCCACAGCGAGCCGCTGAAGTGCAACAGATTTTAGAACAACATTCCACACTCAAACCTGACTTACTTTGGCCAAATATGTGTCTTCTGGGAGTATGGACGGGAGGCAGTGTGGCCGCTTATCTTCCGGAACTACAACGACGATTTGGAAACCTACCGATTCGCGACCACGGTTTACACGCCAGTGAAGGACGGATGACCATCCCGATTCACGACAATTCTTCGGCCGGAATTTTAGACATCGAATCACACTTCTTTGAATTTATTCCTCAGCCAGACCTAAGCGGCGGTGAACCAGAAATTCTGCGAGCCCACCAACTCGAAGAAGGTTGCTGCTACAAAATCTTACTAACCACATCGCCTGGCTTGTACCGCTACAATATCCATGATGTGGTGAAATGCACGGGATACTATGGAACGACTCCCTTACTGGAATTCCAACACAAGGCGGCTCACATCAGCAGTATTACAGGAGAAAAAATTACGGAATCTCAAGTGGTCGCCGCTGTCACCCAAGCCTTCACAGTTTTGCAATACGATCAACAGATGTCGGCGAGCGTTTTCACATTAACACCATCGTGGAATGATCCTCCGGCATACCAGTTGTTTGTCAGCCATCAGCTGAGCCAGCAACAATTGCAAGATCTTGCAAACGCGACCGAACACCAGCTGGCAAAACACAACTGTGAATACGACGACAAACGACGTTCTGGTCGACTTGGGCCAATCACATGCCATCACTTGGCAAACCAACATTGGAAACAGTTCGCAGATTGCCGGTTGAAACAATCCGGTGGCAGCCAAGAGCAATACAAACACCCGTTTCTGTTGCCAGACCCCAAGTTTGAACGTCGCTTTCGACAAGATGCTGGTGTCACCGAACTGAATCAATCAGACTCGTGACACCAGGCGCAGCTCTCCGTGTAGCAAGCGGTACTCAAATCACACGACACTCAGTGACAGTGGATCGCACAGATACGATCACAATCAGTTCAGCTCTTTTACAATTTGCTGCAACGCTTCGATTGTTTTGTTAATTTCTTCATCTGACCCAATGCTGATTCTGAGACCTTCTGGTAGGCAATTTGAATGAGGGAACTTCATCATGCGAATCAGAATTTTTCGAGCTTTCAGTTGTTCATAGATGCGTTGATGTTCGCCTGACGGATGAATCACCCAAAGAAAATTTGCTTCACTTGGGCTGACTTCAAAACCGAGCGACATCAAAGCATCTTCGAGACGTTGTCGAGTCTCCACAATCATGCGACGGTTATTCAGCATCCAATCTTGATCCAAAATCGCTGCTGTTGCCGCAGCGATTGCGATGGCATCACAGTTATAACTGTCTTTCACCTTTTGCATCCCAGATGTGAGTTCAGGGTCGGCGATCGAAAACCCAAACCGCAGGCCCGCCAAACTGTACGACTTGCTTAACGTGCGAGTGACAATTGTGCGTTTTGCAAAGCGAGACTCTGTGAGCAGCTGGCCCCTATGAGGAGTTTCAGGGAAGTCTCCATACGCTTCGTCCAAGACCAAAACCCCTTGTTCAGGAACCAACATGGCAAGTTGATCGGCTGACCAGCGATTGCCTGTAGGCGAATTGGGATTGGGAACCAAAATTAGCTGGCAAGCTGCCGCCATTTGTGTCGCGTCGTCAGCAGACCACTGAAAGTTTGCATCGAGCTGCAGTCTTTGAACGTGACAGTTTTGAATTTTGGCGAGTGTTTCGTACAGCACATAACTCGGGTACGGATAAGCAATCGTTTGCCCTTCGTCACAGAAGCTGCGAAAGATGATCGTGAGATTTTCGTCACTTCCATTGGCGGGCAAGATCCAGTCTGAATCGACTTGAAACAAATCTGCCGCAGCTTCTCGAAAACATGTGGCCGACGCATCGGGATAGATATTCAGCCGCCCTGTCGCCGCTTTCTGAATTGCTTCGATCACCTTCGGAGACGGTGGATATGGGTTTTCATTGGTGTTGAGTTTAATCCAGTCGTCGGTCCGTGGTTGCTCCCCAGGAACGTAACCAGCAATAGCCTGAATGTTTGGGCGAAAAAGTGATGACATCAAAACAACCACAGAAGAAAACAAGACCAGCTGGGAAGCAATGGCCACAGAATGCAAATCAGACACTGTCGGCAGCCACCTGCCTTGCATCAGTCAAAGCCAGACAGCTTCAATTGAAGCTGTCACGAATGTTCAGCAGATTCTAGCGAACATGTCAGCTACGTCTTTGGCTGCTGTACGACATTCCCAACGGGAACAATGAATTCTGATTGCCGCGTGATGTATCAGCGACCACTTCCAGTGCTGCTCCCTTTTTCCAGTGAAAACAAACCGCAAATTGTCCCAGAACACAATGATTTGAGAGCGGCGGATGAGACGCAGAGGTGTTTGAATTACACAAAAAAAGCCAGCCACAACATGAAGTTATGACTGGCCTTTTGATTTTTGCGGGAATCCCCGATGGGATTTCTGCGTTAGACGTTTTCAGGACTGTCCGAAGCCTCGACTGCGTTTTTCCGACGTCGTCGCAACCAAGCCGTGCCTCCAAGACAGCTACCAACAACCATCATAAGAAGACTGCCGGGTTCTGGAACAACGGGAGCATTTCCGTCACCACCAGAGCCAAGTCCACCTCCGGAACCGCTTCCAGTATCACCGCCCGCGTCAGTTCCGCCGCCGGAACCGAATCCAGGTCCAGATCCAGTATCGTTTCCGCCATCAGGTTGGCTCACAGGCACATCAACACCAGGCTCCGAGGGGTTAGCCAAGTAGTCGTCGCCTGAATCTCCGCCAGTGTCCCAACCGGAACCGCTGTCTGAACCGCCGCCGGTGTCACCACCGAAGCCGCCGCCAGAATCTCCACCGGTCTCACCACCTCAACCGCCGCCGGCGTCGCCACCAAACCCGCCGCCAGAATCTCCGCCCGTCTCACCACCAGAACCGCCGCCGCTGCCCCCACCTAAGCCGCCGCCAGAATCTCCACCGGTCGCACCACCACAACCGCCGCCGGTGG
>CAYTUE010000005.1:0-1471 GCA_964441085.1 uncultured Planctomycetaceae bacterium
AGGTATAGGAGGCATGGGGGCGCCGGGGTGAGGCATCTGCATTGGAGGAACAGGATAGGTGGGTTGGAGAGGGGGCTGGGATGGGGGGGCAGCAGATTCTGCCGGTGCAACTGTTCCTTTCCTTGCATCTTTCTCAGCTTGTGATTTTGCTCTCAATGCTTCATCTCGCTTCATTGAGGCAGTCATTTCCCTTTTTTTCTTCTTCTTGGCCGGGATCACAATCCCTTTTTCTGTTCGATCCGCATCCGCTCGACTATCGAGTCGCTTATCCACAGACTGGGCCGCCAGTTCTTTCTCTTTGCGAGCTTTATCGTCCAGCAACTGCTGAGGGTCCACTTCAAAGCACTTGGCGCTGCGGAGTGCTGATTCAAGCTCTTGCATCGTTTGAAACCGGTTTTCGGGCTTCTTATCCAGCATTCTCAGAATGATGCGATCAAGATCTTTGGTGACATTCTTGTTGATGAAGGATGGTGCTGTTGCGGCTTCGGCCAAGTGTTTTTTCAGCAAGGCGTTGGGGGTATCCCCTGCAAAAGGTGGGGCTCCTGTCAGGATCTCGAAAAACGTGACTCCTAGGCTATACATGTCCGTTTGTTCGGTGGCTGGCTTTCGCATAATGGTTTCGGGAGCGATGTATGTTCGAGTCCCTTGGATTTGTTTTTCCTTGCCTCCCAGCATTTTTCCCAGCGCTCCTTTGACTCGGCTGGCCAACGAAAAGTCGATTACTCGACATTCGCCCGTTCGATTCATCAAGATGTTGTCTGGTTTGATATCGCGATGCAGCCAGCCAGCTTCGTGCATTAAAAAGTAGGCATGAGCCAGAAAGCTGGCGAGTTTGCTAAACGCCGCCTGAGTGGCAATGAGATTGCTGGTGATTTGGTGTTTCAGACTGGGCGAACGGAAGTAGTCCATCACGAAGAACGCGTGATCTCGGTTCATTTCAATGTCGTGAAACCGAAGAAATGAAGGATGGTCGAGCGAGTTTCCGACTTTGTATTCGTGTTTCAAAACCGCTTTTTGGACTGACTCTTTTCGAGATTCGTCCAGCATGAGCTTCATGGCCAGTTGCATAGAAGAACCCATCGCAGTCACCTCCCAGATCTGGGTGTGGCTTCCGGATGCAATGCAGTTTTTCAGCTGGTAACCACCAACCGTAATTTCGCCTTCAGACACTTCAATCTCTCCGCCAAGAGGCCATTCATGTTGTTCTGGTGGGGCAGTGCCTAGTGGGAAGTCGTCTTCCGAGTGGCACATGTTGTCTTTCCCGAATCTAACGATGAGTGAGATCAAGGAAGGGTGCTAAAGTATAGCGGATAGAATGGCGAGAATGCGAAGTCATCTTTCGCACTGGGAAGAAGGGCGTCTGGATATTTTCAGATAAGCCGTACACATGGGCCATGATTCGGTGGCTGATTGTCAGCACCCTGCTCCACTGGAACCGCTCCTGAAGCGAAATTCCCGCGATGAGGCGAGT
>CAYTUE010000005.1:1571-3204 GCA_964441085.1 uncultured Planctomycetaceae bacterium
GATAGGACGGTGTTGCCCAAGATTTTCATTCCGTATGTTTCAAGAACATGTGCCGACAAACGCCGATGCGAGACTGCGAGTTCGTCACGTCGTCTCACAAAATTCGTCTGTTGGTAAGGCTTTTAAGCCGCTTGCATGGGCTGATTTGCGTGGTCTGATTTGCTTGACCGGCCAAGAATTGAACGCCCAATGACGAAGGCACGATGTGGTGGCTGGCATCTGTGCACAATATCTGCCGCTGGTGCTTTATAGCACTCGGCACACAAACACTTTGAGGTATTCGGTTTCTGGGCAGCATACGTTTACTGGGTGGTCGGCAGGTTGTCCCAGTTGTTCCAAAACTTGAATCGGCCTTCGTTCGGCTCGACTGGCTTCTTGCAGCATGTCTTGGAATTCTTGACGAGAAACTAAGCCCGAACAGCTACATGTGACAAGAATTCCGTTGGGTTTGAGAACTCGAATCGCTTGTTGATTTAATCGAGAATACCCTTTGATGGCTCGGTTCAAACCCCCTCGACTTCGAGCCATTCGAGGTGGGTCGATGACAATCGAATCAAACGTTTGACCGTCGGATTCCAGCGTTGCGAGTGCTCGTTTGACGTCGCTTTTTTCGAACTGCATTCGCTTGGCGACTCCGTTCAGTTCTGCATTGGCTGCCGCTAACGTCAGTGCCGATTCAGATGAGTCAATTGCTAAGACAGATTCGACAGCATTTGCTTTTAGCGCGGTGATTCCAAATCCTCCGGAAAAGCAAAACGCGTCCAGCATCTTACCCGTCATATACTTTGCCGCGATTCGGCGATTTTCTCGCTGGTCTAAGTAGCACCCCGTTTTTTGACCCTGCTGTACGTCGACGCCATATTGGATGTCGTTTTCGGTGATGAATAATGGGCGAGGCGGTTCTGTGCCACAAATTAACCCGTCTTCGGCAGTCAGTCCTTCCGCTTCTCGCATGCCTTTTTCGGTGCGAAGCCAAATGCCTTTGGGCTGTAATTCGTTTTGCAGAGCTTCAATCAAGTCTGTGCGGTATTGATACAAGGCATTGCTTGTGAACTGTGCCAGGACATAGCCGTCGTAAAGATCGACTGTCAGCCCCGACAGAAAATCTGCTTCACTGAAGATGAGGCGGGCACCGACTCCAGGATCTTTAAGAGGGAACGTGCGGTTTCGATTTTGAATGGCGGTGACAACAGACTGTTTCCAAAAGTCGGCTGTGAGAGAAACGTTTTCATCCCATGAATACAAGCGGATTCGAATCTTGCTGGATTCGTTCCACAATCCATGGGCAATAAACTCTCCTTCACTGGAATACAGTTTCACGGCAGTGCCAACAATGAGTTCGTGCTGGAGTGCCCCGTCAACTCGATCGATTGCTGATTCAAACACCCATGGATGCCGACTAAAAAACGGCATGGCTCGTCGAGGTTTCAAAGTCACTTTGATACTCAGATCCACCTGATCATCATTCTCTGAACCTGAACAATCAGATTCATTGACAGGTTGTTCAGAAGGCGACATGAGTAGCAAAATTCTTCGAAAAGGTGCCGAGTTGGTTGATCGTGCTTGGCTTCGGGATGATCTGTGCTCGGTTTGCCAAGGCGATGATGTCGCGTTGCTGGGCACAAAAACACTG
>CAYTUE010000005.1:3304-8463 GCA_964441085.1 uncultured Planctomycetaceae bacterium
GGCACAAAAACACTGTGCATTTTGGCAACGAACGCTATGAGCCCGATGGCAGGATTTGCTGTTCCATTTCTTCCAGATAGGCCAGCAGTCGGTCTCGTTCGCTGGACAAATGACGAACTCGCAGCAGCGATCGCACTCGAGTCTTCAGTTCCAGTTGATTCACAGGCTTTGTCAGAAAGTCATCGCAGCCTGAATTCACCGCTTTTTCGATGTCTCCCATTTCATTGAGTGCGGTGACCATCAGCACTGGGATTTTTCGCTTTTCGGAGTCGGCCTTTAGTTTTTCGCAGACTTCATACCCGCTCATGCGAGGCATCATGATGTCTAGCAAAATCAAGTCAGGTTCGTTGGCTTCCACCACTTCTAGGGTTTCTTGACCATCAGCGGCCATCATGATTTCGAAGTCTTCGTCTGCAAGATACGCATCCAAAAGCTCACGATTCTGTTCGTTATCATCAGCGATCAGAATGCGAGAGCCAGACAGGTTGATTTCTTCTGATGACATAGGGGAAGCCTTTTCACAAAAAACGGATCCCGTTCAAACGGGCCGGGGAAAAGCGAATGATAGACGTCTGACGATAAGATGGAAATGATGGATGTGGACGAAGTGAAAGGTCAGCCTTCTTCTTGCTGTTGAAGACATATCGTGGCACTTGCCCAGTGTTTTTTTAGCGATTGGAATGTCGCAGGACAACTGTCTTGAACACTCGCATCTGTTCTCAGGCGAGACCTCAACAGGCTGAGATCTTCGACTTCGTCAACGTCATACCAAGGGGGCAACAGTTGGCACGTCAGACCAGCTGCCTGAACGGCATCGAGCGACTGACTTAAGGTTTGCAATGAACCAAATTTGACCTTGTCGAAAAGGCCCGAATGCAGCTTTTTCATTCCGATCAGCGTGTAACCCCCGTCTGTCGCTGGGCAAAAGACGACGTCTGTCTGCTGCAGTAAAATCGTGGCATCTGCAATCATGGCCGAAGGCAAATCTGGGCTGTCGGAGCCAATCAAAATTGCAGATTCAGTATCAGTTGCCGATTCAAACGCAGTGCGAAAGAACCAGTCGATGCGATCTCCTAAGCCGCCTTCTGGTTGGAAAATCAACTGAACATTGTTTGGTGCATGGGCCTGAAACCACTTCAGAGATTCTGGATTTTCAGGAGTGGCACACAGCAGGAATTGATCTGCGTGTTGCGGCATTCGATGCAGCAGGTCATGAAGAAAAGCTTCAGCCATTTCGGCTGCGGCTTCGTTTCCTATGCTTTTGGCCAACCGAGTTTTTGTTTTTCCGGGCAGAGGGTGTCGAGCAAATAGTCCGAGTACTGTCATCTGCGAGTCTCGCTTTCTTCATTTGAATGATCGCGAACAATCACTGTTGTTTTTTGAATTTGCCGACTGTGAATCAGCCGTTCCAGAATTTCTCGGTTGACGCGTTCTCGAAACTGTACCACTCCGTCCATTTCCACGATCGGAACCGACTGGCTGAAGCGGTTACGCAGTTCTTCGTCGACGGAGATGTTGACTTCGCTAATGGGAGGAAGCCAGCGTGCGTAATCTGACAATGTGGCGAGTGCTTGATCGCAACGCTCACAACGGTCTTGTGTGTAAACGATGATTTCGTCGAATACTGGTCCACTTCGTATGGAAAGCAGTCCAGTCGATGCCGTTCGGTGGCAGTGCCAGCCTCCCAGAAAGAAGCCGACACATAGTAATGGGTGCAGACTTCGTGATGTGTACCAAAAGGAAGGGAATGGCACCTTGAGGTCAGTCCAGTGATCCACAAAAATGGCGGCTGTCAGTATTGCTCCTGCAAACATCAACGCAGTACCACAGCGAGACAAGATGAGATTTTGTGTTGTCGTTTCTTGAGTCACAAAAGGCGGCCTGAATGAAATGAGAAAAGCGAAAACGTTCGCAGTCAATTTCCTTGGGACAGGGAACGGGATTCGTGAAAAATGAAATCTATTCGTTCTAACAGGCAAAGATGACCTAACTTTAAGATCCCCCCTTGTCTGTATTTTTTACGTTCCCGGCGTGTTTTCAGGTTTCTATTCGCATGTTGATCCCGACCGAGTGTTCATGCAATTCCTACAACGATTAAATCGCGTACAATCCCATTTCACATGGATTGCCCCGCTCTGCGCTGTGTCTTCTGTTCGATCGACTGCCTCAGTCGCTTTCATTCAGCGATCTGTGGCTGTTTGCTGTTGTTTGTGGTCACTTTCTGCGGTCAACGCAGATGGGCTCGTGCAGATTCATGATCAAAATCAGATGTACGAAGGAAAAGTTGTTTCGCTGTCTCAAGTGGAATGTTCTTTGATCAACAGGCAAGGACAGCTAAAACGGCTGCCCGTTCGTGATGTGAAGTCTGTGAAGAAAATTTCACCGCGTTTTCAACCGTTGTCTGCCAGCACCTTTCGAACTCAGCTGCAAGAAGAATTTTCATCCGGCTATGAAGTTGCCGGTTCGACTCATTACTTCGTTTGTGCGCCCACTGGTCGAGCCAAACAGTACGTCAAGTTGTTTGA
Source organism: uncultured Planctomycetaceae bacterium (assembly GCA_964441085.1). GTDB lineage: Bacteria > Planctomycetota > Planctomycetia > Planctomycetales > Planctomycetaceae > Fuerstiella. Next base: position 5,830 of record CAYTUE010000005.1, read on the forward strand.
AAATATCTATCGAGACGTCGAACAGTTTTATCGTGTGCGAGGCTTTTCTGTGGCCGAACCCGAATTCCCGCTTGTTGCGATCGTGTTTCGGTCCGAAGCTGAATTTGCTCGGTATGCCACCAAAGACAAGGTGCCGTTTTCTAATGGACTTCTAGGATACTACTCGTTGCTTAGCAATCGCGTGGCCCTGTTTGATAGTCCGGGACTTGTGCAGTCGAAGGTTTCATTTGGTTCTAATGATCCATGGAGTGATCTGAGGCAAGATAAAATGACAACGGCGTCTGAGGGGGGAATCAACCAAGACACGTTCGCCTATGCGTCGGCCATTGCTGGTCAGACGGCGAATACTGTCATTCATGAAACGATTCATCAAGTCGGCTACAACATTGGAATTCATTCTCGCGTGGGTGGAGCTCCGACTTGGGTCGTGGAAGGGTTGGCAACTGCCTTAGAGCCTTCTGGAATGAGAAAGCGGACAGGTCGAAATCTGATTTCCGATCGTCTGAATGGCGAACGGTCGGCTTGGTTTAGAGATGTCTTTCGTAAGAAACGGCCAATGGGGTTTCTGGGGGGCATTGTTGCTTCGGATGCGAACTTTCATCGCAACTTATTACATTCCTACAGTGAGTCTTGGGCGTTTACCTTTTTCCTGTTGGAAAATGGAGCTCGCCGGCAAGACTTTGTCGAATACCTGCAGCTACTTGCAAAACGAGATCCAACGAAGCCCTACTCTGCCAAGCAACGATTGGCTGAATTCGAACAGGCCTTCGGAGATATTGCTCGACTCGAAGTTGAATTCATTCGCTACATGGATCGGATGTAGGAACATTTCACTTAGCCGAATACCGTGCCTTCTTGCGCCATTGGCATGCGGGGATTCGGTTGTTAAAGCACAATCCACTCAATTGAAGTGCCCTGCCCTGTCTGGTTCTTGCCAAACAGGGATTGCCATGCGGAATCCGGCAAGGTCAGTGCCAGCTGATGCTGATGCTGATGCTGCTTGCCTTGTTGGGTAATCAACAACTGACAGCAAAGTTTACTTCGCTTGACTACGCGACGCTTTTTTGACTTCGTTGTTGTTCCAACTGTCCAAAAATCAACAGGCCTCGAACCACTGCAGTTTCCGCATCTTCACTGCACTGAATCGACAGCACATTTTCTGCGATCCCGTGTTCGACGAGTTTTTCAGTCAGGCAGCTCGTGAAACCACCGATTTGAATGGCGCCACCGCCACACAGTAGATTCATTCTGTCGTCACCAATTGCGGAACGAACATTGTTGGATTGAAGGAGTCGTTTCAGGCTGGCCGCGATGCGATCCAAGACAACCGAATAAAGACGTGAAAGACGTCGCCCTTGTTCGTCAAAGGAGTTTCTGAGGTGCGGTTTGCTATCGATTTTCCAAGCTCTGATGGAATCGATATCTAAGTAGCAGTCACCGGAAGCGTCGTAGACTTTACGTTCGCTTTGTCGTGCCATTTCGCTATCAATCCAGTTTGATCCAATTGGGATCACATCAGACGCAACAGGAACTCCAAACCGATTGATTCCGAGTTCACACACTTCGGCTCCAAATACCAGCGAAATCCCGGTGAACTGAGTACTGTGCCCGTTGGCCAGAATCAATGCATCGGTTGCGTTGCAGGCAAGAGGAATCTGTTGATTGATTGTCAGGAGCTTGGAAAGAAACTGCACGTTGCCTGGACGACTTCTTCCACCTGGACTGGTAAAGCTGCACAGACTATTGGGTTCTCCCACATTCTTTAGCATCGCCGCGGTGATGACATTGAGAATTTGTCGAGCGGGAGCATCCGCTGTGGGAATCTGTCCGTCCAGAAACAAGGGGGCCGATGGCAGACGGCTGAGCCACTTGACCTGCCCTGCCTTGTTGCCAAAAACAACGAAGCTGTCTTCGCATTCGCCGTAGCCAATTTGATTGGCTTCCAGCATTTGCTGATACCGATCTGTGGCCGGCAGGACAACATATTCTGAACGCTCATGGCTGCCACGAACAACATTCGGACGTTCGATGTTTCCAGAAGCCGCTCGAATCGTATGACACCCAAAATCAATAGCCGTAATCATGACTTCGATTGTTCCTCAAGAAAATTCAACGCTTTGTCCAACCCGCTTGTTGAGCTTTGGGAAGCGATTTGTGATTGGGGTGATGTGACGACTGAACCAGACGTGTCTGAATTCTGAGTGGTCAAGTTTGCTTCAGGCTGAGAAGCTGGTATTTGTTCTGATGGATCAGAAGACGACGGCTGTATGGCAGTTTGATCCTGTTTGGCTGCTTGCTTTCCAGCATCGTTTTTCATCGCCATTGCTGGTTCACGTCTCTTGGATCGAGTCGCCGCGCTGGCCATATGTGGAGGCGCGATTGTTGAATGAGCTGCGTCGATTCGAAGACGTCGTGGCCCTTCGGGCTTTCCAAACAGAGCAATTTTTAGAGGCAATTGAGCCTCAGATAGCTCCATTGGAAGACGGTTCTGGATAAGGTCTTCCAGATACTGTGTCTCAGCCTGCGTTGTTGGCGGATGAGCCATAATGTCTTCCTGGTCCTGAATCGTTTGCGGGAAATCGACGGCATCTACTTCGCTGTGTTGTGTTTGATCGGCAAACAACAGATCGATGT
>CAYTUE010000005.1:8563-31911 GCA_964441085.1 uncultured Planctomycetaceae bacterium
TGACATGAATTCTTTTGACATGGATTCCTGTGAACATGTCGGTGAACCAATCGTATTGGTCGTCTCAACATCGGCCGTCTCAACATCTGTCGTGTCAGCTGTATCGATCGCCATTTGTTGAATGTCAGCGTCTTCGTTTTCTGCTTGCTCAGCATCATTTGGTGTTGCGAGAAGTTCGGCCGAAGCTGTGGCTGTTTGAACGACGGTCGGATGAGCGATCGTGCCTGCTCGCATTTGGTCGTGGAAACGTTGTTCTTGTCGAGTACGAACGATTCCAATGGTGATTAAGCCGATTGCTAAGAGCAGGCCAAACATAAAAATACCACTCAGGATCGCCTGAGTATTATCTTCTTCATCCGTATTGATCGGATGCGGTGTGACATGGGCAGCTTGATCTTCGATCGCGTTTGCTAAAGCCAAATTGTTTGAACTGCTTGAATCACTTAAGTTTGAACTCGAAATTTCTTCTGAGATGTCTTCATTGATGCTGGACAAGTCCACCGGAAAACCAAAATTGTTTGTTTGTTGCAATGGCACATCGGGAATTTGCAGAGCATTGCCAACGCTTGGTATCGGCGCGGGCATTGTAATGATCGCTGATCCACTTTGTTGTTGGAATTGTGGAGCCGGTGGAAGCGTGTGCAACGGAGGACCGGTGCTGTCCTGAATTGGGCGAGATACCGTTTTGACAATGTCAGAAGAAGGTTGGTCGGGAGTCTGTGTGACGATCATTGGCACGGCTGTTTCGTGTGCCACTGATGTCCGGATGTCGAGTACGTCTCCGTGCATGACGCCGCCCGAGTCGGGATTTCTTCGGAACGATTGCTGGCTATCCAAATCATAGCGGTGAGCAACCACAGGCTGGTGAACGCGAAGATGAGCTTGCTGTTTCAGCGCGGCCAGATTGATGCCTGTTACCGGAATGGTTTGAAGTTGGGGGCCACGATCTGTCAGGAGTGCAACATTCCCACGTTGTAAGTGGGTTCGCTGGTTGGAACGCCAAACGATCGTGTCCCCAGGATTCAAGAAGATTGGGTTTTCTAAGTTCGTCAACACGGAAACTGGGGTGACTTGTTCCGGTTGGTTCCCTTTTCGAATGATGGCAGTACCTGCTGGCCCTACAAATCTTGCTTGCTGCAACAGCAGTTGCAATGGCATTCTTTGATTTGCATGTGAGTAATAAGTACCCGGAATCGCCACGTCGCCGATGATCGTGTAGGCGTTGCGAGGGAAGTTTCCTTGAGCAGCTGCTGACAGGCAACAAGAGACAAGCATCATGACAGCAGCAACGAATTGAATCATCAGCTGAAGATGGTTTTGAATTGAAGTGTTTGGCCGATCCATGGCTCCACTTATCCGCTTAGCTTGTCATTTCTTGATGCCGACAGTTCAGTTCACTTCATATGAACCGTTTTGTGGGCATGAACTTGATGGACGACCTCGCATTTTGAGACCCTTAGCGCAGCGTTTGGTCCGAAGTCCCCTTTCTTAATCGGCAGGAAGTTCGTGATGAATCAGCCTTTCCTTGTTTCTAGCGTCATCCGAATTCTTTTTGCTGAGCCATTCGGGGGTAAAACAGTGTCTCGCGAAAACAGGCGTCCATTTTCACCAACGCTGATGTCGTTGGTTTTGTGACCATCGCTTGAGCCGAGCGACTATCACAAGTCACTTGTGAACAAGGCAAATGTCTGCAACTGTTCCACTTGAATGTTTCTGTTATGGAAGGCCGGTTTTAACCAATTGCCTTCTGGCTCATCGTTCGATTCGGCGTCATTTGACTCAAATTGCCTGATCCGAAAAAGGGGTTAAGCTAAGTCATCCTGCCATCCGATACCTAACCCCACGGAGTAAAAGAGTGGTGTTTCAAGTCGATTCGGCTTGAAACTTATGAGCGTCAGAGTTTGACTCTGACCGTCGATGGATTCGCTTGAAGGGGCGAAAGATGCGATCGCGTCTGAAATTGTTTATTGAACAAACAGAACAAAATTCCCCAGAATTGACTGCACCTGAAGTGCAGATTCCACTGGACGAATTTACTCGAATACTAAAAGATGCCGTTGTCTGGGATCGGACTTGGCTTCAAGATATGGGAGACGAACAGATCAAAATTTCTGCCGATCTTTACGAAATACTGACAGCTTATTCCCAGATGCGGCCCAGTGCTTAAATCTGACATCAATTGGCTTTCAAGCCAGTAAAACATAAAAACCTCACTGTGTTTCGCAGTGAGGTTTTTTTACGTCCTGAGTTTCTTGCTCCTGTTTCCCTCTCAAGGATTTTTAATGCGCTTATCCAATATCGCCAAGTCGATCTGGCAGGCCGGAATTGACGCTGTGAAATCCGATCAATTGCTTCAGCAAGCGGTCCGCTTTGATGCCAATCAGCTGCAGGTTGCCAACGAAACGATCAGCCTGAAGAAACTTCAACACATCCAAGTTCTTGGTTGTGGAAAAGCGGGGCGTGGAATGGCAGTGGGATTAACACGCGCGTTAGCGAATCTTCCCCCGTCGATTTCTGTCGACGGCTTTATCAATGTTCCAGCAGATTGTGCCGAACCACTTGCTGCTGATTTTACTTCACCAGAATTCACTTCGACTCGCTGTCCAGAAATCGCCCAAGCCATCACCTTGCACCCTGCTCGTCCCGCTGGAATCAATGAACCGACGGAAGCTGGGTTTCACGGAACCCGCGAAATTTTGAAACGATTGCAGAACCAAAAGCCATCAGGACTCACCATTTTCCTTGTGAGTGGCGGTGGGAGTGCGCTGCTGGAAAATACTCGTCCCGGAATTTCACTTGAAGACTTGCTCGCGGTGACTCGGCATTTGGCTCAATCCGGAGCAACAATTGAAGAATTGAATACCGTGAGAACACAGTTGTCTGAAGTAAAGGGAGGAGGTCTGCTTGCACATGCAAACCAAGGACAGCTGGTTTCTTTGATTGTCTCCGACGTCATTTCCGACCCGCTTCACTTTATTGCATCGGGGCCATGCGTTCCTTCGTCAGTGACAATTCAGGATGTTCTTACGATCTGGGATCGCTACGCAGATGATTTGGGTGACGCAGCGCTTCGGATTCGCAGTGTTTTGCAACAGCCTCGGCAACAGCAAAAGGCAACGGTGCGTTTTTCTAACCACTTAATTGGCAGCAATTCTGTGGCGAGCACAGCAGCCGTTCAGGAGGCTCAACGCCAAGGTTTTCAAGTGATTTTGCTGGGGAATGAAAACTGTGGCGAAGCTGCGGACTTAGGCCGCCGTCTTGCAGAACGTCTGCAACAGCTGCGGAAGATGGGCCGCCCAGAGACTGGGCGAGGCTACTGCGTGATTGCCGGGGGCGAAACGACGGTGACAATGTCACCAAATGGAAGTCTGGGCAAAGGGGGCCGCAATCAGGAAGTTGTTTTAGCAGCATTGGCCGCTTATCCGACGGTGGAAGCGTGGCATCAAATTTCGTTTTTATCTGGCGGCACTGATGGAGAAGATGGTCCAACAGATGCAGCGGGAGCTTTCGTTGATGAAACGATCGTACAAGCTGCCACGGACAAAAAATTACCGCTTCATGACTTCCTTGCTCGGCATGATTCGTATCCATTGTTTCAGGCCATTGGCGGACTCTTGAAAACTGGTCCGACTCATACCAATGTGATGGATCTTGCAGTGGGAATTGTGAGCATTGACTCAGGCTTCATGAAAAATCAGAAGCGGCAATCGCGGTCCCCTGCCAGCGGTCTTTAGGATTTCTGGCTTTGGTAGATTGCTGAGAGCACATCTTCGACGGATTTAAATTTCTTCTTTGATTCCTGAGCTGTTTCGATTCGTGACCGAGCATCTTGAGGTGAATGGCCCACGCTAAGGAGTGCATCGTAGGCGTCTGTGAGCACATCGGAACCTTCGCCGTCTGGTACTTCGCTGCTGGCGACCATGAGAGCAAACTTGGCCATTTTGCGACGCAGTTTGGCAACGATGCGTTCAGCAACTGCTGGCCCAACTCCAGGAAGGGTACTTAACTGCTTGATGTCTTTTTCTTCGATGGCCGTGGCAACTTCTCGAACCGGTCGCACCATGGCTCGTAAAGCTTTTTTGACTCCCACGCCATCGACGGAACAAAACAGTTCGAAGAATTCTTTTTCTGCGTCGTTTGCGAAGCCGATCATTCGAGGGGTGAGGCGACCTTGTTGAGGATTGCCGTCTAAGTATTCAATGGTTCGCAGGCTGGTTTCTTCTCCGAGCTTACTTTGCAGCTGGCGCCGAACTAAATCAGGCAGCAGCACTTCGTAGTCGAAGCCTGAAATTTGAATCGTGCAGCAGTATTCGTTTATGTCAACCAGTTTGCCAGTGATTCGAGTAATCAAGGTTTTGCTTTCTGTCCGCAATCAGGCACGACGCTCAGGCCGCAAATTTGACGGAGTGATACAGGCACAAAGCCAGAGCTGCGGCATCAGCCACATCATTGGGTTCCGGAATAGCCGACAGCTTCAGTTCAGACTTAACCGCCTGCTGAATTTGTTCTTTGGGAGCCTTACCACTTCCTGTTAACAACTGTTTTAGCTTGGTTGGGGCATAATCGACAACAGGAATCGCAGCTTCGGCCAAGCATAGTAAAATGGCTCCTCGTGCATGAGCCATTCGAATTGCGGTGGATGGGTTCTGAACGTGCGAAAAGACTTGTTCAATGGCGACGACTTCTGGCTGAAGTTCTTCAAGTACTTCTCGTAGCCCGGTTGCGATTTCGTAAACTCGATGATGAAGAGTGGCGTTTCGGGTGGATTTTAGAATCCCACCTTCCACTAAAAATGGGCCTCGACTACGTCGTTCGATGACCGCATATCCTGTTTGATTGAGCCCCGGATCGATCCCGAGGTATCGTTCATGGGTGGTTGATAGGCTGTGCGAATTGGGGGTGAAAGACATGGAAGCGTCCGTATTTGAAGTCATCAGGATGCTCCTTTTATCGACATCTGAGAAAGTAACACGACAACATCCGCGGAAATTGCTTCGCCTCGCCCAATTGGCCCAACCAGTTCTCCGGATTTTGCTTTGACGTTGACGTCCGCTTCGGGACAGTCCAGCAGGGTTGCTAAATGCTTACGAATCGTGGGTTTTATGTCTTTGAGCCGAGGCCTTTCGGCGGAAATCGTGCAATCCAAATTGATGATTTGCCAGCCATCGGCTGTGATATTATCCCAGACAGTTTTTAGCAGTTTCGCAGAATCTGCGCCTTTGAATTCTGCAGCGGTGTTGGGGAACCATTCACCAATATCGCCCTGCCCTGTTGCTCCAAGCAGTGCGTCGATGACTGCATGCAGTAGCACATCAGCATCACTGTGCCCGTCCAGCCCAAATTCGCTGTCGATGTGGACTCCACCTAAGACTAAGGGCCGTCCCTGAATCGTTCTGTGAATATCGTGGCCTTCGCCAATTCGAATCTTCGGCAGCATGTGCTGGTCTTTGATCGTGATGAAAAATGAATTCGGCAATTCGTGCAATTTCGGCTGAAAACGACAATTTCGCCAAGGGCACTCCTGTTGACCATGATATCACAAATGAGTTATTTTTACCGCAGCAACTGACATGGATGTCGTTTGCAACCAGTCACCTTTCGGTCTGCACCTGTCGAGATTCTTTGGATCTTGCAGCTGCGGCAGCCGCGTATGACTCATTCACTCAGAATATCTGTCACTTTTTGCATGGTGGTTTGCACCCTGCTGTGTGGCTGTGCGCTGTTTACATCCAACGATTCGAAGCTTTCAACGTTTGGAAGTCATAAGCCAGAAGTAGAAGAAGTTGATGACGCCCCTGTTCGGCACGTTGTTCGACTTCAAACAGCCACCGTGACGTCTCGCCCTTCAGAGACTCGTCTTCGAAGTCTGATTTGGGAAGAATTGGACGAAAGCGGCCCGTTGCCTCCAGCAGATCGCATCCGACTAAATCAAAGTGGTATTCGAGTTGGCGTATCAGGGGGGAGGTTGCCATGGGCGTTAACTGGGCTGCTGTCTGGTTCCAACGCCTTTGGATCCAGAGGTGGAAGTGGGTTTGGGACCAGTGTGGTGATTTTGGAAGGCAATGAATCTCGAATTGAACTTCCGGTTAAAGATGAGCAAATTGCGGTTCCTCCGAGCCAACTTGCTGGTTTGAACAAAGGTGGCGAACTTGTTGATGCGGGCTGTGGCTTTCGAGTCGAACCGCTGGAATATGCGGACAATTGGGTGGTGCTTAAGATCATCCCCGAACTCCGTTACGGAGCGATGACGAGTCGCTACAGTCTGCGTTCCGAAGGTGGACAAGTTGAAAAACGCCAGAAGCTGCATCCACTTTATGAGCAGCAGTTTCAGGTCAAGCTTCATGTGGGTGAATCAATCGTGATTGGATATCACGAAAACGAAGGTTGGACGGTAGGCCAGATGTTAATGCAGTCTGAAAAACTGACGACCGTGTTTGAAAACTTGGTTGTCTTGCAGCTGACAGGAGTTGAATCTGTGAAGGGCGAAAAATCGCTTACGGTCGACTACCGACGACATGGATTCTAGTCGGTGGCCAAGTCGTCGTGCCATTGCATCAAACTGGCTTTATGGCGAAACACTGGACGTGAGACCAACTCTTGTTGCGTCTGGATCTTCTTAAAAGAGCCTATAAAAAAAGCTTCCAGCAACGGGTCGCGATGGCGATTTGTTGCGGGAAGCTTTTGTGTTTGTCGTGAACTTTTAGATTTTGCTTCAATCTGAAAGTCGGTGTCAAACGGCATGTCGTGCGAAACTACACGGTGCCGCAGATGCTCTTGCCTGTGCTCTTGAGATCGTCGCAGGCTCGCATCAGGCGATTGCATACGCCCTGTTCTGCCTGCTTCAGATAGGTTCGTGGGTCGTAGGCTTTCTTGTGACCAATTTCGCCATCGATCATCATTGCTTGATCGTAGTTTTTCATCAAATGGTCGATGACAGGGCGAGTGAACGCGTACTGAGTATCAGTGTCGATGTTCATTTTCACGACACCGTATTCCAAAGTTTCTTGCAGTTGCGCTGTTGAGGTGCCTGAACCGCCGTGGAAGACCAAGTCAAACTTGGCTGCTTCGCCATATTTTTCGGTAACTGCTTGCTGACCGTCTCGCAGGATTTCGGGACGTAGTTTGACGGCACCTGGTTTGTAGTGACCGTGAACATTTCCGAAGGTCGCTGCGAACATAAATCGGCCAAGGCCGTTCAACGCTTCGTATACCTGAACCATGTCTTCAGGTGATGTGTAGAGTTTGTCGGCCGGGACATCTGAATGGTCGATGCCATCTTCTTCTCCACCAACGACTCCTGCTTCGACTTCCAAGATAATGTCGTTCTTGGCACACAGTTCGAGCAGTTCTTTGCTTTGAGCAATGTTTTGATCGAGAGGAAGTTCGGAACCATCGTACATATGCGATTGAAACAGGTTGCCCTGCCCCGCAGCTCGTCGGGCCGCAGTGGCTTCAATCAGTGGTTTCATGAATGAATCGACCTTGCCGGGTTGGCAGTGGTCTGTATGGAGACCAACAAGCACATCGTATTTTTCGGCCAAGCGGTGAGCCGCTTCTGCAAGAACGATGGTTCCGTGAACCGCATCTTTGACGTTCAGTCCTGATGCGAATTCTCCGGCTCCGGTGGAAAACTGGATAATTCCGTCTGACTTAGAATCAGCGAAAGCCTTCAGAGCGGCGTTGATTGTTGTGATCGATGTGACGTTGATGCCCGGGTAGGCGTAGTCGCCTTGTTGAGCGGCATCAAGCATTTTTGCGTACTGTTCGGGAGTTGCGATCGGCATCTAAACTGGATCCTGTTCATCGAAGGGAAAGGTTTAACCGGGAGACCACGGTTTCGATCGCGGTAACGAACCCGTTTATTCGTTCGCGAAACGCCGCAACGGTATCGATTCGGGCGTGGGCTGCAACCTTATGTCGGACGGGATTGGCCCGAGGATAAACATTCTCAGGGAAACGACGGTCCAGAGGACGATGCGCCCTGCGGTCGAGAAGGTTTTTCGGGCGTTTGATAGCCCACCGGTTGTGTGTGGCCCGTCGCTTGACGCTCGGCTGAGACGGCAGAATTGACCGTTTTTGACACTCGAACCACCTTGAGGTCGTCTACATAGACTTCTCCGGAACCTTTGAGTCCCAACCACAGGCGGACATCGGAATCACGAGAAATCTGTCGGTAGAAACGAAATGACTTCCATGCTGTGGTGAGTTCTGGTGAAACGGAAAATTCGGGGCCCAGATCATCATCAAAGATCACTAAGGGAGACTGTGCCGAGGATCTCAGATTCGGGCCAATGCGAGCTCGACCGCTGACTTGAATGACATCACCTTTGGCCATTGGCATGCCCGTTGATGAAATCAGTAAAGCAGTTTGATTGACGTTATGGGGTGGCTTGCGGTCTGCAGTCCAACTCCGAATTCGCAATGCTTGTCCGGTGCCTCGAGAATCATAGATGATGTCTGCTGATGTTTGAAATTGATGGGGGTTCGGTTCAACCTGTGTCCATTCGCCTTGGAATAAAGCTCGGTCGTTTTCGAAGTCTCCTGAAGTCAGCAGTGGTGTTCGCTCCGTGGGGCTGGTTGTCTTGATGTGTTGCATCATTTGCCAATGATCTGGCAATGAACTGAAGCTAATCGAATGAGGGCTGCTTGTGTATGAAGTTAATTGCTGGACGGCTTGTTTCCAATACGTCGCTTGAATGACTCGAAGAGATTGAAGGCATTGTCGAGCCGACTTTTCGCATCCAGGGAAGTCTCGACGCTGTAGGGCTTTTGTCGCATTCTGTTGGAAGCTGACAGCTTGTTGAAGCCATGGAGAGATCCCACTTGGCGGATGATTCCATTGTTGAATTTGCTGCATCGTATTTTGGACTCGAGCCAATTTCAGTTTCGCCAACGCTGCCCAAAGGCTGGCAGCTTCTTCGGCTACGCTGCGAATGCGTGCTTCCAACTGTCGGCGTTGTTGAAGATTTGATGTGACAAATGCAATGGCATGTTGATCAAAATCTGTCAGGCTCAATTGCAGACCACCTGCTGTTGGTTCGCGTCGAAGCCCGCTAAGACGTGTCAAAGACATTTCCCACGCGGCTGATGTTTCTGTAGTGGAAACAGTCACTTGAGCCATCTTGGAACTCATTCGTTGAGGGACATAGTGGCTTTTGTTATCCCACCACACGGCCAGTACGACGGCAGTGCCTCCGGAACGGATGATGGCAGCGTCAGGACCGCTGGGAGAAGCTTGGTAGCTGAAGTCTCGAATCGGTCGATTGATGGTGTCTCGTATGCTATCTGTGCGCGTGGTGGTTGTTTGTACGGGAAGATGACCGTCGAGATTTCCATTGATGAGCTGAGGTTCCAAGACTTGCAGGTACAGCCCGGCCAATTGCATGGCGATCTGAATTTCTTGGTCGTTGGGATGATTCAGATCAAGAGCCTTCGACTTCCAAAATCCGATGCCTTTTGACCCGGCAGAAAGACACGCAAAGAACTGTTGGAGGATCTGTTCTGGTTCGATCACGATGGTTGATGCGTGAGATTCGCGGCGCCAGTCGGCGATGTTCGAGGCGATTTCTGTTTGCACCCATTCCCATGGGAGTGTGATTTGAGCTGTCGTGTTTTGGCGAAGATATGATGCGTTGCGAGCTTCTCCGAATGGTTTCAGCAGACTGGCTGTGTGCTGGCTGATGCCGATTGCATCGATTTGCCGCGAAGCGACTCCTTCGGCTTCAACCATGTCTGCAAACAAGGGGCGCTGAAGGTTTTTGTCAGCACTTCGAACTTCTCGAGCCCATGCCAGAAGGTGTGGCAGTTGGTCGGCCGCAATACCAGTTCCTAACATCCACGCGTTGGGCAAGGGGTGAGAGTATTGCAGGGGAGCGAGGCCTTGAAGTGGAGTCGAAAAATCTGCTGGATCAAATTGAGGGTGTGGAGGAGTTGCGACAACAACGTATCCCGCGTCGGTCAGTTGCTGCATTCGCTTGGAATCATTTGAGTTGGCAACCCAAACCATGTTGCCATGGGTTTGCTGAAAGAGGCCCAGCGGTTCTCCATGATCTGGGATGATGACGGGAAAGATGGCTCGCCCATCCATTTCGACTCGATCCCGTTCGATCTTCAGTCTTGATTGAAGCGTCGAGTCACCTGCTGACTTGATATCCATCGATGTTGGGGCTGGTGATCCGACGTCTGCTGATGTTGAAGGAACTCGATTTGCGATTTCGTTCTTGTTTGCTTGAATGATGGGGCCGTATTTGGGTGATCGAGTATCAACGAAAGTGGTACCCGAATGGACTTCCATCAACAGACCAATGGCATTGAAGTAGGCACCGCTGAAGTCGATGTCGGGAGTTTTCAGTTCGCTTCGAAGTTGCCGGATACGTTGAGTCAGTTGCTTGGAACTTCCGGCGACGGACAACCGTTGCCATTTCTTGATTGTCGAACACTTTTCGCCTCGGATCCACGCGACAAGAGGCTTCGAGGTGCGCGGGTCCATATAGTTTGGCAGCACGACTCGTAGTGCAATGGCCAAGCCCAAAGATGAAGAATTCACTTCCACGCTCGCTTGAAATTCATCAAGAACGACGGCTTGGGGTTGCTGAGACAAGAGAGCAATTTTTTGGAAGTCAGATGAACTGCGAATTCCGATGCGATCGTATTCGTTGCCCTGAAATCCAAGCGGCCGAAATTGAACTTCGACGCTTCGAGGGAGCGGCTGCAAGACTGTCCATGTGGATCCGGCCGTACGGGATCCGGAGGCATTCCCATTCGCTTCAGTTGTTTTGAGTGCGGATGGATTTGGCTGAGCTGTCGTTGAGGCGGGAAAAAATATGATGCTGAATATGAAAGCCAACAGTGTGATGGGAAATCGCCGTTGACTGATGCTCAGTTCAAGTGGTTTGTTTGCCATGTTGAACGTTTTGCTTTGCAGATCGGCCTTGCCGGGTTGACCGAGGTTGGTCTGCCGAGGAGAGCGGTTTCGATTTTGGCATTCAGTTGTAATCGTCATGGACTTTAAGAATGAGCCAAAAATGCAAAGAAAAGGTTGGTCAGTGAGCCGTGTGTGGTGCGGCTGAATTGGAAAAATCGTGTGGTGTGGGGGAAAAATGAGTGGTGATTTTCTGAAACAAAAATTGCAGCGGCCATTGTACAAGACGCCCACATTTCCCCCGATAGCAATCTGAGAAACCTTTGCTGGTGACCTGCAGATTTGCGGGCTTTGTTGCCTAATGAGGGGCGTCAACTGCTTGACTTTCGACATTGCTCTTCGAAAATTCTTTGACTGCCATCTGAAATGAGTCGAAATCGGGCATTTGGTCAGTTGAGTGTCGGGGCGATGTGTTTCATTTTGGCATCACGGATTTCGCCAGCTTTTCCCGGAAAAACATGACATCAAAATGAATTTCGGGCAAAATCAGAAGACATATGATTTGTTTGATTACGCCGAATCGAACATTGGTCCCATTTGCTTTCAACGGCCCCCATCAAGGTCAAGGCAAATCGCATTTCACGAGTGAGCGGCGCAAACTAAGAAACTTCGATATGACGTTTGAAAATCATCAGGAAGCCACACCAAGTCAGGCATTGCCCGCCGAATTGCATGAACTTGGACAGTTGCTTGAGAACTTGGATTCTCCTGAACATGCAGAGCTGAAGGCCTGCTATGGCCGGGTTGCCGAATCTGTATTGCGACGGCGACGCATCTTGAATCTTGTTCAAGAAGCTTTATCTCAACTACGGCTTGATGTGAAGTACCTGATGTTCGATCTCGAAATGACTCGACGAGAACGAGACGAACTTCAGCAACAAATTGAAGATGATGAACGCTCTTAAAGCGTGAGTATCGTGCAAGCAAAGTCGGCAGCTACCGCCCTAATCATCTGAGACTTGGTGTGTGGGCTTTCAGATCTTCTGATGATTGCTGTTTGGGGTGTGATGGATGTGCTTACTGGATGTCGACGAGCTTTATCGTGGTGGCTCGATTGAATTCAAATAAAAAAGGCTCTGTGACGTTAGTCACAGAGCCTTTTTTTAATGATTCGGTCGCCAGCATTACTTAGGCGATTTCGAATTCTTCTTCCTTGCTGTTTTGAACCAAGCTGTCAACAAACAAGTTGCCAACACTGCCTGGGCCATGGTCGTAGCAATCATCAGAATGCCACAATGGAAGACCGGCAGCGTATCGAGCTGCCAGCATCATGACTTTTTCTTCTGAACCCGGCTTAGCAGCCGTTGGAGCACCAGGATCGACTCCTAAAGATTTGAGTTCTTCTTCAAATCCGGCATCCAGATCGCTCAGGAATTCATAGCCTTCAATTGCAGACAGTGATTCCAGACTTCCATCCACGTCAGCGAAAAATGACGACATTCAGCGGCTCCGATATAAGCAAAAAGTTGAGTGCTTCGATTGACGGCCAATCCTTTGGCACCCTCATCATTCACTTTCATCACTTTGTTGTGTTGTCATGTTTTGAGGAACAAAACGGTCAACAAAGGTTTTGGAGGAGATTGAAGTTGGGTCGCATCCTTGCTGGGTCGATTCTTCTGTCAGTGTGTCGAATTGTCAACAAAAAAGATGAAACCACATCACTGTTTCTGAAGGAACGACCAGATGCGGAATTTCGTATTCGACTTTGCGCTTTGACTGTGACTAATCCTTTTCCAAGGCGGGAAAAAACTACTCTGGTCTTGACACGTGATACAGCTTCAGTTTTCGGTCAAGGGTTGACCGTTCGATTCCAAGGATCTGTGATGCTCGAGACTTATTCCAATCTGTGTGTTTCAGAGTCGCCAAAATATGGTCGCGTTGGACATCGGCAAGCGATGTTTCGCTATACGCGTCTTGAGGTTTGTGGAACACGTCACTTTTGGAAAGCCGGCTGGAAAGCGTCGATAATTGAATATCGTTTGCTCTGACAATTTCATTTCGACATAAAATGACCGTGCGTTCGATCGTGTTTTGAAGTTCACGCACGTTGCCCGGCCACGCATAGGTTTTCAGCAGTTCTAACGCTTCGTCGGTGAAGCCAGCGATGACTCGCCCCGTTTTTTCGATGAACTTGGTGAGAAAGAATTCCGCTAGCAATGGAATATCGTCGGTGCGGTTTCTTAAAGGAGTGGCAATCAGTTCGGCAACGTGAAGTCGGAAGTACAGGTCTTTGCGAAAGTCGCCATCTTCAACCGCTTCTTCGAGATCTCGATTGGTTGCTGCCAGAAGACGGACATTCACTTCGATCGCCTTGGTTCCTCCGATTCGTTCAAACGGATGTCCTTCTAGGACTCGAAGAAATTTGGCTTGGATCGACGGGCTCATTTCTCCCACTTCGTCCAAAAACAGAGTTCCTCCATCAGCTTGTTCAAATCTTCCAATTTTGCGTTCAGCGGCTCCTGTGAAGGCTCCTTTTTCGTGACCAAACAGTTCACTTTCAAGAAGACTTTCATTTAATGCCGCGCAGTTCATGCAGACAAAGGGACCGTCTTTGCGTGGACTGCTTAGGTGAACGGTACGAGCAATCAGTTCTTTGCCGCATCCACTTTCACCTCGAATCAGTACGCTGGCATCTGTTTCGCCAATCAGTTGAATTTTGTCTCGGAGTTCCGCCATGGCTTGGCTTTTGCCAATCAGACGGAAGTCTTCTCCCATCTGTTTTCGCAGCGACTTGTTTTCGTTTCTGGCGCGATCTAGCCCTGTTTTCAAGCTTTCTCGTTCGGACAGATTATCAAGAGCTAAAGCAAGCTGTCGAGCAACGGCCAGTGTGTATTCGAGATCCTGTTTGTCCAAAGGGTTGTCGGGATTGGTCGCGTATAAGTGGATGAGCCCTCGAACTCGATCATCACAGTGAATGGGCGCACAGATGACGCTCATCGCTCGCATTTCCCCAAGACTATCAAAGACAGCCAACTGCTGATCGTCTTCCACATCTCTTGCAAGGACAGCCTCACGGCTTGACAGCACAACTCGTGACAAATTATCTGATACTCGCCGATAGGGAAGGTCTCGCTGACTGTCGTAAGCCACAACGAGCAGGTCTGCGGGACTCGGACTGGTCGACGCTTCTGGTCCTGCCAGCAAGATGGCGGAGATATCAGTGACGGTTTCTGCAGCGAGGCTCTTCAGGACGACTTCTGTGAGTTGCTGGCGAGTCTTTGCGGCCCCCATTTCGAGCCCCAGCCGATACAGGCGAGACAGTTCTTTTTGATTGTTGGCTTCTCTGTCTGCGCTTTCGGCAAGAATTTCTGGCGCGACAGAACGGTGAAGAATGGCGGGCTGATCCGATGAATCAACATCAAGACCAGCTGACGTTTCCCGATTGACTGAAGTGGTCGTGTTTGCTGAAAGCACGTGAGGCTGCTCATCCAGCGTTTTTGTGAACGCCAAGCGACATTGTCCGATGCAGATGACGCTGCCGCGATCCAGTGGACTGTCACCAGAAATCCGCTCGTTATCAACCATGGTGCCATTGCGGCTGTCGAGGTCCCGTACAATCCAGGTTTCTTCGGCCCAAAAGACTTCACAGTGATTTCGGCTGCAAGAATCATCGTGCAATACAAGCCGATTGGTTGCCGCTCGACCAATTGTGACGACATGACCTGCCCGGAGGCGAATGACATCGCGCCAGGAACTTCCGTCCCAGCTCATTAGGTAGGCGTCATTGCTGTTCTGGTCGTCCATTGTTGAACCGAATGAATGATTAATTGGCTGAAATTGATGGGGCATCAATTGCTTCTTTCCGCCTCATAGCGTGACGCAAATTTCTACGTCAGTTGTGGTGTGATATCAGATTGGCCTAAGTACACTTGGAAAAGTGCTGAACACTGAGAATGAGATGGCCCCTCGATCACCAGCAATCCACGAGACAGTTCTACCGTGTCAGCCCTCAGTTTAATAAGTGCTCGGCCTGTTTTCGACGAAATCCTTACGAAGGAATTCGATGTTCCCCATATCTGTGGTCACAATTTGAATTTCGTTGGGTTGCATACTCTGCATTCATGAATGTCCATTTTACTCAATCTTGATTCACCGAGATGCGGGTTGTTCCCCCTTCTTGTTGGAAAAAAAGATGAATACATTAGGGTGTGCTCAATTTGTGTTGCGATGAAGATTTTGTTGTGGCGAGGGTAAACCAGTGGCGTTAACTTGGTGTCCACCTCTTGGTGCGCTTCGTCTTGAAAAAACCAATGAATTCAGAGGGAGACACCCGAAGCTGTTTGAAGATTCTATGAATTCCAGCCATAGTCTCCCTGCCAGAACCTATTACATCTCTTTTTGCCAAGTGCTCACTTTTTACTGTCGGAAACAACTCTGTGAGGTGTCTTTGTTGACACTGTTTCATATTGCTTTTAAGCAGAGGTAAGGCTGTTTCCCACGTACTTTGATATGTCTGACGATTTGATCACAAACAACGGTGCTTGGCGCGGGGGAGCTTGCCCAAGTTGCGGTGATGACATGCCGGCAAATGTTGTACACTGTATTTCGTGTCGAGCACTTTTGAATTCCGCGCTGACTGAAGACACCGTTGAAATTCCGGAATTTGTTCCTTTGCCGGAGATTCATGAAATGAAGTCAATCAAGTCAGTAAAGCCTCGTGGGCACTATGTTCGTTGTGGAGGTTGCGGCGAAGAGTTGCGAATCAACGGGAAGTATCTCGGAGCCAATGTGCAGTGTCGGCATTGTAGTCACACGTTTTCATATGAAGCGACAGCTGATCGGCTGGCCGTTTACTGCCGCTGTCCACATTGCCAAGAAGAACTTCGCGCAAGTATGAAATACATAGGCCAAGCAGTGGCCTGTCGGTTCTGTGAAGGCCCCATTCAGATCGACGCCAAGTAGCATCTGCTGATTGGCAAGTGAAGGCGAATGAAATTCTCTTCAGTACCGATCAACCGCCCTGCCCGACTCTACTATTCATGTCATCAACGCAATTCATGCCATCAACTGCAAGTTCCACGGTGGCAGGCTGCAAGTGTCGCTGTGCAGCAGTCGTTTGCTTGTGTTCGATTTGTGAAGGCTCTTCAGGTCAGTGCTAAAACTGCGATAGAAATCGAACGTCGTTTTCGTAGAACCTGCGAATGTCGTCCACATTGTAGTGTCGCATGCAGAAGCGTTCGATTCCGAGGCCGAATGCAAAACCACTGACTTCTTCTGGATCGTAGCCGACAGCTTTGAAGACATTGGGATCAACCATGCCTGCTCCGCCGATTTCCATCCATTGGTCTCCCCATTTCATATCAACTTCCACAGAAGGTTCTGTGAAGGGGAAGAAGGAGGGGCGAAACCGAATTTCAACATCGGGGCCAAGAAAAGACCGAGCAAACAGGCTTAATACTGTTTTCAGCTGAGCCATTGTGACGTTCCGGTCGACCATCAGTCCTTCCATTTGATGGAACATGCATGAATGAGTCGCATCCATGGTGTCAGGACGATAGACACGGCCCAAGGAGACAATGCGAATGGGGGGCGGCGTTGATTCCATTGTACGAATCTGAACGGTTGACGTTTGGCTTCGAAGAAGTACGGGGCCTCCTGCGCCTTTTTGAGCAGTCGCCGTGTAAAAGTTATCCAGTGGGTCTCGAGCCGGATGGTCGTTGGGAATATTCAATGCTTCAAAGTTATGTAGCTCATCTTCGATTTCTGGGCCTTCAACGACCTCAAACCCAAAACGCCCCATGAGTTCTCGAAAGTGTGCCAGCGTGCTCGTAATGGGATGCATGCCTCCCATTTGAGGTCTGTGTCCTGGCAGAGTTGGGTCGAAATCTGAACTGACTTCTTCGGCCGTACTGCTGATTGCTTCGACGGCCGCAGTCAGCATGTCTGAAACCGCCGTTCGGACTTCATTGAACTTTTTGCCGATGACGGGCTTTTCTTCTCGGGGAGCTTTTCCTACCAAGCTTTGCAGTGTCTTGAGTTTGCCCTTTTTTTGACCCAGAAATTCAATGCGCACCTGTTCAAGATCTTCTGCTGTCGCTGCTGCTTTGATTGCAGTTGTGGCGTCCGTGAGGTAATCGTTGAAGGCTTGCAGAATGTCCATGACGGAATGTTTTTTGAAGAGGCGAATTGAAATGTCAAAGTTGTGGCAAGTGTATCGGATTTCTAGACACGCTTCACTGTGAGCAGTTTCGAAATCGCACTTGGGTCAAAAGTGGCCACAAAATATCGTGAGCGAATGGGACGATGTTGAGATTTGGGTTTGGCTGGATGCCCTGCTTCAGCCAACTGGAAAGTGAGGTGATTGCTGTTGGGAAGGCGCACGAAAAAACGACCTTCGTCAAAATCGGAAGGTCGCTGATGTGGTTCTTATTTCAGATGATCCCACGTCACATTGTGATTGAGCGGAAAGATCTGAAATTTAGCTAGGCCGCAGTGGCGTCCTGAACTTTCTTGAAAACTTCGTCGAAGATTTCAGGGTTCATGATGGCCAGTTCGCTGAGCGACTTTCGGTCCAATTCGATTTGAGCGACTTTGAGGCCGTGGATAAATCGAGAATAAGACATGCCTCGTTCTCGGCAAGCAGCCGTCAGGCGTGTAATCCACAACTGGCGGAATTCACGTTTTCGCACTCGACGGTCACGAAATGCGTAAGCTCGAGACCGAATGACGGTTTCTTTCACAGTTCGCAACAGCTTGCTGCGACCTCCAAAGTTTCCTCGGGCTTCTTTAAACAGACGCTTTTTAGAGCGTCTTCGTGCTTTTCCGTAACGAACTCGCATGGTAACTACTTTGGCTTAAAACGATGATTCCGGGGTGTCGGCAGGCTGATTCAGGAATTATTCCGGTGAATGCTTGGCGAAACCAGTACCGAGAATGACGACAGGCAGTCGTTTTTCATGGTATTTCGAACATGGTATTCGAACTCAGACTTGGCAGGTTCGAAGATAGAAGTGGTCTAGAGGGAAGGACGCAAGGCATCAATGATGTTCTTGGCGTCTTTGCCTTCGGCAACGCCGCTATTGCGAAGATGACGTTTGCGTTTGGATGATTTTCCGCTCAGCAAGTGACCCCGATACGCGCTACGGTGCTTCGCCTTGCCCTTCGCCGTGATCTTAAACCGGCGTTTCATCCCTTTGTGAGTTTTTTGCTTGGGCATAGTGATTGACTTACAACAACGGATTCAGGTGTACATTGCCTCGAAAACTGGAAGTCGCGGAGTATATCTATCCCACTTCCTTGAAGTCCAGTAGTGTCGGCACGATTGATAAATTTTCGCATCGACGGGGTTCAAATACCCCATTTTTCACTCATCTTGGTCTGCAGACGCAGAAATTGTCCCGGATCTATCGTCCGTTTGAGCTGTTTAATTGAGAGATCGGCGAAATTTGGCCCACCTTCCTCAATGATTTTCCCCAATTTCAAGCGTCCGAACGACTATCGGATTTGCCCGTCACCGTGGACCACGTATTTATAGCTCATTATTTCTTTCAACCCACAGGGGCCTCGAGCGTGAAATCGGTCGGTGCTGATCCCAATTTCTGCTCCCAGCCCAAATTCGCCTCCATCGTTGAATCGAGTGCTGACGTTGATCATCACAGCAGCTGAATCAACTTCAGCTTGGAAAATGCGAGAAGCTGTGAGACTGTTGGTGACAATGCTTTCAGTATGCCCCGAACTGTAATCTCGAATGTGCTGAATTGCTTCGTGGATATCATCAACGATTTTTACTGACAGAATCAGATCAACATATTCGGTGTGAAAATCCTGCTCAGTGGCAGGCTTTGCCTGAGCAATCCCTTGAATACTCTTAGGACAGCAGCGAAGTTCGACTCCCCTTGCCTGCAATTGACCAGCCAGTTCAGGCCAAATTTTGGCTGCCGCTTTTTTGTGAATCAGCAGAGTTTCGGCAGCATTACAGACTCCCGGACGATGGCACTTGCTGTTGATCGTGATGTCGATGGCCATCTGTTGGTCAGCATCTTTATCAATATAGACGTGGCAAATTCCATCGAAATGCTTGATGACGGGCATCGTGGCTTCTTTTGAAACTCGTTCAATCAACGAACGACCACCTCGAGGAATCGTCACATCGATCTGATTTCCCATCGATAAAAACTGCCCCACGGCTGCTCGATCCGTGGTTTCAACCAGTTGAACGGCGTGTTTTGGCAGTCCTTCGGCTTCCAATGCTTGGCAAATGAGCTTGTGAATGGCTGTGTTGCTGTGGAATGCTTCACTGCCGCCTCGCAAAATCACAGCGTTACCGCTTTTAACGCATAGAGCCGCGGCGTCCATGGTGACGTTTGGGCGAGATTCATAGATAAAGAAAACGACTCCCAACGGAACTCTGACTCGAGTCACCAAAATTCCGTTCGGGCGACGACTGCTTTCAATGACTTCGCCGACAGGTTCGGGCAGGGTTCCAATTTCTCGCACAGCGTTGGCGAGACTTTCGATGCGTTCAGAATTTAGCATCAGACGGTCGAGCATGGCAGAAGACAGCCCTTTTTCTGCGCCCGCATCCAAGTCCTTTTGATTCTCCGACACCAAAAAGTCGGAATTGTCTACTAGCAATGTGGCACAACGATTCAGCCATTGCTGTTTTTGGGCTCCCGTGGCAACTGTCAGTTCAGTGGACGCAAGGCGAGCTTTGCGGCAGACATCGTTGGTGTAGTCGTTGAGTTCTGTCATCGGGTGTTTGAAAATTCTTCAGTCCTGTGTTTTGACCATGGTTGGGCTGTCAACAGGAACGATTGAGCTGGAATGAAAGGCTGCGTGAGACGTCGCTGAAAGGATGATGCTTTTCAGCGGCCGAGTGAATCAAGCATACCAACACGATCAGGTCGTGTGTGGATGAGATTCGCAAAACCACAAGCCGTTGATCCAATGCGCCCTATTTTTTCTGAAACGGTAACACCATCGCCGCAGCGTGTGAGCCCAATGGCTCTTGTTTGGAGACCGGACCCGGTCGCTGGCCAGCTTACTTTGAGCTGTGAGCGATTCTAGAAGTTCCAGTTGGTATAGACGGCTGACCGAAAGCTTTCCCATTCGTCCTTGTGGTCATTGCCTTGTGGAGTATCCACGAGATCACAGACCCAGTTGTCCATTCGGCGAAGTCGTTCGGCTAACACGGATGCAATGTTGCCGTAGATTCGACTTGCTGCTTCTGGATTCGTTTCGAAGAGCTGTTGAAAGTCACTGCGACCATAGGCGGCCACTTTGACTGCCGATCGAGTTTGGATTGATGCCGAATGAGGAGCCGTGCGGACAAATGACATTTCTCCAAACACGTCTCCTGCTTGCAGTTCTGCCAGAACTCGTTCGTTGCCTGGTTGGCAGCAGCGACTGACAACGCATTTTCCTTCCAAGATAATCCACAATGCTTGAACTTGATCGCCTTCGTTCAAGATGGTTTGGTTTGCGTCATAGTCTTTCACAACCAAGTTATCGCAGACAATTTGCGCCGCCGATTCCGGAAGCCCCTCAAAGATCTGCAATTTGGCTAATGCTGTTGCGTACATTTCAGGCTTTCAGTTCGACGATGCGGGCAAAAGGGTTTAACGAATAAGAACGGAAAAGCCACGTAAATTGGCTAGTTAAATACCAGCAAGAACGGTGGCGCGTCCAACTCGACCAATCCCCAATAAGTATGCTGCTGTTCTCATTGAAATATGTTTTTCTGTGGCGAGATCCCAAACACTGACGAAGCCATGAGTCAAAGTTTTACTCAATTCTTCGCGTACTCGAGCTAAATCCCATTTAAAGTACTGCTGATTTTGGACCCATTCAAAGTAGCTTACTGTTACGCCACCCGCGTTTGCCAAGATATCTGGTAGGACAATGATGCCTCGTTTGTGAAGAATATCGTCTGCTCCAGGTTCAATCGGACCGTTGGCTGCTTCCACCACATACTTGGCTTTCACATCATTGGCGTTTTCGTCTGTGATGACTCCTCCTAAGGCAGCGGGGATCAGAACATCAACTTCTAATGCCAGCAGTTCTTCATTGCTAATCCGGTCGCCTCCATCAAACGTTTCAAGCGATCTGTGTTGCTTGACATGTTTAACGGCAGCCGTGATATCGATGCCTTCTTTTCGATAGATGGCTCCGCTGATATCTGAAATGGCGACCACCTTTGCTCCTCCATCATGAAGGTAGGCTCCGGCATACGAACCTACGTTTCCGAAGCCTTGGATTGCGACACTTGCGTCTTTGATTGAACGATCAAACTTTGCCAACATGGCTTCGGTAAGCAAACCAACTCCTCGACCAGTCGCTTCTTCTCGTCCATCAGCCCCGTGCAGTTCCAGAGGTTTTCCAGTAACACAGGCGGGGTTAAAGCCATGATACTTTTCGTATTGGCTGACAATCCAAGCCATGGTTTGAGCATTCGTTCCCATGTCGGGAGCGGGAATGTCTTTGTCTGGCCCGATGACATCTTGAAGCTCATCAATGAATCGGCGAGTCAGAGTTTCCATTTCGTTTTCGCTCAGATTTTTAGGAGAAACCGTGACGCCTCCTTTGGCTCCTCCGTAAGGAATATCCACGACTGCTGTTTTCCAAGTCATCAAAGATGCTAAGGCCAAAACTTCGTCACCGTTGACTTCGTGGTGATAGCGAAGACCGCCTTTCATTGGACCCCGAGCACTATTGTGCTGAATTCGGTAACCGACAAACGTAGCAATGTCGCCGTTGTCCATTTTCATTGCCACCTGCACTTTGACTTCGCGCTCTGGAGTCAGCAACAGTTTTTTCATGTTGGATGAAAGATCAATTACCCGAGCTGCGTTTTCAAAGTAGTTGCAGACGTCTTCGTAAGCACTCATGAGTTTTGGCTTTCAGAATTCCGGATCGAAAAGATGACGAGATAACAGGAGTGGCTCAGCGAGCCGAAAGAGTATCAGGAATGAAACTGTGGCTTAAATGAAACCGTGGCTTAATTGACTGCTGTGCTTAACCACCTTGGTGAATGGCGAGATCAGACACCAATGACTTGCGGTTTTGGTACGCTTGCTGTTGCAGCAGAAACACGGCAAGTTCTCGAGCATACAACAATGCTCCAAAGCGAGACAGTTCGACTGACGCTTCTTGATACAGGCGTTTCGGCTGACTGAACGCAGCGAATTGTTGAGTTGTGTCGCAGAATGGCACTTGGAGTTGGTCTGCCATTGCTTGCAGTAGCGAAACGGTGTCACGATTGGTGTTCCATGCTGATTCTGGGATCTGTGACTTAAGATGGGGGAAGTCGCTTGGTGGTCCCACTTGCCAGGGCACTGGGCTAGAACTCAACAAGAGCACCCCGCCCTGCTGCTTGACTTCTTTTGCGAGTTCGGCAACAGGAAGAAATGCGTGGCGAATTTGCATGGAAAGCGATTCTGAAACCTGACTGTGCAAGGTCCATTCGTATTGTTCGGTGAGTCGGCGATGAGACGACTGTGCGTGTGCATCACTGAATTGGTTCTTCGCAAAGTGAACCAGCTTGGACTGATTCGCCAATTTGATGAGTCGGTTTTTTTGTCGAGCCGCATTTTTGAGATCCGGGTGAGTACAAACGGCTCCAGAATCTTGATGCTTCTTCAGGTAGCGGCGAAAGATAATGTCGTCGGCAATATCGGAATAGTCGATGTGCAGAATGACAATGTGAGGCGATAGGTTGCGAACGTCTTGTCGGTATTTCAACAGGCTCAACAAGGGAGAGTAGCCAGGAACTGCGGCATTGATGACTTCGGCATTGGTTTGTGGTTCGGAGTTCAAAAACCACTGCAAACGACTGGTGAGGCAATCTTCGCCCTGCAATCCGATTCCAAAGATCCGTTCGTCTCCGAGAACGGCGATCTTTAACGGTGGCAAGGTTTGTTTTTGAGATGCCGGAATGCGTTCTAAGCCTTGGTCTCGCTTCGCCGTTTGTTGATCGGTATGGGGCTCTGTTGTCGTTCGGAAGCCAGCAGCATCGAATTCGTACACAATGTCATCGATTGTGATGCGGTCTAGCCGAGGATTGTCGTGGTGGATGGTGGGCGAAGGAACTAAGAGAGCTTGTTGGGTCGTGCAGACATGGTCGCAAACAATGTGAGCATCGTTTTGGGCATTCCACTGCATGATGGCTTCGACACCAATGAGCAAGACCACCAGCAGCAAAATTGCTGTGAGGCCTTGTCGAATTGACTTGATCAAAGACTTGAACATGCGGATCGCATTTGCGGGGCGAAAGCCAAAAATAAAAGGTGAATCGTCCCGCTTAAGTTGTCTGGAAGGATTGGCTTCACATGTTGCAACCCTGATTGCATCTTCGTGAAATCGCAGTCAACCGTGGGGGTTGCTAAGAATACTACTTCAGAATGCCTAAACGCAGAAAGAGCGAGTCTTGTGTTTCAAAGACTCGCTCTCAGGATTTTCTGCATTCTGCACAGTACGACCGCCGTGAAGC
>CAYTUE010000005.1:32011-37283 GCA_964441085.1 uncultured Planctomycetaceae bacterium
CGGTCGCTGCCGTTAAGCAGCTCGTCGCTCCACGGAGGGAGCATGAATCTTCAGGTTTGAACCGGGGCCGCCACGAGGTGGGTAGCCGTATTCTCTCAGCTTTCCACTCAGAGTTCTCAGGCCGATTTTTAAGATCTGAGCCGTTCGTTCTCGGTTTCCATTACAGCGAGCAAACGTGCTTTCGATGAGCTTGCGTTCCATTTCTCGCAGTGTCATGCCGACTGTTTCGACCTGACCTTCGTCTTCGTCGTCGTTTTTCAACCACGGTCGAATGTTGTCTGCAGTGATCTGGCCACCGACGTCTACTGTGCAGGCTCGTTCAATCACATTTTGCAGTTCTCGAACATTGCCCGGCCATGAATGGCTTTCTAGCAGTTCGAAAGCTTCTCGTGAAACTTGTCGAGGCGGTCGGCCTTCTTTCAGGCTGATTTCGCTAATGAAGTGTTCCACAAGCAGTGGAATGTCATTGCGACGTACTCGCAATGGCGGCGATTGCAACGTGATTCCGCTCAGGTGTTGCAATAGGTCGTCTCGAAAACGGCCTTCCATTGCAAGTCGGTTTAGGTCGCAGTGAGTTGAAGCGATAAAGCGGATGTTTGGTCCGTCACCATTGCCGTTGAGGAGTGCTGTGGCACGTTGCTCAAGCAAATTGGCCAATCGCTTTTGAAACGGAAGAGCAACCGTTTCAACATTGTCCAACAGGATGGATCCCCCTTCAGCCATTTGAAGATAACCAGGAAAACCATCGGATCCGACATCACCGTAAAGTTGGTGTTCTAAAGTTTCTACCGAATGCAGGCTGCAGTCGATTCTCAGGAAGGGCTTTTCTGCTCGACGGCTACAGCGATGCAAGCCTTCAGCAATTAAAGTTGTTCCACTTCCCGATTCGCCTCGAACAAGAACCGTTCGATCGTCGTCGGCCGCAATTCGAATGCTTTCTCGCAAAGACTGCATGGCGGGTGTGCTTCCCACCAAGTCCATGAGATTGCGATTCAGCAGTTGTCTTTTGAGGTCTTCGTTTTCTCGAATCAGATCTGACTTCTGAGTCGAGGCCATTAAAGCGGCTCCGAAACGAGTCGCAGAAAACGGTCGTTCGATGACTTCGCATTCAAAGGTGGGAACCGTTTCACGTCCCCAGCGAGAGTCTTCTGAAACAATGCACAGCACTTGAGCTGCTTTGCTGTGACTACGAATCGCAGCGTGTACTTCCTGAAGTCTTGAAACCTGATCAGCATCATCAATGATGCAAATCTGGAACTCCTGACGGCTGAGATGAAACAGCATCGCATCGGGACTGTCTGTTTCACAAACCGCCATGCCGCGTTTGCGAACATCGTCCGCCA
The DNA here is from genome assembly GCA_964441085.1 of uncultured Planctomycetaceae bacterium. Taxonomy (GTDB): domain Bacteria; phylum Planctomycetota; class Planctomycetia; order Planctomycetales; family Planctomycetaceae; genus Fuerstiella. The sequence goes on from CAYTUE010000005.1 coordinate 33,355, forward strand.
GCAATTGGCGAGCACCCGGGCGGGGTGAAAAGACCAGAACAGACTGAGGAGCTGTTGCCGGTTCGGCAGCAGGGATAGCCGTTTGGGGAGTTGTAAATGTGTCCGAGGTCGCGGCTGGAACCGCGGGCGATGAACCACCTGGAAAACGCAGGATTTGTGGTTCATGATGAGTGCCTGAGGGGTACTCGTTCATGATGTCCTCAACTTGAGATCAGGTCGGAAGAAAGAGAGGCTGTTTGAGAGTTTGAACATGACGGGCCTATGAATTGAGAGTTCACGAAGCCTTTTGATCCACTGTGATGAGATTGTCGTGCTCAGTCTTCCCGGAAGGGGAAAGTGAAAGGATGTTGTGAGATGAAAGTTGGTGAACTCAGAACAGAGTTCAAATCGAGAAGACGAGTGATATCGCTTCTTAACTTTTTATGTCAACACGTGATTCCGGCAAAAATGCGATTTCAGAGTTGGACTCATGATGAAATTGTCAATGCAACCCCGGAATTGAATCTTTTTTTCATCAAACATGGACCTTACCGGCACAAATTGCGTTAACTCATGCACCCATTCGGCAACTCAACGGGCTTCAGCGGCAAACTTTTCTTTCTGAGCGAGCAACACTTTCGGCAGTTTTCCATCAGTTGCAAACCGTCAAATGGGACGGCCGCCCAAATTGACTTCGAACCGCCAATTCCCTGTTGCATTGAATTTGAATTTTGATCTCTCCCAGCAGACCTCGTCTTTTGCTGGGAAACTTGCCGAAATTCAGCGCGCAAAAAAACACGCATTGATGTTGCTGAATCCAACATCAATGCGTGTCTGAACGTTCCGCAGTTCAGTCGCCAAAAGCGAATCTGCTAGGCTTTTGCTGTCTTCCGACTCAGCGATGCATCAGAGAAAGAATGGATCGGTTCGATGCATCAAATCCGTGCTGCCGCCTAATACTGGTTGGCAAAGCGAGTTGGATTTGTAGAAAAGATGGCCTGGGTTTCGCGTGATCGGAACATGTAGAGCCGGTCTCGGTACCAAAGACAGAAGTCGAGACTTCCATCTGTTTCTTCTCCCGTGTTTGCCAGCAGAACAACATCGCTGCCACCAGCGGCTGGGGCATAACGAGCAGGGTCTGCTTCAAACAACAGGCGATTTTCATTGGAGCTAAAGTAGTAGGTTTTCAGTCCGAATCGAGCGGCATGAGTTGTGCTGCTGTCTCGAAGCATTCGATTTTCACGAAGAGCAACCGGACAGAAACCTTTGAAGCCCTTACGTCCAGCTCGTGACAAAATCAGATGTTGTTGCTGTTGCCGACGGGCTTGTTTTTCCTGAATCAAAAATCGCTCATTCTGAACAGTTTTTGTTTCAGACGTTTGGTCTTTAACGACAGTTGCTGCTTCAGTAGTCGTCTGGGTTTCATTCCCTTGAGCTTCACTGGCTTGAGCTTCACTGACTCGAGTTTCACTGACCATCGTGCCGGCAGTTGCTGCGGTATCCGCTTCAATGACCTTGGTTGAAGTCCCTTCGGACTGAATGACCATGACTTCCTCATCTTCTTCCGTGACAGAGATGACTGTGTCCGTCTGGTCGGTCCTCGTTGCAGTCATGTTCGCAGCGAATTTTGTGTCGATGCTCGAACGAACAGGTTTGGGATCGATGGGATCAGCGGCAACAATTTCATCCCCTGCATCTTTAACAGACGGCAGTGTGACTGTGCTGTCTTCAAGCAACGGATCAAATGCTGGTACTTTAAGAGGGATTGGTAATTCAACGAGTTTTTCAGTCACTTCGCCATCTGTGATAATGGGCATTGCAGCGGAATGATTCGTTGGCCGATCCATCAGCGAGTCCAAATCTAATATGATGTCATTACGTTCCAACGATTCATCGTCGATGAACGGGCTGACAAAATCAGCCGCGGGTGTTGGTGGTCTTAAAGTCATGCTTCTGTTGGGTGTGGCTTGAACCGGAGGAGCACCGGGAGGAGTTCCAATTTCATTGGAAAATCCAACGGGACGAGCATTGATCGATTCTGTCTGCTGTGGCCGCTGCCGCATTGTAAAATCGATCGGAGGCGGTTTGGGCACGAAGGGAGCTTGGTTGGTGCCTTGAGAATTGGTTCGATTAAGCCGATTTTCAAGACGTTTTGCTCGTCGTTGGGCTGCCGTGCCTCCACCGAAAAGCTGATTCAGCAAGCCCGAACTACTTTCTTCTGATTGGTGCTGCACCAATTGCACGGGGGAAGCAGCTGTCACGATTTCGTGCTGGGCGGTTTGAGTTTGCCCTGCTTCGAACAGTTTTTGCAGTTCTGCTTGAACGGTGGTGGATTGTTCACGAGGAGCAGCTTTCTCTGCGGGGGCAGCACGTCGACCGGTGATCAGTCCCTTCAGCAATCCCACGTGATCATGCTGATCTGCAGCTGAAGCGGTGGCTCCAGACGCCAGCAAAGCAGAAGACAGCAGACAGCGACGCAGAAGTTTGGTTTGGAATCTCATAACACGGCTTCCTTTGCGAGAGCGGCAGACGGCACCATCCCTGTGATGGTGATTTCGGTGCTCGATAGGACATATCGTCCCTTGCCGTTCGAAAGTGTGTTTTCAGAACAGGAATCATCATCCTTGCGACAGATGAAATGAGTAGGAAGTGAACAACCCAAAGCACTGATAAATTCCCCCTGACTTGCCAGGCTTCACATTGATGATAACTTGCGGCAAAATCCGCTTGCTGATCTGTCGTGTGGCGGAAAACACGGTTGTGGAATTCTTAGCCGAAACCGTTCGCTTTGCTTGCTCTTAACCTTCAAGGAATAAGATAAATGCCTCCCAGTGAAACCATGAAGCCCGGTGACGTACGGCCAATTCAAGGAACGGATGTCACCATTCGAGTGGATTCTGGTGGATCTGGAATTCGTACCTTTGGCCGCCGTTTGCTGATTGGTTTCCTATTGGCTTCCATCATGCTGAATCTGCTGCTGCTACTTTCTGCTGGCATGCAAGCAGCTGGTGATGCTGGCACGGTTCCAGTTCGCTTTCATTCGGGTGACAAAACAGCCTCCGATCAATTGGCCATCATCAATATCACTGGCACGATCATGCCTCCGTATACAGAACGGTGGAGAAAACAGATCGTGGCGGCAACCAAAGACGACCGTGTCAAAGGTGTGCTGCTTGTTGTTGATAGCCCAGGAGGCCTCGTGGCCGACAGTCATCAAATTTACCACGACCTACAAAAGCTGAAGCAGAAGAAGCCTATTTATGTGGCCATGAAACGGTTGGCAGCTTCAGGAGGCTACTATGTTGCAATGGGTGGCGGCACGGATTCAAAGATCTTTGTCGAGCCAACAACTTGGACCGGTTCCATCGGCGTGATTATTCCTCGCTACAACGCTTCTGAACTCGCAGAACGTGTGGGAGTCAAAGTCGAACCGCTCACCACCGGACCTTTGAAGGACACGTTAAGCCCGTTTCGAAACCTGACTGATCATGAACGAGACGTATGGAAGGAAATCATGGATGATTCGTTTGATCGCTTCGTTGACGTGATCCACGAAAACCGAGAACCACTTTCAGAAGAAGCCGTTCGAGCTCTCGCAACAGGGCAAATCTATACTGCCAATCAAGCGATCAAAAATGGTATGGCAGATGAAGTTGGTTACGAGGAAGACGCTTTAGTTGCCCTAGCAAAAGCCACCGGCTTGACGACGTACAAAACAGTGGAATATACGTCTCCCACTTCTCTATTGGACGTGTTTCTGGGGAACGCACAAGCTCCCACTTCACCTCTTGAACAACTTCTGGACGCAGCGACTCCGAAAGCACTGTACTATTGTTCGTGGAATCCTTGGGTGCCGTCTGTTCAAAGATAGCATGTCCATGTGGTTCTTAGAGTTCGTCCACACAGCCACATGTTCGCTGCCTTTGTCTTACCGTGACAGAGACATAGGC
>CAYTUE010000005.1:37383-54053 GCA_964441085.1 uncultured Planctomycetaceae bacterium
GACATAGGCAGCGGCATTGCACTTTCGAACGGTCTTATTCTTTTTTTGTTCGCTCGAAGTATTCACTCAGTTCTCGACGAGCACGAAAGATTCGGCTTCTGACAGTTCCGAGTGGAATCTGCAGTGCCGTTGCGATTTGTTCGTAAGACATGCCATCGATTTCTTTAAGAACCAAAGCGGTGCGAAATTCTTCGGGAACAACGGCCAAAGCGGCTCGAATTTCTTGTTCGCTTTCCTGCTGCTGAAGTTGATGGTCGGGAGCGACTTGGGGACTCTGATCAGCGGGGTCCAGTTTTATGTCTGAAGTCGCATTTGGAGAACTGAGAGAAGTCGTGGGTAAAGCTTTGCGACGCTTTGTTGTCATCGCTGCATTGTAGGCAATGCGATACAGCCACGAATAAAAAGCAGCGTCCTGTCGATACGTGGCGAGTTTTTGCCACGCAGAAAAGAAGCCTTGTTGAGCGGCATCCAAGGCATCCTCACGCGAATTTAAAGCCATTTCAAGGCTGTGTACCAAGCGGTCTTCGTAGCGTCGTACTAATTGTTCAAACGCGGTCGTATCCTGAGCAATCGCCTTCTGAATCAGCTGTATGTCAGATTCGTCGCTCAGTGTGTCGGCTTTCGTACTGGAAATTTCGAAGATGCTTTAAGACGTCGGAGAGATCGGTTTTGTTCCCGCTGTCTGAGTGTGAGTTTTATTCAGCCACCACATCAGAACGCAACCCGTTATGCAAAGTCCAATACTAAGCCACTGAGAAAAAGTGAGTCCTGTGCCCATTCGGCCAGGTTCGTCGTTGCGAATGATTTCTAGGACAAAGCGATTCACTGGGTACAAAATACAAGCTAAAGCGATCACGCTGCCAGTGAATGGACGACGGCGAAAAAACCACATCAGTAGTCCTGCCAAAAGGAAGGCGAGCCCCGAGCTGTATAATTGAGCCGGATGCAGTGACAATGTGGTGACAGCTGTTTCTGGTGGCAATGTCGCCAGTTGTTGCGCGTCGACAAGGATTCCATTTGCATCAAACAGCTTTTCTCCCGTCTGTTTTGAGCGATCTAAAAATCGTCCAAATGTCATGCTGTCTGCTGGAAATTGAACGGCCCATGGTTGCGAACATGATGATCCGTAGCAGCATCCATAGAGAAAACATCCAATTCGCCCGAACCCTAAACCGACAAACAACGAAGGAGCAACCACATCGGCCAGTGTTAACAGTTGGATTTTTCGTTTGCGGCTGTACAGATACAGTCCCACGCTGCCACCAATGACACATCCATAAAAGACGATGCCGCCATCCCACAGGGCAATGGCTGCAATGATAAGCTGAGCGCCTGATTTACCATCAAATACCAAGTGGCCGTATTGCATCAGATACACGATGCGGGCTCCCACAATACCGGGAATCAGTAGCCACATAATCATGTCCCAGATGACTTCGGGTTCGATCCCCACCGATGCGGCTCGCCTTGCCGCCAGCCATGTTGCCGAAGAAAAACCGACAAACAACATCATGCCGTAGCCGAACAAAGGGATACCCTTTTCCGCTATGGGCAAACTAGTGAAAGGGACAACACACAGCACGGCCGGAATCGCGCACCAAAACACCAAGGATGAAATTGCGTTGGTCTTGTTTTTCGAAATGAATGCCATGATGGCAATGCTGATCACGGCCAAAACGACCCAGATGGTCGCTGCCCAGCCGTAACCCACCAGCATTTCATTGCCAACGGATTGCCAGCTCCAAGCATCTTCAAAAATGATTCTTAGTAATACCTTGCGCATCGTAGCTCGACTTCGGTCAGATTTTGAAAAGATTCACTTTGGGGATTCTAGCGGGTCTGGTTGTGAGACCGAAATGCCAGAATCTGATTGTCGATCAATCGAGTTGTTCCGACCTTGGCCGCAATTAAAGCAACGGCTGATTCAAAGCCGGTGCTGTTGGTCGATGTGTCGTCCGACAAGCATTGTAAGGTTTTTGAATTGACGATGATTGCGTAGTCCAGTTTGAGGCCATCCACCTTTGTCAGTTGTTTGATCATTGACTCTTGGACATTTGCTGGAGTGGCCTTGTTGTCTTTTGATTCCGCGTTTGCTTGGTTTAAGGCGGCTGAGATGTGAAGTGCTGTGCTGCGTTCGCTGGCTGATAAATAGCGGTTTCGGCTGCTCATTGCTAACCCATCTGGTTCTCGAACAGTCGGGCATGTCACGATTTCCAACCCCCAGTTCAGGTCTTCTACCATTTGCCGAATCACCAGTTGCTGCTGATAGTCTTTTTGTCCAAAGAAAGCTTTGTCTGGTTCGGTGATGTGCAGCAGCTTTGCAACCACTGTGGTGACTCCATCAAAATGTCCGGGCCGGTGAGCCCCCTCAAGGACGTCTGTCAGTCCAGACATCGTGACGCAGGTTTGGCAACCGGGTGGGTACATCACGTCAACTTCAGGCAGAAAAACCAAGTCTGCTCCGGCGGCTTTGCATTTGGCGAAATCTTGTTCCAGAGTGCGAGGATATTTGTTGAAGTCTTCGTTGGGGCCAAACTGAGTTGGGTTGACGAAGATTGTGGTGACCACAAAATCGCATTGTTGTGCGGCAGCTTCGATCAGACTGACATGTCCTTGGTGCAAGGCTCCCATTGTGGGCACGACACCGATTTGCTTTCCGTTGCGACGCTGTTGTCGAACAGATGATCTGACGTCGGCTGGTAAAGCAATGGTTTGCATCTGATCTGGTTTTGGCTTGATAGCGGCTGAATTGTAGAGACACACCAGAGCGCAGAAAAAAATCTCGGCTCTGTGAAAACACGGCCGAGATTTTAGTAAGCATTGTGGCAGCTGAATACGCTGCGGTTTTGGCTTTCAGAAATTTCCGATCAGAAGCTGTACTTGCTGTTGTTGCGATCAAAGTCGGAATCTGTCAAACGGACAGACGTGTTCACATCTGTGAATGTGTAGTCTTCGATAATGGGAGCTTGCTGGCCTGCTCGTGCCGGAAAGCCGTATTTGCGAATGCGAACGGGAAGCCCATCGGCATCGTTGATCCAGAGTTGAACCTTATGATAGGTGAATTGTTTTCGAGGTTGAGGGTGGCTGCTTTCGATGACTCGACACTTCATGTTCCCCAATTTGGCGTCTCGGTAGTACTTGACATCTGTTTCGCCGTACTTGGTTTCGCGATTCCATTCTGTCAGCAGTTGCCTGACGGCCTTTGCAATTCCAGCTTCGGTAATGGGGTATCGGCTTTCTCTGAGTGCCATTGGGTCTGTCGGAGACAGGGCCATGGACCCAGCGATGCTAAGCAGACCTGCTTCGTGGGCCAGCAGTTTTCCGTTGTTCTGGCCTTCCACATACAGGACTTCACGCCCCGCACTGGGGTCTTGAAAGTACAGGTAGACACTGAAGGGAGAATGCCGGATCTTCATCTTCATCTTTTGGTTCACAACCGTCCGGCCGATGATTTCACGTTTGTGAAACGTGGCTTCATAGCTGGGGAACGCTTCAATTTTCTGAAGACACTTTTTTGTAAAGCGGATTGCCGGGTTCAGTGGGTGTTCTTTGGATTGTGGAGGCTGCTCTTGCGCGAAAATGCTGGTTGATAAAACTGTCATCATCAGCAGGCTAGCGAGATTTGTCATGTTCATAATCTTGGCTCACACTTCGAAAACATTGCCGAGGCGGCATCACTGAACGGGGACATCACGGAAGGGGCAGGCCTGTTCTGAGCCTACCTATGGATGTGGGCGGTTGCGAGAAAAATGAAGGAACGCCAGTCCAATTTGCTGGCAACGTTTCCCTGCCCACATTGTTAGATTCATCGTTGAGAAGAAAAAGGCAGGTTTACTCAGACCAGCCCGTTTTTCGAGTCTTCCTCGATTTCTGGACGATTTGGCAGGCGCAGTTCCGCCAGTCTGCCACTGTCTTATTTTGCTTTGGAAAACTGAGATTGCCGCAAATTGCCGCAATGCGTAGACTTCGGCAATAATTGCCATCTCGGAGTAGGAAACTCCTAAATTTGCAGTGGAAGTCGGAATGGAATCCTCACGCGGCGGGCCGCTAACTACATTTATCATGATGTTGCCTCTCATCGTTGTTCCAACGGTTGCGATGCTGAAACCTGCTGGAAATCCTGTGGGCATGGTGACCGATTTCTTGTCAGCATCGCCAGAAGGCGGTCCAGCTGCCGAAAATCCGTCGGAACCAGGGGCGTTTACGGACGCAGATGAATTTTCGGACTTTTTCGACGAGCCCGAAGCAGGTGGTGCCCAAGCCGCCGCCATTTCGTCTCATGATTCACCGTTTCGCGAAGAAATTTCGTCGGGATCCGATGCTGCTTTGATGAGTGAAGCAATGGATGGATTCACGCCTGATTTTTCCGCCGATCAGCGTTCTTTCCCAGATGGTTTTCCGTTTCCTGATGATCCAGCCAGTGGCTTTTCTGAACTCAATTCCGGAACAGCGAACAATTCGTTTGCTGCTTCCAGTCCTCCGCCACAACTGAATCATTTGCTTCGCCAAGTTCAGCAAAGAGGTGCGTCGGAGGTGATGTGGTTTCAGCCAGGCGGTACGTCTCATGGATTCATCGCCTTCTTCCACAAGACAAGCGATGGGAAAATCTTGAGATTTGAAGCGATTGCAGCCACCAAAGCGGCCGCAGTCATGGACGTGCTCTCTCAGATTCAACAACGTCAACGGCGGTAAAACACGCAACGAAAAGTTGTGCCGTTCATTGTCCAGTTGTGTCGTTTTCCAACGGCGTTGACTTCATCCCGCTGATTCACAGGCGTATTCAGAACATCCTGCTGCCTTTGCCTTGATCAGCATTTGTTGGCGGAGAAACACACATGAAATCAAGAACTCGACAAAACGGAGTGCGTCGAAATCTGTCTGGCGTGTTTGGGCCACACCGATTTCGTCGAGCATCAAGGTCACAGTTGCAAAAGTCGCGACAGCGTTCTGGACCGCTGTATCAACTGAAGACCACCATCGATACTTCTTTGCTTCTTGATAATGGACGCTTGGTGCGGTCTCGACGATTGGCTCGACTGGAAGCTTGTCTTTTGATTTCGGGCAGTGCTGTTTCTGCATCAAAATTAGCGTCATTGGCTGGGCTTGTTGATTCAGCCGAAGCGATTCAATTGCTGGAATTGCTAAATCGCAGCTACGACCTGTCGGGGTCAGCCTTTCGCATCGAACGTACGGCCACCGGTTATTTACTGATGACTCGCCCTGCCCTCGTGGATTGGCTGGATCGCCTGCACCAACGGCAGGCCGAAATGAAATTGACACCTCCCATGATGGAAACGTTAACCATCATTGGGTATCAACAGCCGATTACACGTGCTGGAGTCGAATCGATTCGAGGCGTGCAGTCATCCGAAATGATTCGACAGTTGGTCGAACGTCACTTGGTGAAGGTAGGCGGCGAAGAAGATTCCTTAGGCCGTCCCTTTTTGTACGTGACGACTCGTCAATTCTTAGACATGTTTGGATTGGGACGAGTCGAAGATCTTCCTGACTTCGACACCATTGGGCGAAAACCAGATGTCGTCAAGATGCCGCAGGTTGAGTCAGAAGCTGCACAGCCGATTCCAAGTGACGAAATAGTTGCCGCTGCTGAAAATTCGGATGATATGGCGGATGGTGCAACGGATGACACAATCAGCGAATTACCGACTCATTCTGCGGATGATTCAGCCGATCAACAAGCGGCTTAATTCGACGATAAATGTCGTCGTTGACGTCTTCAATTGACTTCAGGCTGTTGTCTTCGTTCACGCTGTTAACGACCGTCCAGTCTGTGCGTTGGTTGGCAACATCTAAGTAACAGCGCCGCACTTTTTCCTGATACGGTACATTCGCTTCTTGAAGATCGGCTTCTTGGTCTGTGTAGTCGCGAGCTGCTTTGCGGCTCACCAACTGTCGACTCCAGTCGGAACTAATATCAATCAGGATATTCAGATCAGGGCGAGGTAACCCAAACACAACATGTTCCACATGGTCGATCCAGCCAGCCAGTTCTTGGCGTTCGTCGCCTTCTAATTTTGCAGCCTGATGAGCCAAATTTGAACCAGTGAAACGGTCTAAAACGACAACGTCGTTTTCATTCAAAAGTTGTAGCAAGACATCTTTTGATTCGAATCGATCACCCGCATACAGAACAGCGGCAAGTTGAGGGTGGACCTGATCTAAAGTGCCGAAACGACCATTCAGGAAATCCCCAATGGCAGCACCAAATGTCGTTTCGGAGTACCGTGGGAATTGCAAAGTTCCGCAGCGAAGTCCTGTTTCTTGAAGTCGTTTTACGAGTGTTTGTACTTGAGTGCCCTTGCCTGCTCCGTCAATACCTTCGATTGCAATAAGAATCGTCATTGTTTGGTTTAAGCCTTCATCAGCGAACTTTTGAATTGTTCAAGCGCCTGTTCATGAATTGAAATTAAATGAGCTTAGAGATCACTCGTTGCCGATTGGCTTCAGTCGCGCTGCAGTCGACAAAATGGCCTAAATCGGCAGCAGTTCCCGGCACTTCAGTTGGGATATACCATTGGTCTGTGCCCTTGACCCAGCCTTCTCGATCGTTGCAGACGCGTTCTGCCAGAACTCTTTGTTGCTGTCCTGAATCAATGCGCGACTGATAAAATTCGAACGCTAAATCTCGTTCCAAATCACTTAAAGCTTTGACTCGTTCCTTAATCACGTTGCCCGGAACTTGATTGGGCATCGTGGCCGCAGGGGTTCCATCGCGACGGCTAAAGGGGAACACGTGAATCTTCATGAAGCGAGCCTTTCGACAGGTTTCAAGAGTCTCTTCAAATTCTGCATCTGTTTCACCGGGAAAGCCCACAATGACATCGGTGGTGAATGCAGGATCATTTCCCAGCATGTGCCGAATTTGTTCCAAGCGTTCTAAAAATCTGCTCACGCGATACCGCCTTCGCATGCGTTTTAAAACGCCTTCCGATCCACTTTGTAACGCGGGATGAAATTGCGGACACAGATGTTCGCAGTCTCCTGCTGCTTTAATAAAGTCATGATTCACTTCAACTGTTTCGATACTGGACAGTCTCATTCGCCAGTCTCCTGGAATGCGATCCAATCTGCGAAACAGGTCCCAGAGTCGTTCTGGTTTTTCTCCAGCTGCCAGATTATTTGTATCGATTCCGAAGTGGCCGACATGCACACCGCTGATCACAATTTCTCGGTAGCCCCCGTCAACCAAGCGGCGGATTTCGTCTTCGATATCAATCGGGCGTCGACTTCGTAGCCCTGGTCGAACGGTGGGGATGATGCAGTAGGAACATTTCAGAATGCAGCCATCTTGAACTTTCACAAAAGCTCGATGATGTCCTTCGAATTCGCTGATGCCGGTTGGCATGTCAACAATTCCGAAACGTCCTAGGACATCTGGAAGTTCTCGCTTGTCTGTGATGACTTCAATGACGTTGGGAAGTTCACTGACAGCTTGAGGATCTCGAGTTGCATAGCAACCCATCACGATTGTTTTACTGCCGGGATTTTTTTTCGCCAGTTGCCGGATCACTTGTCGAGACTTGCTGTCACCGTTGTTTGTGACAGTACACGTATTCACAACACACAGATCAGCTGCTTCTTCTTCGGCGGCTTCGCGAAATCCGTTTTGTTGTAACGCTTCGCGAACCAGCTGAGTTTCATACTGATTGACTTTGCAGCCCAGAGTTACCAGTTTGCAGGTTCGATCTTCTGAATTCACGTCAGTCCTCGATATCAATCAAATTCAGTGAACGGCCAACGGGCGACGGGCGATTCAGTCAAATATTGGTCTACGTTTTACTGCCTGTATCGTCCAGCGAATGGATTGCGACTGCAATTGGATCGTGAATTCCGGCTGCTGATTCTCAGATTTCGACCTGAATCCATCTGAAAAGAGGTCGGAAAACTGGGATTTGCTCCCGCAGCATTCGCGCAAAACCATGAACCTGACATAGTTCGTACGTACTTTTAGGGAGACTGAACATGTCGAAAACCGATGATCCAGCGAATTTTGTGCCCAAAAAACGATCCACTCGAAACGCAAATTGGGTTTTGGCCTTGGTGGCAATCTGCTTGTTATCGCTGATTTGTTTTTATTGGTTGAGAACTCGATTACCAGACTCCATTCGAATTGCGGGAGGTCCAGAAGGAGGGCGTTACAGCCAGCTGGCACATGCATTGGCTGACGAGCTGAGATCGCGACTTGATGTGAATGTTGATGTTGTTTCCACAAAGGGATCGATGGAAAACATTGCTTTGATGGAATCTCACGCTGTGCAGTTGGCTTTATATCAGCCGGAAACCATCGAAATTCTACAAACAATCGATCAGCCGCCGATCGACGCTCACCACGTGCGTTTTGTTAGCAACTTGTATCCCGAATACCTGCTTCCTATTCAGTCGGTGATCGGGGATCCCCTTGACCTTGCCGATCCTAAAATGCAGGTGTGGAGCTGCAATGATCGCAAGTCGGGAGACTTTGCGATGGCCACATTGTTGATGCGGCATCTTGGACGGTCGCATCAAGATGTTGACGTCCGATCGATTCCCTATGAACAATTGCAGCAACATCTTTCTGAACAACAAATCGGTGTTGGGATTGTCTGTTGTGGGCTTCAGGCTCCAGTCTTGAAAGACGTGTTGAATGAATCAGTTGGGCAACTTGTTGAAGTGCCTGCGGTAGACGCCTTCGCTCATCGCAATCTTTCGTTGGAACTGGGTACGATCCCGAAGGGATTTTTTAGCACGGCTCCTATGATTCCGGTGGAAGACTACCAAACTGTGAGCTTGCAGGCTCAGCTACTTGCGGGAGACGACACGTCGATTCGGTTAGTGGAAGAAGTGACGGCTATCCTGCTGGATACTGGTTTCCAAAGACAGCAGGGCTTGGCGGAATTATTCAGTTTGGGACTGGAATATGCCACAGAATCACCCGAATTTGAAATGCACGTGGGAGCTGCTCATGTGTTCTTCCCCGACTTAAAGCCATTGGTCAATCCTGACTTTGTCGAAGGGACTGAAGGTCTTCGCAGCTTCTTTGTGTCTCTGGCTGTGGCAGTGTGGTTATTACATCGCTGGTGGATTCGTCGAGAAACGTTGAAGTCGGAACACCAGTTGGATCGGTATATTCGAGATGTCTTGTTACTTGAACAACAGCAAATGGAAATCGATGGCGAAGGAGGGCCTGAAGAAGCGTCTGAACTTCAAGTCATGCTGGACAAGGTGACATTGTTGCGGAAAGAAGCACTGGCAGAATTTACGGCTCATGAATTAAACGAAGACCGAGCGACGGAATGTTTCATTGGGCTGTGTCATGCGTTGAGCGATAAAATCAATGCCAAGTTGACTCGACACACGTTGACTCAGCTGACACGCACAATCGAAGCTGGGATCAAAAAATAGCTGCTGGTTTCTTTCGCTGCGATTGGATGCCGTGAATGGACGCCGATTTCCCAAGGTGATCGCAGCAACAAGACGGGTGCCTTTACGACGGGTGTCTTTACGACAGTGCCTTTACGACGGTGTTGTCGTTTTTGCGAGACCTAAATCTTCGTAGATCGCTTGGTTGATGTCTCGGTTACGTCGTTGGTGCTGCCCTTCTCCACAGAAACCATTGGCCGCCCATGCGACAACCAGTTTCTGTTGTGGGTCGCAAAATCCGATTGCACATTGCGATCCTCCATGCCCAAAGGTTTTTTCAGAACAGTGTGAGCTAAAGCCATAAGGAACTGTGTCTGGTCCGTGCAAGTTGGAATTGATGTGAAACCCAAGGCCCATATCCACGACGTGTTGCAGCGTTTTATCGAACTTTGATCTTCGGTGAGTGGCCGTCATTGCGGCCACTGTTGGTTCGGCGAGGAAACGCTTTTGATGAACCGTCATGCCTGTTGCCAGCATCATTTCGTAAAACCGTCCGAGGTCACTCACTGGGCCTCTCATATTTCCACCGGGAGAAGGCGTCGTTAACCAAGGGCCAGTACTGAAGTCTGAGGCAACGGCGTTGCCGCGTTCTCGGACATAGTAGTTTGGCAACCGGTGCTTGGCTTGTTCTGATTCAGGAACGCCGCAGAAGGAATTGTTCATTCCCAATGGTTGCAGCAGATCTTGTTGCAGAATTTGAGCGAATGGTCTTTGTTGCGAGTCAATTTGTCGCAGAATTTCGCCCAGGAGAAACCAAGTGCTTTGAGGTTGATAGGCGGCATCATTCGTGGATTCTTGAATCGATAGGATTTGAGACACTGTGGTTGCCCAGTCACTTTGCGGCCAGCCAGTATTGATGAGCGGCAGTCCAGATTCATGAGTCAGCAACTGGTGAATTGTGATGTCTTGCACGGGGGGCTTGGCTGTGGGAAGGAGATCACCGACTTTGCTGTCCAGCGATAATTTTCCTTCCTGCCATGCCTGACAAATAGCGGCTGCCGTAATGGGCTTGCCGGCTGATCTCCACAACATCATTGTGTTGTGGTCGCATGGAGTGTCTGGCGTTGCGAGGCCGAATCCTTGGTTCAGGACGACTTGCTGATCGATGGAAAGATAGACTTGGACGCACGAGTGCAGCTGTCGGTTGATGCCGTTTTCAATGGCCCGTTGAACTCTTGTGAAATCAGCCACCAGATCGGTCTTTTGCATGTAGGAAATAAAAAACGCTGCGCTTGTAAATACAAGGCAGCGTATGAGTGAAATTCAATCGCGTGGCTTAAAGCATTACTTCAAAACCATCACGGTTTTTTGGTTGATTGTTTGGGTGAATTTTTGTTTCTGACTGACAATTTCCATATCCATTTTCATTGATAGGGCGAGTTCTGACTTCAGCACTCGGCCATTGACGATGTCAAAGGTCACTCGCCCACGTCCACTGGAGTTATTGAGGCTCACTTTGACGGCCGCATTTTCAGCTGGAAGCACGGTGATCTTTGGAACAACATCAATGACTGCATCACCGTTTTCGTTTCGCTCGACATACGTCATGGTGGAACTGATGTTCATTTCTCCAAATGGGAGTGGAACTTTTTGTGTGCTGGTCCAAGTGTCTCCGGCTTTGACAGCTTTGTCTGGAAGAGTGACGGCTGACTGCTTCATCATTTCTTTGAGAGTATCTTTGTCTAACGCTTGGCTGGCTCCTGCAGCAGAATTTTCGACAGCTTCCATCAGTTCTGGAGGGATGACAACGCTTGTCACCTTGCCATTCCCATTCATTGAGATTTTAAAGTCTTGTCCCACGATCTTTTGGAAGATAGCTCCCATTGCGTTAACGCCTGGGTTGTCGGACTTTTCTTTATTGTTGCTGTCGTAGGAAATTTTTGCTCCGGGACCGCTTTCCATTTCCATGCGAATGCGTTCAACCACTTGGTTGATCACGGCATTGCCTTCTGCCGACTGGCTGAGCACATTCCAAGACATATTCATCGCTTGGCCTAGTGTTTGGCGAGTTTCATTGCCTCCAATATTCGCCACAGTTTCCATTTGCTGAGTGACTTGGTAGTTCAGCTTTTCATTGGTTCGAAACTTCCAAACCAGTTGGTCTTGAGCAAAGCCATTGGTGGCGACGCTTAAGACAAGCAGTGCACTGATGAAACGAAACATTTGGAAGGTCTCCGAAGATGTCGAAAGAGTGTGTTACTGAAGTCGTTACCAGACGCAGAATCCTGCTCTAGTGTGCCACATTTGATTTACCGAGGCAGAATTGACTATCAGATATCTGTTGGATGTACTGTGAAATCAGAGTGAATGACTCACCTGACCGTTACTTCCGGAGTCTAAGCCAGACATCCGGGAGGACTCAAAGCCAGTTTTTCGGAAACCACATTATTCTCCCGCCTGACGTACTCCAACCGTTAATAACAGGTTTGCCCAAAGCGCCTGATCTCCCGTTTGTATCGTTAGGACGTGATCTCGAGACGCCACAGCGTCATAAAATTCCCAGCGGTCGATCGGTTTCAGTTCGGTGCTGTGTCCGTGATCGTCCAAGATTTTACGATATTCGTCCCATGCAACAGGGTCATGATCTAATTTGAAGGGGTCATCATCCGGCATTCCCATCGTGTTCACAGCTTCAATGGGAATCGCGTCTAACAGAACGTTGAACACTTGTGCAACTGTGGGAATTCCAGGAGTCAGATTTAGGCTCACTAATTTTGCGGTCGGACCGATGGCGGAACTGGCTGGGTAGTTGCCGTCTGCGATCAAAATTTTTGAACTGTGTCCGGCTTGAGCAATGATGCCCGAAATTTCGGGATGGATGAGTTTTGATTTCAGCATGCCAAAGTGATTTCAAAAAAGACTGCGAGATTTGAAGACAAGATGATTGGGAAAGAATTCGGTCTACGACCACAGGTCGTTAATTTGTCGGCGGATTGCTGACGTGTCGGCGATACTGTCTTGGAAGTCGTTCGTGAAAAAGTCGCCCATCACATCACCATAGGTTTGCTTGTCGCACAGTGCCTGAGTGGCTGCTGGTAGGAAACGGCTGATTTTTGAGAACGCTGAAAACTGAGGACCTCCACGACGTCTGCCCATCGAAAGTGCTCTTTCTGATCGACTGATATACAGATGATTTTTGGCTCGAGTCAGAGCAACGTAAAACAAGCGTCGTTCTTCTTCAAGTTCTTCATGAGACCCTGCCGACTGTTCTGATGGGATGCATCCATCAGACGCATGCAGCACATAGACAGTATCCCATTCAAGGCCTTTGGCCGAATGGATTGTGCTTAATGATAAGATGTCGTCTTCACCAATGTCGATGGAATCTGTTTTGAGTTCTTGAGACGACGAAGGCGGATCGAGTGTCATTTCGGAAAGAAAGTCGGCTCGATGACGGTAGCGTGATGCCATGACTTCAAGTTGTTTCAGGTCTGCTTCGCGACCTCGCACGCCATCGTACTTTGTTTTCATCAAGGGGCGATAAAAAGAACGGACAGCATGCATTTCAGCCGCAACCGTGGAATCTTCCGAAGGTTTGCGAGCCGCTTGGTCTCGAAGCAGCTTCACAAGACCGGGCCAAATTTCTCGTGCAGCAGCAGGCACGTTATAAGCGGACCATGCTTCAAACTGTCCGCCAGAAGTCGACAGGTGGTCGAGAAGTTGCCCGGCTTTAACTTGGCCAATCCCCGGAATTAACAGCAACACTCTCAAGCCAGCAACCACATCGAATGGGTTTTCGACAAGCCGTAAAAACGCGATGGCGTCTTTGATATGAGCGGCTTCGAGAAAGCGTAGGCCTCCAAATTTTTGAAATGGAATTTGACGGCGACTAAGTTCCGCTTCGATCGCCATGCTGTGATGACTGGCTCGAAACAACACACACTGTTCGGCCAGCGGAATTCCTTTTTCCAGTTGTTCCAAAATCGTATCGATGACGAATGCCGATTGGTCGTCTTCGCTGGCGCAGGTTGCAAGTACGGGCGGTTGCCCTGCGGTACGATCTGACCAAAGATTCTTGGCATGTCTTTCTGTGGCATCGGCGATGACAGCATTGGTTAGCTGCAGGACAGATTGAGTACTTCGATAGTTTTGTTCCAACGCAATGACAGTGGTGTTGGGGAAATGATCTGGGAAATCCAAGATGTTACGAATCGTGGCAGCTCGAAAAGAATAGATCGATTGCGCATCATCGCCGACAGCTGTGAGCCCAATGCCTTGAGGCGTCATGGCTTTTAAAATCGTAGACTGCAGAACGTTGGTGTCCTGATATTCATCGACCATGATTCGGTCATATTGTTCCGTGAGAATTGCAGATCCTTCTGCGCTTTCGGCCAGAGCCTTCCAAAACAGCAGGAGGTCGTCAAAGTCGAGAACTCGCTGCTGTTCTTTGAATTCCGAATACAGCTGAAAAAGTTCGACCAGTTTTTCCTGAAAGGGAATGCACCACGGGAATGACTTGATGAGCACCGGTTCCAGTTTGCTTTGAGTATTCACGCAGCGGCTGTAAATGTCGACGCAGGTTCCTTTCAATGGAAATCGATCCTTGGCCTTGGATTTTCCTTTGGGTGCCTTGGGAAGGCTAAGCCGTGCGCGAGCTAAATTCATGAGGTCTTCTGAATCGGATCGATCCAAGACCGTAAAATCGGCATTCAGACCAATCAGCGAACCATGTCGTCGCAGCAACTTCATCGCGGTTGCATGAAATGTGCCTCCTGCAATTCTGCGGATCCCCCCTTTTTGTCGCACGACGGAATCGGGAAGTTGGCTCCTGTCTAAGTCATTCAGGATCGATTCGACTCGCCGCAGCATTTCAGAGGCTGCTCGCCGACTGAACGTCAGTAACAGAATGCGTTCTGGCGGAACGCCAGAAATCACTTGCCATGCGACTCGATGAGCCAACGTGGTCGTCTTTCCGGTTCCTGCACCAGCGACAATCAGCACTGGATTTTCAGGATGCATCACGGCTGATTTTTGAGGATCATTCAAAGAATGCAGAAAGTGATCGGGTGGGTCCGGCTGTTCAGCCACAAAAGCACCTCAGTAAAAAAGGATGAAGACGGTGAGTGTACTCAATTGCTGCTATTCTTCGAATCGATGCGGTGCACACTTCCAGATGACTGTGCCTTAAAACTGTGTCTTCAATTCGAATCCTGTTGATTTCTTGACCACTCAACTGCCAAAGATCTGACGACGATGCCCGAAATCCTTATTGATTCACTGGATGACCCGGCTTTGGATACCTACCGAAGCCTAAGAAAAACCAATGCAAATCGATTTCAAGACGTTTTTATTGCGGAAGGGATCAATGTTGTCGAGCGTTTGATTCGCAGTCGTTTTCAGGTGGAATCTGTTTTGGTGACTGAGGCAAAACGTGATCGAATTCAGGAATTGCTGCCAGATGCTGTGCCTGTTTACGTGCTCGAAAAATCTCTCGCAACAATGCTGGTTGGTTTTACATTTCACATGGGGATTTTGGCAGCTGGTCGTCGCGAAACAGGCGATTTCGCATTGCACCTAGGGCAGCGCACAGAGCAGCAGGACGCTGCTGGCGAGTTGGTGATTTTGGGCGATCGAATTATTGATCAGCAAAACGTGGGTTTATTGATTCGCATCGCTTCGGCTTTTGGAGCCACGGCTTTGGTTTTGACGAATGGTTCCGCAGACCCGTTTTCTCGACGAGCAATTCGAGTCTCGATGGGCAATGGGTTTTCACTGCCCATTTTTCAACTGAAGGATTCCTCAACCGCTCTTTCGCTGCTAAAACAGCACGACTTTCAGAACTTTGCGACGGTTTTGGATCCCTCTGCAACGCCAGTGACGGAATGCCAATTTTCAGCGAAATCAGCCTTAGTGTTTGGCAATGAATCTCATGGCTTGGGTCAGAATGTTGTCCAGAGTTGCGATGCCCAGCTGAGAATTGACATGTTGAACGATACGGATAGTTTGAATATCGCGATTGCGGCTGGGATCTTTGGTTACGCCTACCGGACCCAGTATGTAAGCTGATTGTTTGTTGTAAGTAGTTTGTTTTCAAAGGGTTGGGCGAAGGCCGGAATGTGGTGGAATCGATCCAACGGCAGCCCACTTTTTTCCGTACTGAGTTTTTGACGGATCGTTTGCGCAGCGCAAATGGGTGCGCTAGTAACATTCTTTAACAGCTTTCTGCATGAGCATGACCGCCATGAACGCCATCGCTTTGTTTGCACAACAAAACTCAGTTGCAGCTCCTCACAACTGGGCTCTCGCTTGGTTGACCGCCTTAGGCTTGCTTTTTCTTTTGGTTGCCTTTTCGTATGGCACTCGAGCGGGAATTATTGCTCGCGCAACCACAAAAGAAGCCATTCGACAACCTTTGTTTTTTCTGTTGTTTTTCCTAGCTGTTGCCGTGTTGGTGCTGAATACTTGGATGCCGTTTTTCACCTTCAAGGATGATATTAAGGTCTTGAAAAACTGTGGTGTGTCGACATTGTTGATTTGCGGAATGCTGTTAGCAATTTGGACAGCTGGCAGCAGTATCACGAATGAAATTGACGGTAAAACAGCGATGACTTTGCTGTCAAAGCCGATCAATCGACGTCAGTTTATTGTGGGAAAATACATTGGGATTGTGCAGGCTGTTTTGTGGCTGCTCGTCCCTTTGTTTGTCGCCCTGTCGTTTTTGATTGCCTACAAGGTGGGCTACGACCAAAGGGAAGGATCCGCTGAAGTCACACCATGGTTTCAATATCATGAAGTGGCTGGTGGTTCAGAAATTCCTTTTCTCCATCCGGAGCGAATATCGGGGATTTCTGAAGTGCTTCCAGGGGTGGTTTTGGCTTTCTTCCAGATCGCCGTGTTGTCTGCGATTGCAGTTGCCATTGCCACTCGTTTGCCAATGGTGGTGAATTTGGTCACCTGTTTTGCGGTGTTCGTGATTGGGAACTTAACACCCAAACTGGTGGCTCAAAGCGAGCAGGTGATTGAAAGCGAACCTGTCATTTTTGTGGCTCGTTTAATTGCGACTGTGCTGCCCTCTTTGGAATCATTCGACCTGTCAGCCGCTATCGATGTGGGTAACAGAGTTCCGCCGTCGTACCTTGGAATCGCTTTGCTGTATGGAATGGCTTATGCCACGGCTGCAATTTTGGCCGCGTTTATCTTGTTTGAAGACCGAGATCTCGCTTAACGAAGTGTGACCAGCAAGTGCTTTCTGTAAGCCATCGCTTATCGAAAGGTGAGTGGCGAGTCATTCATTTGGCTGGTGTGTGTGG
>CAYTUE010000005.1:54153-60891 GCA_964441085.1 uncultured Planctomycetaceae bacterium
CCATGAACACTCAGCACCCTGCGCGAGGCCACGTGACGGACTTTAGATATCGCCGGCAGGAAAGTGGACCTTTTGTAAGGTCAGAGGGGGACTTTTGCGTTAATGCCTTCGTCGATTGACGATCCAGAGTTGATGATTATGTGGCTCGATTGTGCTCAAAGATTGCGAATGCGATTGGTGAGCCATTGTTGTGATTGTGCTCACCTTACGATCTGGGTAGGTTAAAACGGCATCCAAAGTCATTTCAGGGTCATGGTCGTCATCACAGGAAAGGGGTCGAATGTCGGATTCATCCCAGACGGTTTTTCAGCGAGTCATTTCAGCTCGACAGCTTTTTACAAAGATGCTGTTCCCGACAACTTTGCTGGCATTTGTGTCATCACTGCTTATTGCAGTGGTTGCGATCAGCATTGGGCTGTCGTTTCATGTTTTGCAAATGACTCCGTTTCGCCCTGGAGGCAATTGGGCCGAGCAACTGTTGTTGTGGTTGCCAAGTGTGATTCCCTTGTTTCAGTCCGAAGAAATGGCTTTGGCCATCTTAATGGGCGTTTTTGTTGTCTGTGCTTTTGCTTTGTTTTGGCTACGCGCCTATGTCGACCGTTCTGTCGTTTGGCATGTTGCAGAAGGTGTGAACCGTCTACGGCATCGAATTCATCGTCAAGCATTGCGACTCAATCCGGGTGACCTGACAGGCAGTCAGCGACAGTCTGCTGCAGAAATGTTTGAACACTGTGCGACTCAACTAGAACGGACGGCGGGACGTTGGGGGTTTACTCAAGTTTCGACTCTGTGTGATCTTTTGGTCATCGCTGGCATGCTGTTGTTTGTTCAGTGGATTATCGCGTTGGAATGCGTGATTCCCATCTTGGTTTGTTGGTACATTGCACGAGCCGAATGGAAGCGCCATGCTGCATCAGCTGCTTTGCTTCAGGAACAGGTGGAACGCGGCCTATCGGAACTCACAAGCGACCTTCAGAAAGCTCGTATTGTTGCCGGATATGGAATGGCTGAAAGGGAAAGTGAGCAGTTTCAGGGCAGCTTGAATCAGTACCAAGAACGCAGTCGAGGACTTCTTCTCGAAAAGCAAAAAGGTCGTACAGTCGCTTTGTGTTCTCAGGTCGCCATGGTGGTTGTGCCTGGAGTGATTTTGGTGCGGCACTTGTTATTTGGAGAACTGATTGGCGTTCCAGCTGCCGCGATGACAGCTTACCTGTTGTGTGCTTTTGTGGCGGTGCTCAATCAAGTCGCGAAGTTGCCCAGTTATCACAGTGAAGCTTTGGTGGCTGCTCATCAGATCAACGAATACTTGATGACCGTGCCGCCGGTTTCTCAGATTGTGGGGGCCAAGTTTCTTGATCCGATGGGTCGAATTTTACAGTTCAATCAAGTGTGTTTGCATACCGATGGCAGGCCAGATTTGTTGAACTTCGTTGACCTTAAAGTTCCCGCAGGTCAGCAGTTGGCGTTGCTTTCTTTGGACGATATGGAAAGCACGGCATTGATCAACCTGATTCCAAGGTTTATCGATCCAGCTCGGGGACAAGTGTTGATCGACGGGCAAGATATTCGGCAGGCCACTTTGGAATCGTTGCGCGCCGAAGTGGTCATTGTGAGTGGCATCGAACCTCTTTTTTCGGGGTCGATTTTGTCCAATATTATCACAGGCCGGTCTGATATTTCTCGACAAGATGCAATTGAAGCATGCAAGTTGGCTCATGCCGATCACTTTATTCGAAAGCTACCCAAGGGGTACGATACGATGAATGGTGATCTTGGAGACCATTTAAAACCTGGCCATTTGTTTCGACTTGGTTTGGCTCGAGCAATCGCTCGCAAGCCTGCCTTGCTGATTGTCAAGGAACCGAACGTTGCCTTGGATTCGGAAACCAAAACACTGCTTGATGACACCTATCAACGCATCTGTCGCAATCGTACGGTGATCTTTCTTCCTTCTCGATTGTCGACTGTGAAAAAATGCGATCGGCTTGTGATGCTGCATCATGGGCAGGTCGCTTTAGATGGCAAGCACGAAGACTTGGTGAAAACATCAGAGCTGTATCGCCACTGGGAATACATGCGATTCAACATGTTCCGCGATGAAACTTCCTAAAGGCATCTGATTGCTTGAGATCGGAGCCCATCAACCGAATGAAGTGCTATGTGCATTTCATTGTCGTTGCGGAAAGTTGCGTTGCGGAAAAAGGACGTCCTACTTGCCTGCTTTGATCCACGCAGGGCGAGCATTCTTTGTGATTTCGTCGTCGATGTCCTGCATGCGAGTTCGAAGTTTGCCGACGATTTCTGGATGAGATTCTGCCAGATTGTTTTTTTCGCCGAGATCATTGCTCAGGTCAAACAGCAGCATCCGTGATGGTGTGATTGGAGCTGCTTGATTCTTACGTTGCCCGGACGTCTTCTTCACAAGCAGCTTCCAGTTGTCTTGCCTGAGACCGTCTAGGTTTCCTCGAGACGTGTAGTAGACGAATTCACTTCGAGGTGGCTGGTTGACTGTGTCCATCCATAAGTCAGATGCATCAATCCCATCGATTTTGCGATGAGTTGGTAGTGGTGTTTTTGTGATTGCGGCAATGGTTGGTAACACGTCAATGGTGCTCATTAATTCATGGCAGATTGTGCCTGCTGGAATGCCGGGGCCTCGGACTAAGCAGGGAACTCGCTGGCCACCTTCGAAGGTTGTGCCCTTGCCTTCTCGAAGTGGCCCAGCTGATCCTGCGTGATGTTTGAATCGCAACCAAGGGCCGTTGTCGGTGGTATAAATGACGTATGTGTTGTCTGCCAGATTCAGATTGTCCAAGGTCTTCAGCAATCGGCCTACCTCGGCATCAATATGTTCGATTGTATTGATGTAAGCATTCTTGGGGTCTGGGTCTTGAATATCAACGGGGACATACAAAGGGATATGAGGCATGGAATGTGGAAGGTAGACGAAGAATTGTTCATCCTGATGAGTAGTAATGAAGTCGATGGCCTTCTGAGTGTACCGTCGTGTAATGGTTCGTTGATCCACTGGCAATTCAATGATTTGCTGGTCTTCAACCAGTGGCGTTTTCCAGTGTGTTAACGTGGATTCCGGCGTTTTCCAAAGAGCGTCCATGCCTCCAGATCCACCTTTGGGTTTGCCTTTGGGTTTGCCTTTGTTGTCCGGATGATTCATGTCGTTGGAATATGGAATTCCAAAGTATGTGTCAAAACCATTTGATGTTGGCAGCACTTCTGGATGGTGTCCTAGGTGCCATTTGCCAAAGCAAGCTGTGGCATAACCTTGTTGTTTTAAATGGTCAGCGACGGTGTGTTCTTTGGGGTGTAGTCCTTTGATGGACGACGGGAAAAGCACATGCTGATGCATGCTGACTCGTTTGGGATAGCAGCCTGTCAGAAGTGCGGCTCGAGACGGCGAGCAGACGGGAGAAGCAACCATGAAGCTGGTGAATTTTCGCCCTTCGTTTGCCAAACGATCGATGTTGGGCGTGTCGATGGTCTTTGACCCAAAGCAGCTCAGATCACCGTAACCTTGGTCATCGGTGAAGATGATGACGAAGTTTGGCTTTGCTGCCATGGTCATGCCGGCTGTTGAAAAAACAGCGCCAATCATCAACAGAAAACGAGTGATGAAAGCTGAGCGGGGGGGAGTGTTCATGTGGCATGCTTCCGTGAGACTGAAAATGCAAATCGGGTAGGAACCACAGTGTACGGAATGAGCGCGTGGATTGTAGTCAACGACTGGGATGTGCGAAACATGCTTGGTGCAGCATGGAATCACTGGTGGCGATGAAAAGATGTGATGTGATCTCTATGCTTTGATGCTGCTGGTTGCCTGCTGGTGACACGATCGCCAGCGCATGAAAAAACGCGGTGCCATTATGCTGGCATCGCGTTTTGCGGTTCGTTTAAATTGTGCTCTATTTTCCGAACAGTCTTGCCGCGTCTTGTCTGCCTGTTGGTCTTCGTGGACGCGTTGGGTTAGGACGAACGGTAGTGCCACCGGGTTTGCGAGAGCTGCGTCGGAACAGTTGACGAGCACCCGGTTTTTCTTTTTCCATCTTGAATATTGCTTTGTTATTTGTGGCTGGTTTCGTGACTCGTCGTCCTGATTTGGTGGTATAGGTGAGCGCTGGGCCGTAGAGCGGGCTAAATTCTACCCACGCGTAAATGTATCCTTGACCGGGGCGGTAGATTTCGATGGCTGCGGGGCGATTTGGGCCGATTGCCATCTTGGCGTTTTCCAGAGCATAGTGGCTTGTTAATCGATGAATTTGTACACCATCTGTGGTCGCCTGAACCAACACGTCGCCCGGAAACAATTTTCCGACAGCAGAATAGCCGGGAATGGTTCCCGTGACTCGCATTCCTTCATAACTGGCATTGGCGTAGACCCCCAGCAGAAGGCCTGAACGAACGTTACCGAAATCTTGAGCCATGCTGGAGGCTGAAGTCAGGATGGCAACGGCAAGTGTGAGTGTGAATTTGTTCATTGGGCTACTTTCCATCATGGGAAGGGGAGAGAGTGACACAACGTTTTGTTGTTAACCCTTCTTCAAAGCAGCGGCTGTGCCAAAACTTGAGTGGCTTTTGTGCAAATGTTGCAAGTCGTTCTGTGTTAACGGATTACGTTATTTGTTCTGTGTTTTGAAACCTGATTTCATCGTGGTTTGGCTGTTGTCGTTTTGATTTTAGCGAAGTCAGTTTGACTTCATTTTGCGGTGCTGAACCAATCAGATAGATCTTTTTTCTTGATCAGTGTGGTCTTGGTAGCTGCCGTTTGAGGAGGATTCACCGGGGCTGTGAGAAGCTTTCTCGCCGCAGAACGTGGAAACTGAAGTTGCCTTCAGGCGAACTCTGGCAGCGCGTTGAGTCTTTTCGCAGAGTTGCTTCTTCACACAGTACAAATGCTACGTTTGCTGAATCGAATTCCGGCGACTGTCCACGCTGTCACTGAAATCAGGCACAGGATTATGACGTCCTTGATGGGAAACTTGTTTTCCTGAATGATTGCTGCGGGGCGGTAGTATTCCATGACGCTTAGGAATGAAATGGTTTTTGCTGGTGGCCAAAACTGTGCCAGAAAGTTCAGCAAAAAAGACAGCAACAGAATGCCAAACATGATTCCGATTGCTCGCCCTCGTCGATCGCTATTGGTGCTGACAAGAAACGCGACTGCTCCCACTGCGAGGTAAATGCAGAACAGATTCACCATGATTGATACCACGGCGAAAAGATGCGGTTGCATGGATGGTTGCAGTTGAGTGGCCGCAAGGGCGTGGCCTGCAAAGCCGATGCTTAAGATAAACAGTCCGCTGAATAGCCATCCGAGAGTTTCTACTTTGAACAAATTCCATCGACTGATGGGGAGTCCCAATAAAAAGTCGATACTGCCTCGATCAATTTCTGCAGCGGGTACTCGAGAACAATACATCAATTCATGAGCCCACAGAATGGTGAGCACCGTGGGGTGTACCCACAAGAACGCCTGCATCATCGCGGCTGTCAGTCCGTCATCGCCGGGATCCATGCCCAGCAAAGCGGTGATTAAAGGTTTCACAAATGGAAGTTTGTCGAAGAACTTATGAAAGTCTCCCAAAACTTTCGGTAGCAAGCTTGTGAGCAAAAACATGACCACAAACAAAGCGGTCGCAAAAAGCATCGTGGGAATTCGAACTTCCCATAGAATTTTCTTTAACAGACCACGAATCATGCGGGTGTCTCCGCCGAATTTGTTTGGCAGCTGATGTGATCGCTGGGCGTGTTGACACGTTCTGCTGATGGTGTGGTTTGGTAGTACTGTCGGAACAGGTCTTCTAGGCGAGGTGCCGAAATGCTCAGGTCTTGCAAAGGAAGTGTGTTCGCCCAATGAACCAGCTCTTTGGATGGACCCGTGATACTAAGCTTCAGCCTGTTGTGTTCCTTCAGAATGAGATCAGCATCATCTGGAATGGTCAGAGCATCTGTTGCGTGGTGATCTTGCAGTTTCAGGTCGATGATTCGAGGTGCTTGGTTTTGTAGAGATTCCAAGCTGTCGTCGACAACGATTTGTCCGTCCTTGATGACCGCAACATGCCGACAAATCGCTTCGACTTCGCTCAAAGTATGACTGGAAAAAAAGACCGTGCGACCAGCGTCTGCGACTGTTTTTAGACAGTCCATCAGAATGTCTTGAATCAGTGGGTCAAGTCCAGATGTTGGTTCATCAAGAATCAGTAGCTTGGGGCGATGAGCTAAAGCCATGACCAGTGATAGCTTTTGCCGATTGCCTCGGGACATCTTTCGCACGGCGAGCCTAGGTTCCAGTTGAAACTGTTCTGCGAGTTCACGCCCATAAGGACGCAAGTCGGTCTTACGAATGCTGCCAATGATGTCGAATGCTTTTTCGGCGGTCAGCCACGGATACAAACGCACGTCGCCAGGAACGTACCCGACATGCTGTTTCACTTCATGTGATTGGTTCCAGCAGTTGTCGCCAAGGATTTTGGCGTGACCCGCATCAGCGTTTAGGAAACCCAGCAGCAAGCGAATTGTGGTTGATTTGCCGGCTCCATTGGGCCCCAGAAATCCATAAATCTGCCCTGCCTCGACATCCAGAGAAACGTTTCGCACGCCTCGCCGCTTGCCGTATGTCTTGGTCAGGTTGTTGATTTCAATGACGGGCATTATTGAAAGTGTTCTTTGTCGTTGACTTCATCACGATTCCGGTTGATCAATGGATCTGGTATCGAAATTTTG
>CAYTUE010000005.1:60991-79253 GCA_964441085.1 uncultured Planctomycetaceae bacterium
ATGGGGGCAGACTTCAGACGTTCGTTGACTGAACCCAGAAGTCTGGTGATTCCAGTTTCTCTCATCCAAAATGATGATCTGCTAGTTAAACAAGAAGTGACAGATATCGCCGTCTTGCATGATGTACTCTTTGCCTTCGACTCGCATTTTGCCAGCCGCTCGGATGTCTTTTTCAGTTTTGAATTCTTCCAAGTCTGCCAGACAATAGACTTCAACTCGAATAAAACCCTTTTCGAAATCAGTATGAATGACGCCTGCTCCCTGAGGAGCGGTGGCTCCAATAGGAACGGTCCATGCACGCACTTCTTTTTCACCTGCTGTGAAGTAGCTTTGCAGACCCAGTGTGCGGTATGCGGCTTGAGCCACTGTCGTGAGAGCTGGTTGTTCTAGGCCGACGGTTTCCAGCATTTCGTTGCGGTCGTCTTCATCCAGTTCAGAAACTTCTGCTTCGAACTTTGCACACACGGGAACGACTTCTGCGCCGACTTTGGTTGCGTGTTGTCGCACGGTTTGCACGTGAGCACATTCGCCAGCGACATCATCTTCATCGACGTTGGCGATGTACAAGATGGGTTTTGCGGTCATCAAGCCTAGGCCTCGAACCACTTTTTGTTCGTCTGCTGTGAATTCTAAAGTCCGGAGAGGATTTTCTTCGTTCGCATGAGCTTCGCAGCGTTTAATGACTTCGACTCGAAGCTTGGCTTCTTTGTCTCCTCCACGAGCTGCTCGTTCAGATTTAGGCAATGCATTCGTGAGAGTTTCCAGATCCGCCAGCAGTAATTCTGTTTCAATAATTTCAATGTCAGCCAGCGGATTGACTCCACCCGTCACATGAGTCACATCTTCGTCTTCAAAGCAGCGAACGACTTGAAGAATGGCGTCGACTTCGCGGATGTGACTAAGAAACTTATTGCCCAGCCCTTCGCCCTTGCTTGCTCCTTCCACGATGCCAGCGATATCGACCAGCTTCAGAATCGCGGGAATCACTTTCTGAGGCGGAATGTATTGTGTGATGGTATCCAATCGCTGATCGGGAACACTCACGATTCCTTCGTTGGGTTCGATCGTGCAGAAAGGATAGTTGGCGCTTTGGGCTGCTCCCGAGCAAGTGAGGGCGTTGAACAGAGTGCTCTTGCCGACGTTAGGGAGACCGACGATACCGGCTTCCATGATGGTCTTTCCTGATGATAGACGGAGGAAATAAAATGTGTGTGTTTGGTATGCACATCAGCCGTTGTTGACTGCTGTGTTTCTTGTGTCGTTAAGGGACTTACTCACGAGGTGGTCCCTGCACTGTTTTGGGTTTGACGGTGCTTCCGTTATGCATCGCCGCATTGGATGCCAAGCATAACGGAATTGAGACCGCTGCCGATTCCTAGTAAGGCCAAGTTTGTGCCGTTGGCTGGAGGATCTTCTTTTAGCCCCATCGACAATGCCATTGGCAGCGCGGCTGCTCCCGTGTTGCCAAACCGTTCGACGGTGGGGTAGTCGAGTTCCGGATTGAGTTGCAGTTGCTGCATCAACAGATTGCGATGCTGTTTGCCAACTTGATGTGTGAAGACACGATCAACATCTTGATTGGTCCACTGTAATTCTTGCTTTGCTTTTTCCCACGTTGTTTCTGCCAGTGCGATGCCCGCATGCAGGAGTGCTTCGGAATCGGTTTCCATGCGCGGGCGACTGTCTCCGTGAGCTTCCGCTTCAACTCCGCCAGCACATAGGTTGTGCTTTGCAGAATCAGATAAAAATGCTCCCCCCAGAAGTCGGTGATTTTTTTTGCTGATGCGTTGATTGCACAGCACGATCGCCGCGCTGCCAGAACCAATCGTCAGCGATGCGAAGGCGGACTTAATGGATTTGCGAGTCACTGTTGGGTCTTTGATCAGGCTATCGATCGTTCCTTCAACTAAGCCTCGTCCTGTTTCTGTGCCGACAACAATCCCAGCGTCAATTCGTCCGAGTTCGATCATGTCTGCGACGATCAGCATGCCATTCAGCAGGCCCAAGCATGCGTTGCTGACGTCGATAATGATGGCGGTCGGTGGCAGGTTCAGTTTGGCGTGGACTCCCGCAGCAGTCGCGGGTTCCATTTGGTCTCGACAAACGGATCCGTGAATCAATGCTCCGTAGGCGGAAGCAGGCAGATTGGCTGCTGTGATTGCTTGTTGAGCCGTTTGGATACTGATTTGTCCAGGCAAAGTGCCTGTCGGGTAGAAGCGGCGTTCCTGAATGCCAGTCATGAGTTCTAGTCGGCCAAACGGCAGGCGAAGTCGCTCGTAAACGTCGGCCAAACGTTGCTCAAGCTGGTCGGATGTCACCACTTCTTCAGGAGGATTGTGAGTGACGGCTTCGATGCAAACGTTTTGGTAACGCATGAATTGAGATGAACTGATGTGAGGCAAAGCTGGGCAATAAAAAACGCATCCACACAGAGGTTGAATGAACGACCGTGCGAATGCGTAGAGTTTATCAAAACGAGATCCGAGTGCTCGACTAGATGTCGGCTGTTGCCAAAGGATCAGTGGCTTCCAGTCTTTGAGACAGATTTTGGATTTCGTCTAGCAACACACTTCGACGAAGTTCGTCTTCGTGAGTTGGGTCTCGAGTTTCCAGCATGATTGAGCGTTTTACATAGCGTAAACCACGCACAAGCACGTCTCGCTCGTCAGTTGTGAGTTCAATTTGTATGACGTCATCCATCGCGTTTCCTGCCATCCGCAGAAGTAAAGAAACGCACAAATGCGGTCACGTCCTGTTTCCGGATTCATGCAATTGGTTAATTTAAGCTACTTTGAGTGTAGGCACGACCAAAGCGAGCCTCAAGCAGTCAATCTGCCGGAGTCGAAAACGACTCAACTTTTGACACTCTACAAACAACCTTCAGTGTGGACCTTCGGCAGATTTTGCTGGTTAATTGACTGAAAAAAGACCAATTTCAAACTTCAAAGAAAGTCGCCTGTCATTGGTTTCTGTCTTGGCAGGTTGGGCAGAAAAGCGTTTGAAGCAGTGCTGGCCAACCTTCAATGATACTGTGTCATCATTGATTTTGACGTTTGTCTGACGGCGACTGACCTATGATTTCACGGCTCGCAAGCTTCCGTTGCGGTAAGCGTCGGCCATGGATTTGGGAATTTCTGATTCTGCCAAGACAACTTCTGCCTTGTGTTCTTGAGTCAACGCTTGCATTTCCTGCTCGCGAGCGACCGCTTGAGCACGTCGTTCTTCGGCTTTGGCTCGAGCAATTCGCACGTCTGCTTCGGCTTGGTCTGCCTGCAACCGAGCCCCCACGTTGTCACCGACGTCGATGTCTGCAATGTCGATTGAAACGATTTCGTAGGCTGTCTGTGAATCCAATCCTTTGCTGAGCACGGCTTTTGCGA
Organism: uncultured Planctomycetaceae bacterium; assembly: GCA_964441085.1. GTDB lineage: Bacteria > Planctomycetota > Planctomycetia > Planctomycetales > Planctomycetaceae > Fuerstiella. The sequence goes on from CAYTUE010000005.1 coordinate 64,372, forward strand.
TCAGCATGGGGTTGGCAAGAACTTCTTTATGAGTTTCACAGCTTCCAATGGCGGAGACAATTCCTTCACCAACTCGGGCGATGACTGTTTCTTCTGTGGCTCCACCGACTAACTGTCTGAGGTTGGTTCGTACGGTCACTCGAGCTCGGGCTCGCAGCTGAATACCGTCTCGGGCAACTCCATCCAAGGTGGATCGGCCATGTCGAGATGGGTCTGGGCAGTCAATCACCTTGGTTTTCACGCTGGTTTGAACAGCTTCAAGAACGTTTCGACCAGCAAGATCGATTGCGGCGGCTGTATTCCAATCCAAGTCGATGTTGGCTCGGTGAGCGGCAATCAACGACCGGATAATCATGGGAACGTTACCACTGGCAAGATAGTGAGCTTCCATGGACCCTGTTGTGATGTCTCGCAGTCCCGCCTGAACGGCCATAATTCGTGAATCCACGATGACCTGAGGATTCACCTTTTTTAGCTTCATCACCACCATCTGCAGTGGATTAATCGCAGCACTGGACATGAATGCTCGCAGCCACAGCGAAAAGACAGACGCGAACATGACCATAAAGATCAGCAGCCCCATCACGAGGACACCGATCAGAAAGTACGAAAGTACCTGACCAAATCCGACATCTGATTGTGCAAGTAGGAGGTTGGATGCGAGAAAATTCATATCTTATTATCCACGACAAAATGGCAAATGGGTCATCCGTAAATAGTGACAGGCAAAAGCCAGCCTGCATCTCAGTCACATTGATTCTAAGGTGCCTTGGGGCTATCGAGCAACTCACCACAGCATTCCAGCTCTAGGCAAAGCAATTCCATTGCAGCAGACAGAACGCCTCGATTCTGATCTTGGATCAATGAAACTGGAAAATGCTTTGAAATCACACAAAGAGTGACCTCGTCGCCATAAAATTGCCTAGTTTAAGCGACAAATGCAAGTCAGATGGCGAAACTGCTACTGAGCACGGGATGGCTTTCTGCTTCAGAAGACGTATCGACTGCTTGCGTTTTTCAGTCCCAAGTGACACTGTTTTTCGTCCGTTGTGCGGCTTCTGAAAGAAGATTTTCTGGACCACGTTTGAAAGGGGCCATGTTTGGAAGGGGACCGCTGAGGGGGCCGCTTTTCAATTCGCCCTGCCTTCAGCCCTCTACCTCCCCTGCCCTTTTTTGAGTTCAGTTTCAAACCGAAAAGAGATTGCTATGAGTATCGAAGCCCGCATTCAGGAATTGGGTCTTGTTCTTCCAGAAGCTCCCGCTGTGGCAGGCACGTACCATTCTGTTGTCGTGGTTGATGGCATGGCCTACGTTTCAGGGCAAGGACCGTACGGAACGGATCATCGCTGGATTACCGGGAAGGTGGGCGTCGATCTGACCGAAGCTGAAGCAATTCAAGCGGCTCGAACTGTTGGACTGACAATGTTGGCGGCGATGAAGGAGACCTTGGGAAGCCTAGACCGCGTCGACCGAATTATCAAAGTGCTGGGGATGGTGAACTGCTTGCCCGAATTCAAAAACCATCCCAAGGTCATTGATGGCTTCAGTCATTTGATGGTCGAAATCTGGGGGGAAGCTGGCTGGTCTGCTCGAAGTGCCGTTGGAATGGTGTCGTTACCAGGCAATATTCCTGTGGAAATCGAAGCGATTTGGAAATTGAAGACCTAATCCTTTTCCCAGTCAGGCGTGGTTCTTGCGAGTGTCTCCGGTCTGGGGACGGCTGTCGTGCATGTGGTTTCTACGGGGCCATGCCTACTTGCCGTACACTTTGACATCGTCGAAATCATTCATGTCGTCAAACGATCCAATTCCAATGCGGCCTTTGGTGAATGTCTTGTCTGTGATCTGGATACGAGGCTTTGTGAAGTCGTCGAAGTACACCTTGATGATTCCGGTGTCTGAGTTTCGGGTGAGCCTGATGTTGTGCCAGTCGTCGGTCCAAGGGATTTCTCGAGTGTTCTTTGTGATCGCTTTTCTTGGCGCGTTGTTTACGATCATGATTTGGCCACTGAGTAAGTCGGGTTTGGCTCCCATGTGAACATAGTAAAACTGGGATGCATTTTGATGGCAGAAAAACACGCAGCAGTCACGATGATTGCCTGTGTCTTTGGGGCTTTTGACTCGAAACCGGATATCAAAATCCGACAGCTCCAGTCCCTTGATCAGTGCGATATTAAAGGGGCTGCGGTGCTTCGGCTGGTAATTGCTTTTGCGTGTGTTAAGGCCAAAGACTTGATTTTTGTCTGTTTTTTGCAGCCTCCACGCGGTCTCATCCGTTGTTTCCCAATTGTCTGATCCTTCTTCGAAGTCATCTTCGAAAACCAAAGGCAATGTCGGTTGAGATTTGGCAGATTCTTGTGGATCCATGCCGAACGTGACGGTCGTGTTCAGCAAAGTGGCCAAAATCAGTACTTGGATGGATCTCATGTGAAGCTCTTTTGGATTCGGTACGAAGTAAAGTCTCGTAAGTTCAAGAAGTGTATTGTTGATGCAGTCGATGGTGAAGGTAAGAGCGCCTTTTTGCTTCTACCACAGTATTTTGCGACACCGAATCATGGAGATGGGGAATTTCCCCTATCCAGTTTATTGTGTTGTTTTTCACACTCTTTCCATTCTGTGCACTGTGATATTGGATATCAAAACAGATTCAGGTCAATGGTGAGTTTGCAGAGTGATCTTGGCTTTCTATAACCCAATGTAACGACTACCTGTATTTTGACAGGCGCGTTGATCGGGCTTGATTTTTTCAAAGTCAAATCAAACGAATTCGATCTTGGAAGTGAATTTCCGCACGCTTGAAAGGGCGGAGCCTTGGATGCCATAACAAAAATTCTCAGTCTACCAGCTGAACTGCTTTCGAAGGTTCCCGGAATCGGATCGATTGTTGCGTCACTTCGCACAACAATCGGCCAAAAAATTCTGATGGCCATCACGGGTTTGTCTCTGGTCGGTTTCCTTGTTGTTCACCTAGGAGGCAATTTCAACCTGTTTCTGGGTGAAGAAGCGTTCAACGGGTATGCGGAAAAACTGCACAGCCTTGGGCCGTTGCTGTGGGTGGCCGAAGCGGGCTTGCTCACCATTTTTCTGCTGCACTTAGGATTGGCAATTTCAACTTCTGCGGCTTCTCGGCAAGCTCGTCAGCACACCTACGAGCTTAAAGAAACCAAGCAAGAAGGCTTTGTGTTGCCCAACGGTGGATCATCTGGATGGATGCTGGCGACTGGAATTGCATTGGCAATTTATATGCTCGTGCATGTCTTGGATATGAAGTTTGATGTTCGAGGCTTTGGTGAAGAAAATAAGTACCAGCTGGTTAAGTCAGTCCTGTCAGATCCCAAGACGGGTGTGTTCTACTTGATTTCGTTGCTTCTGCTGGGCGTTCACTTGAATCACGGAATCAGCAGTGCGTTTCAGACCTTGGGGTTGAGCAACCGCAAGTGGAAGAAGCTGATCAGCATCGTAGGAACATCGTTGGCCATCTTGCTGGCGGCTGGATTTATCAGCATTGTTATCTGGGCGTCCGCATCCAAGTAAAGTCGTTAAAGCTTGTCTGAGTCTGAGTTCGGTTTTCACGACAGGAAAAGAGAAAAGATCATGTTTCGCGTTGCGGAAGAGCTGCTGAATTCAAATGTGCCTGAAGGTCCCATTGAACAGATCTGGGACAAACACCGCTTTAATATGAAGCTGGTGAATCCGGCCAATAAGCGGAAGTACGAAGTCATTGTCGTGGGAACTGGTTTAGCTGGTGGAGCGGCGGCAGCCTCCATGGCTGAGCTGGGCTACAAAGTCAAATCATTCTGTTATCAAGATTCGCCTCGTCGGGCTCACAGTATTGCGGCTCAGGGTGGAATCAACGCGGCAAAAAACTATCCCAACGATGGAGACAGTATTTGGCGACTGTTTTACGACACCGTTAAGGGGGGCGATTACCGAGCTCGCGAAGCAAACGTTTATCGTTTGGCTCAAGTGAGCAATAGCATTATCGACCAGTGCGTCGCTCAGGGAGTTCCTTTTGCTCGCGAATACGGCGGAACCTTATCCAACCGATCATTCGGTGGAGCTCAGGTTTCCAGAACGTTCTATTGTCGAGGACAAACCGGGCAGCAGTTGCTTCTTGGGGCTTATCAAGCCCTGATGCGACAGGTGAACCTTGGGAAAGTAGAAATCTTTGCTCGCCGTGAAATGATGGACCTGATCGTTATTGACGGAGTTGCTCGCGGCATCGTGGTGCGAAACCTGAGCACCGGAAAGATGGAAGTTCATACAGCCGACGCAGTCGTATTGTGTACGGGCGGATATGGAAATGTCTACTATCTGTCAACAAACGCCAAAGGTTGTAATGTGACAGCCGCATGGCGCTGTCATAAGCAGGGTGCTTATTTTGCGAATCCGTGTTACACACAAATTCACCCGACCTGCATTCCGGTCAGTGGCGACTATCAGTCGAAGCTAACCTTGATGAGCGAAAGTCTTCGCAATGATGGTCGAGTTTGGGTGCCCAAGAATCCAGACGACAAACGCAGCCCCGCAGATATTCCAGATGACGATCGAGACTACTACTTGGAACGTCGGTATCCATCATTTGGAAACTTAGTGCCTCGTGATGTTGCTTCAAGAGCTGCCAAAGAACGCTGTGACGCTGGTTACGGTGTTGGTGAAACGGGTCTTGCCGTTTACTTGGATTTCCGAGATGCCATCAAACGCGATGGTGAGGATGCTGTCCGTAAAAAGTACGGTAACCTGTTTCATATGTACCACAAGATTACTGCCGAGAACCCTTATCAGGTTCCGATGAAAATCTTCCCCGCTGTGCATTATACAATGGGTGGCTTGTGGGTTGACTACAATCTGATGAGCAACATTCCTGGACTGTTTGTCTGCGGAGAAGCCAACTTTTCAGACCACGGTGCCAACCGCTTGGGTGCCAGTGCGTTAATGCAAGGCCTGTCCGATGGTTACTTCGTGGTTCCCTATACCATTGGAAATCATCTGGCCAAAACATCATTGGAAAAGATTCCTGAAAGCCATCCGGCTTGCAAGGAAGCTTTAGATCGATCAACTGGTCGAATTGACAAGCTGATGAATGTGAATGGCAAGAAAACAGTGGATGCTTTCCATCGAGAGCTTGGACTGATCATGTGGGACCACTGCGGGATGGCTCGAACAGAATCCGGCTTGAAGCAAGCGATCGGTGATATCCAAGCTCTGCGAGGTGAATTCTGGAAGGATGTTCGAGTCCTTGGTGGTTCGGAAACTCTGAATCAAAGTCTTGAAAAAGCGGGACGTGTGGCCGACTTTTTGGAGTTCGGTGAGTTGATGTGTTTGGATGCTTTGGCTCGTGAAGAATCCTGTGGAGGACACTTCCGAGAAGAACATCAAACAGCTGATGGCGAAGCCCGCCGCAACGATGACGATTTCCGTTATGTTGCCGCGTGGGAGCATGGTGGTGTCGACAAAGAAGTCACCTTGCACAAAGAAGCCCTTGAATTTCCAAACGTGCCTCCCACAACAAGGAGCTACAAATAATGAGCAAAGATTTACTGAATCTGAATTTGCGAGTCTGGCGGCAGTCTGATCCCGATGCCAAAGGGCAGTTCAAGAACTACCGGTTGGAAGGTGTTAGCACTCACATGTCCTTCCTTGAAATGATGGATGTGCTGAATGAAAAATTGATCACCGAAGGTGAAGAACCAGTTGCCTTCGACCACGATTGCCGAGAGGGAATTTGTGGGATGTGCAGCATGATGATCAATGGCCAAGCTCATGGCCCAGACAACGCCACAACCACGTGTCAGTTGCATATGAGACGCTTTCAGGATGGCGATACGATCGTGGTCGAGCCTTGGAGAGCATCTGCATTTCCGGTAATGCAAGACCTTGTGGTTGATCGCACGGCCTTCGATCGCATTATCCAAGCTGGCGGCTATGTGTCGGTTAACACAGGCAATGCTCCCGATGGAAATGCCATTCCAATCGCCAGCAAAGTCCAAGAAGTTGCCATGGATGCAGCCGCTTGTATTGGCTGTGGAGCATGTGTGGCTGCATGTAAAAATGCATCGGCGATGTTGTTTACCTCGGCCAAGGTGTCTCAGCTTGCCGTGTTGCCTCAAGGAAACGCGGAACGAGCAGATCGAGTCATCAATATGGTTGCTCAAATGGACAAAGAAGGTTTTGGCCATTGCACCAACACAAACGAATGTGAAGCGGCTTGCCCTGCTGAAGTATCTGTCGACAATATTGCTCGCATGAACCGTGAATATGTTCGAGCATCACTGGTGGCCAAGGATTAGTGGCCAAGGATTAGTGGGCTGTTAGGTAAGAAAATATGGGGCCAGCTCAAACTGGAAACCGAAATCCATGAGCGCCCCCGGCGTTTGTCTTAAGCCAATTTAAAATCATGAAGCGGTCTCTGTTAAGGAGATCGTTTTTTTTATGCGTATTTGCATCGGTTTGCATTTCCATTGCCGAGCTTTTGATTTCAGGTCTGTGGCAGTGCTCGCCGATGATGGTTTGGAATCAGACTTGTTTACTGTGTTCGAACAAGTTTTGCATCGCTACAGTGCATTGTTTGGTAGACGATTTTATTTGACAGGATGGCCTCATGGCACAACGCGACTATTCTCCTCATCAGCAAAAAGTCATTAAACGGTACTACGACAATCGTGATGCAATCGATGACCAACGGCTGGCTGAGCTTGTCACCAATCTGTATTTGTCGGATGGCAAGAAGGCTGAAAAAATGTGGGGAACGGCTCAGCAAATTATGGAGCGAATGGAGCTTCCGACGACTCGAATTCAGCACGTGATTGGATCAAAGGATCCTGCTGTTCTGGCCAAGGTGGTTGAAGAGCTTCAGAACGGCAAGCTGAAAAAAGGCACTGCAAAAAAGAAAGCCTAATACTTTGTCATGATTGAAAATCAAGAATCAGTCTTTGGCCAATGGTCCAGCCATTTGAGAGCACTCTGTAGCGTTCAGTGATATGCGCTGGACTGTGCTTCTGAAAATTCAGTGAATGATTTCGAACGTCGAATCAATTGCTGATTGTGTGCCAAGTGTTTGGCACGATCTGCTGCCGGTTGTTGGCTTCTCCATGGAACCATTGGTTCGGTGCGACAACGATTTTTTCTGGTGCTGGATTCAGCCAAGCACCCCACCACGAAAATGTGCTGTTCGCGATAATGTGATGATCACAATGATGCATCAGCCGTAGATCTTCGTATGCCGTTTTTCCGCAGTTGTGCCGTACCAGAGTCATTGAGCTAGGCAGAGTGATTTCGGCCTGCACCCAATCGGGGTCATCTGAAAAAACATAGAAGTGAACAGGCGTTGACACTTGCTGGATGATGTGTTCTGCCGCACGCTGGTAATAGTCTAGCGAGCAGCTTGCAAAGACACTTTGGTTCTTCTGAGACGCAACATAGTCTCCTCGACGAATGTGCACGGACACCGCGGTGGTCGTTGCAATCTGTGACAGCAGATGTTCGTTCTCGACCGATGGTTTCGTTTTAACCTGCAAGTCTGTTCGAATGATGTTTGCAAATTCTGCAAAGTGTTGTTCTGTCTGCCAGTATCCATGCAGAATGACATTGGCAGCTGCTGAACTGAGGTCGACCTTGGATCCAATCGAAGCTTCTCGAAGCAATCTTGAACGAGCATCAGAACTGAGCCGCCACAAACCATATCGCAGTTTGTTGTCGCGCCCCGGCGGCAGGGTCTGTTCGGTTCCAATGGTGCCTTGGATCGCAAAATGATGCAGATCGTAGTCTCGGAGACTGCAATTGGTCAGAGGGCGAATATCAAGAATCAGCGGGCGGTTGTGGCGGAATGCGTGAGCTCTTGCTGTGGCATATTGGAATAATTGATTCCCCAAGCCGCCCGTCATTCTGACAATCACGCTGTTCTTTGGATCAGCCGGAGTTGCTCCGTCCATTGCGGGTGAATGACTCAAGGATTCAGCACAGTCGTTTTCGATACAAGCAGTCAACGATAATTCTCCGTTCTTGCTCAGGTGCGTGTCGTCGAATGCTGCTAGGCCGATTACGAGTGCTTGCTCTTCACACGGTCGACCTTCACACGGCTGTTCTTTCACACGGCCGCTCTTGCAAAAGTGACTGTCACAAATTCAAAAAGCGTCTCACTAAACTTTATTTCAGTTCAGTAAAGACGCTCATTGGATCCTGCCGCCGTGTTGAGATTATTGGTAGCGAATCTTGGTGGCGTTGGGTAAGGCCATGTAGTCTTCAAGCACTGGTAAATCACAAGGTGTTCTTGAAACGACCAAGCAGTATGGTTTGTTGTGATAGTGAATGACATGGAAGTGCACATTTTCCCATGGGATGTGTCCACCTTCGTGTAGGCGAGTGACGTCTTCCACGATGGGGTGGCAGCCATAGTTTTCCATCAGCACCACATAGTCGGATGCCAAATGAAACATGTTCGCCATTGCGTTAAGGTGTGACACAGCTGTTTTAATGTGCATGATCACGGCTTGACTGTAAACCAGTTCGGCTTTTGGCCACTTCGATGACAGGGGCATCGTGATGTCTTGCTGGAACGTATCGTCGGCAATTTCCGGGTTGCGTTCTCGCAGAAACTTCAGCTGTTCGACGCTTCGATCTCCACCTCGAACTTCAACTTCCGGATAGATCGTTTTGATGTTGTGAAGGTGATCTCCTCCTCCGCAACCAATTTCGATGACTGACTTTGCTGCTAGCTTTCCCACCGATTCATAGATGCAAAAAGAATTCGGGTGAAGCTTTGCACTCCCTTCACACAACTGCTGTTTTTCTGAATCAAAGTAGACATCACGACCGACGCGAAGATCAAATTCCTTGGCAATCTGCTTTTGTTGAGGACCATATTTGTCTTGAGTATAAGTGTCCCAGTTGAAGTCGTCGTCGTAGAATTTTCTTTGGGCAGGGCCAACGATATTTGCTAATCGACGTTTCAATTCCAGTGCCATCGTGCATCCTCAAGTCTGTTTCGCTCTATGCCGAGAGCAAGTTGATGTAAGTAAAGAAATAGTAGGGGCATGCCCGCGAATGATGATCTTGACGTCAGAGTGCAGCCGCTCGAGGTAAATTTTGATCCACCTATTCTTGAGGGCCCGGATCGTGAGCAGGTGTGACTGATTCATGAATATACCAGTCATCAAACATGCTGTATTCTGTCATGTGCCGCGAGTATCCTTTGCTGGTAAGCAACGAGTGCAGAAGTTCTCGGTTTTCTGTGTAGTTGTGTTCGGCTGCGATGATTTTTGGGCTGTACGATTCGAAGTCGAGATGCTGAAGGATTTCGTACTCACTGCCTTCGGTATCAATCGATAGGAAGTCGAGATCTGCTGGAGCGTCATATTTACGGAACAGGTCTGTCAGGCTGATGGTTTGCACATCGTAGGTGTTCGAGCGTCGTCCTCGTCGTTTTCGAGCGTGTCCGTCTTCTGTGGAAAAGCTGTCGATTGTCGAAAGAGCTTTCGAGCGGACTTCATTGAAAGTCAATGTTTCTCCTGTGACAGACCAGACGCAGTGAGTTTCTAAAATCGTGTTGGGACGATTTTTTTGAAACTCTGGGTGCCACCCTCGAGCTGGTTCTGCGCAAATGCCCTTCCAGTCCCAACTCGATTCCAGCATGAGGCTATTGGAAAGTTCGAGACCATTTGTGGCTCCGAATTCACAAAAGAATCCGTTTCGCTTTTCACCTAAAATGTACAGCACAAACAGGTCTTGAAAGATCTGTGAATGTGACTCTTGGAGATGACGAGCACAGTAGAAGGCAAAGTTGGTCTGAGATTCTTTGCATTCGGATCGAGCCGTATTTCTGAGCTTTGCCAGCTTAAGCGTGAGGTGTCCGAGTTCTACTTTTTCTTTCCGCCAGAGACGAGGGAAAAAATAGTTTGATTTAATGGGGCTTTTGAGTTTGGCAGCGGCAGTCATAGTTATTTTCGCAGGTCTGGAGTCTGTGGAGGCGAAGAGTGGCAATGTGGCTTTGTTCTTTCATCTGAACTAAGCCGCTTTTTTTTGTGCTTTCATGTGCCAACCCATGGTGGCGAGTTCACTTGATTTTCGTTTATTGCGAGGCCCGTCTAAAGCGGCCAACATTCGCACACTCATTCTGGCAGCAAACAAAGCCACATAGCTGATTGGGTCCAAAATTGTTCGGCCGTAGCGGCGACGAACCGAAGCAACACGGCCAATTTCTTGGTCCATTAAATCGAAGTAGCCACCGTTTGCTTCAAGGTCTTCGATTTCAAAACCCATCTTCTGCATCTGTTCGTTGAAGAAGTATTCTGAAAAACCAGTTGCGTAGTGATATGGGGCGAAATGAGTCCAACTGTAGAACGGAGCCGTCACCACCAAAATGCCGTCGTCAGTCACGAGACGGGAAATTTTTTCCATGGCTTTCACCGGATCGGTAACGTGTTCAAGCACTTCCGTGCATAGAATCGCATCGAATTTTTCGTCTTCTGGAATGTCATACAGGTCGCATTCGAAGTCCAGCTTGTGGAAATCAAATGTTTGAGTCTGTAATCCCTTCGCATTGCCCTGCCCATCATATTGAGCAATATCCTGAGCTTTGTAGTTCAGGTGCCCACAAGCATCCTTGTATTGGCATTCGCCAGCACCGACATCCAGAATGGAAAGTCCGGCTGGCAGTTCAGCCAATGTTTTCCGAATCCATGCTTGTCGAGCCTTAAGATTCTTAATTCGAGCCATGGTGAATCCTTCTCACGTCGCTGTGCCGACTGTTTAGGCAGACTTTTTAAAGTCGCGTGTTGAAAGCTGTGAAATTTGCCAGCGGTAACGAGTTCTTCGGAATTCGCGGACCATTTTTTCGAAGTTGATGCCTCTGGTTTTTTGGCTACCGATTGTGCTGCCTCCTACTTCTTCAGTTGAATCAGTTAGGCCAGACGGCGAAATCGCATAGAGCCGCACACCTGTGATCCAGTGCATCTGTAGAAAAGTGTCCACTGGTCGGTCAAAACAATTTGTTGCCTGCAATAACTTTTCAGCCGCCTGCCGTGTGACCCACTGCCCTGAAGTTCGTAGGGGTGTGACTTGAGGCAACACGATGGAGCAATTCTGCCCACGTTCAACACAGATCGTATTTCGAGGTAAAGATCTTACCGGAAGCTGTACCACCCCAAAGTCCTGTTTGACTTGGGTGAGCGTATCAATGGCTTGATTCAGCTTGGCATTGTCCACACGAAGATCATCTTCCACGATCAATGCGGCATCTAAGTTACGACTGACAATTTCGTTCCATGCTTTTCGATGGCTCAAAAAGCAGCCAATTTCACCAGCATTCAGTGGGAATGGGTAAGTTGGCTGGTGCAAGGAGGGTTGGTAGAAACTGCTTTTTTCGTCATCTGTCAGTTGACGACCATCGACTGCTGGCAAAACTTCAGCAGGAAGTGGCAGTTGATTTAGCAAGGCATGAGCGTTTTGAAACCGCAGTGCGGCCCTCTCAAGGCTAATAACAAATGCCGATGTCTTCATCAGGTCAGCTCAACTTCCGTGTTCGCTGGAGATTTCATTTTGTGTGCCGATCCGTGACACAACTTGCCTGATGCTAACGGGGGGGGCAAAATCGTGCAATGTCTGTTTTCAGAAAGGTTTTGCTTGGCAATGAGTGTGGTGGGCTGAGCTTCCTGAACAGAATCACTGACACTTTTCGTTGGTGAAGTCCAGTCTGATCTTGTCGAAACAACAAAGGGTTCGCTACGATTTGGACGCGCAATATGGATTTTGCGCGGTTTGCATTGTGGTGTTGAATACCAGTGTGGGTGACTTCATTGGAACTGACGACCACCATCTTGGAACGCATGACGGACGTCTGATTGAAGGAACAATCGTGAAACTTACTCGCTATCTCAAAACTCGCCTGAAGACTCTGCGCGGGATGACGGTCGTCCATATTGGTGCCCATCACGGCCAAGAAGCGGCAGCCTATAATGCAATGCTGGCTCGCCGAGTGTGTTGGATTGAAGCGAATCCTGAGACCTTCAAAATTCTCAGCTCCAACTTGGCAGACTTTCAGGCCAATAATAAAACCTTGCTTCACCGGATGCTTGGCGACGAGCCCACAGAACACATTTGCATTAATGCATTGATCACAGAATCCAATGGTGATCAGCATGAATTCTTTCGCTTCAATAACGAAGGAGCTTCCGATTCCGTTTTTCATCTGGCAGATGATGTTCAAATTGCCAACTTAAAGGAAACCGGAGACGTGTTGAATTTGAGTTCCAACACGCTTGATACAACGTTGCAAAATCACGGAGTTGATCCCGCTGAAGTTGACGTGCTTGTCTTGGATACTCAAGGAGCCGAGCTACTTTGCCTCAAAGGTGCGGAAGCCACTCTTAGCAATCTCAAATATCTAGAATCTGAAGTTTCTACTCAGCCTGTGTACGAAGGCGGAGTGCTGTACGACGAACTTGCCGAGTGGCTTGATGAACGTGGTTTTACTCGCAGAACCCGAATTAGAAAAACTCACTGCAATGTGCTGTTCGTGAATGATCAGTCGCAACGGCGAGCAGCTTAGTGACGGGCAGCTTAGTGACGGGCAGCTTAGTGACAGAGAGCTTAGTGACAGTCGAGGTTTGGCAACTGTGTGGATGTTCCCTTAAAAATTCTGGCAAGGTCCACGATTGCCTTTCAAGAAACCAGCTTCGTTGTTTCATCATTCAATCATGATCACGCTAAGGCATCGTGGTCGGAATCAATCAACGGCCTCTGTTAAAGATACTCACCATGCTTAAGCAATTTGGACTGCTTTGAATGTCGATTGCGTTCTTGCCATACGGCTTCCTTCGGAAGCACTTCTGCCGTCTGGCCGAAATTCGCCTGGATCAATTGGAATGGCCTTTGGGGGACGGTCCACCTGATGCTGTTCCAACGGATGCGTGTGTGGCCGACCTGACAGAAAATGACCATCTGATTGTTGTCGCGAATTCTCGAATTTTCACAATGCGACAGGATGGAGTGCCCTGCTCTGTTTCCATTTTGCTGTGCGAACCTCCCGTGATTCAAGGACGCCTTTATGCAGCAGTTCCTTATGTGGCGCAGAGGTTTCGCTACGTGTTGACTCATAGTACTCGACTGTTAGAACGAGTCGCGAATGCTCGCTTTGTGGCTCATGGAGGATCCATGATCAGCCAGCATCAGCAGCCAATCATTGAAAAGACCGCACGCTGTGGCATCATCGCTTCTGACAAAAATTCGACCGCTGGTCACCGACTGCGACACCGCATTATTGAGGATGCGGTTGCAGCGGGGACTCAGTTAACGACGTTAGGCAGAGGGTACGAAGCTTTGGAGCGAAAAGAAGATGGGCATCTCCCATTCTGCTTTTCTGTCGTGATCGAAAACTGCCGTGAGCCCGGCTATTTTACCGAAAAGCTGATCGATAGCTTTCTTTGCAATAGCGTGCCCATTTATTGGGGAGCACCAGACATCGAACACTTTTTCGACCCTCGAGGAATGGTGATTTGTCGGTCTCAAGCGGAACTCATCAATGCCGTGCGAAGCCTGAAGGAGTCGGACTTTGCGTCGTTTGGTTCTGCGTTGGCTCATAATCGATCAGTGGCATTGCAGTATGCCGATTACTTTCCTCGGGCTGCTGCCATGGTGCAAAGCTGGGATCAAGATCGTGAGCGATTTTCCGGAGGTGCATCGGAATCATTTTTAAGCTCTGATTCATCCACGGAGATGCGAGTTGCTTAATGTCTGCGACAACACCAACAACTGAGATGTCTTCTGGTGCGATTCAGGATCATGTGATCGACCAAGACATCGTTGTATCAGCCGAAAACGTTCCAGACCTGTTCGTCACCGATTTACACCGTCGGACCACAGGAGTCAGTGCAACCATACGAACCTTGGTTCCGTATATTGCTCGAAAGATGCCGCTGACCGTGGTTTCCCCACGAACAACTGACCATGAAAATCCGGTGGGCTTATGGGCAGCTTTGCGTCATTGTTGGACAGCACCACAGCGACACTCATTTCGTATTTGGCATGTTCGGCGCAACAATGAAATGCTGTGGGGGTTGATCTTTAAGCATGTCTTCCGTTGCCGACTGTCTCTTGTGATGACTTCGTGTGCGTTACGACGTCATTCTTGGTTTCCAAGATTACTGTTATCTCGCATGGACGAAATCATCGCAACCAGCGATGCAGCGGCTCGCTATTTCCCAAGCGTTGCAGCCATTATTCCTCACGGCGTGGATTGTGAACGCTTTGGCCCAGCAGAGTCCTCTCAACGTGAATTGATGAGTCAATTGGGTTTTCCAGATGCGAAGGGAATCGCCATTTGTGGTCGAATTCGGCCAGAAAAAGGCACCGACTTATTTGTCGATGCATTGATTCAATTATTGCCCGATCATCCTGACTTTGTGGCCTGTATTGCGGGGCGAGCAGCTGCAGAACATCAATTGTTTCAGCAAAACCTGCAAAAGAAAATTGCAGCTGCCGGATTAACAGATCGCTTTATTTGGATGGGCGAAGTGCAGTACGACCAAATGCCCAACTTTTTGGCTGGGATGTCCCTGTGTGTGGCTCCAGCTCGCTACGAAGGCTTTGGCCTTGTGCCATTGGAAGCGATGGCCAGTGGAGTCCCCGTTGTGGCCAGTCGGACGGGCTGCTATCCCGATGCCATTCTTCCGGGACAGACAGGCGAATTATTTGATTGTGGCGACCTAAATGGACTGATTTCTGCTCTCAAACCCTTGTTGTCTTCGCCAAATGGTCTTTTGGAAATGGCGTCGACTTGTCGAGATCGAATCATTTCGCAGTATTCGGCACAATTGGAAGCCGACCGGATTATGGCAGTCTACGAGTCGATGTGGAACCGCACGAAGTAGACCCTGAAGCCAGGTAGA
>CAYTUE010000006.1:0-6921 GCA_964441085.1 uncultured Planctomycetaceae bacterium
GTCTAATTCAAAGCCGTGCTGACGCCGTCTTCCAGGCGGTGCAAATGTTCTCCCGCTTTGCGAACAAGCAGAATGTCTTTGTCTTCTTTGTTGGCAAAAGATTCCACATCAATCGTCGCCGGGTCTCGATACGCCAAGCCGATTTGCTCACACGTTTCTCGAGGAATTTGGCTGGCAATCGTCACAGTGACTCGTGGCTTTTCGATTCCATTTTCAAATGTCCCTGTGCCTCGCACATGAGTCGAATGAGCGAGCACTCCCCAAGGTTCATCCTTGAATCGGTCCCATTGTTTGGTGAAGTAGTCACGAATGTGGTAGCCGATGCGCGTGATGGCTGCTCCATGAGTCACACTGACTTCTTTTAAATGCGGTGCATAAATAATCAGTTCACCACCGTCTGCCACAACGGGTTCCAGCTTGTACATACACTTACCGGCGACCCAAAGTTCGTCATACATTTCAGGACAGCACGACAGAACCTGACGAAACGGCTTTTGAAAACGCTTGATGTGAACTTGCCCAGACAATTCCGACGCCGACCACCAAGCGTCTTCAGGAGTCCCATAGAACATGCCGTATGGCGAAGCATCGGACGCCACAACAAACGCCAAGCAGCGGCGTTCAATTGGAATCAATTTGGCCGCTTGATTCACCACGTCTCGAACCAATGTCTTTTGAATCCCAATGATTCCTACGTTGGTAATCAGCGCACCTAGCCAATGGAAGAAGTTCAAAAGCTGAGGGCCTGAAATCCCTGGAAAGAAATACTTGTTGCCTCCACTAAACCCAACGACTTCATGAGGAAATACGGGGCCTAAAATCAAAGCCACGTCGTAGTCTAAAATCCGCTTGTTGATTTGAACGGGGACTTCCATCGCCAGCACACCTTCGGAAATCTCTTTGGTTTGCTGTTCCGAGAGCGTGCCAATCGTGGTTAAAGCTTCCGGGTTGTCCCATTCGTGATTTAACAACTGCACGTCTTCGCAAGCATCGTCTGCTGCGATCCCCAGCATGGACTTCATGCGATCCTGGGGCATGGGCGGATGAGTCCCTAAAGCCACCATAACATCCAACGCTGTCGTAACGGGCCCCAGCATTTTCCGAATTGCTGGAAACAAGACAGGCAAGGGGGCTGTTCGCGTGCTATCGGGCACGATCAGCAGAACTCGCTTGCCTTCGTAGTCTGATACAGGAAGGTTTTGATCGAGCCACGAAATCATTTCTTGGGGTGACAGAGTCGTTCGATCGGCAGACATCATTCACTTTCTGGTCAGCAATTTGACATGTAACGAAGCCAACGGGCTGGTTTTGCGTTTGGTGGTGCAAGCAGAGGAAATGGCGCACCGTGAACACAGGATAACAACTTTTTCCAGTTCAGCACACACGATCGGCCAACATCCACCAGAACTGCGCCAGGTTGTCTCGCCTTGTGAAATCTGACGAGATGTTGTGGCAAATCGGATGGCCAATCGACTACCCTTCCTGCCCCCAAGTTTTCTAGATGATGGCCACACCCACACCACAGCCACCGAAACCGTTACAGATAGAAATAAGACAAAGGATTCCATGACACTCGCGGAGCTACTACAGAAGGGTTTTCGAGCCGACATACGACATCGTGGCGCGGCCTATATCGAAGCCGAACGGATTTCCATTGTTCGTGTGACGGCAGAAAACGTATTCGCAACCGTTGTTGACGGAGTTGAATATCAGACTCAGCTGCGGCACATCGAAGACGATGTCAAGTTCTTTTGTACGTGCGATCAATTTGCCAAGTCGAAGGCTTGTAAGCATTTGTGGGCCACGATTTTGCAAACAGATATCGAAGGCTATGTGAATCCTGCCATTCGGCCTGGACGAGCTTTGCCATTTGTTGTGCGAGACGTGTCAGTTCCCATTCGAATCGACGACTTAGCTCCCGGCGGAGACCTTTCTGATTTAGCGGGCCCCGGTGGCGGAAGTCGCAAATCGTCAGCGAAAAAAACGGCTGCTGCTCCCGTAGAACGTTTAAAGCCATGGGAAGCCAAGCTGGCTGCTCTTCGAGAAGAAATGGCGGCCCCCACGTCGGGTTCCAAAAAGAATCAAAGCCAAGAACGACAAATCTTCTATTCCATCGACCTCGAAGGGAGTCGAGAAGCTGGCAAATTGGTTATCGAAGCGTCTCAACGACAGCGTCGTTCCAGTGGTCAATGGGGCAAGGTGAAACCGCTCAAAGTTCGCCCAGGAGAACTCACAGAAATCGAACACGAAGACGACCGAGTCTTCCTTTCCTACCTTGCGGGTGCGATTCCTGAACGCAACAACTGGTCCACTCAACAGGCCGAACTTCGAGCCGCCGCACATCGATTTCATTTGCCCTACGAACTGGGCACCATCATTCTTCCTGAAATGTGCCGATCAGGACGTTTGGCAATCGCTGAAGGTGATGACAAAACATCCGCTCCTTTGGAATGGGATGACGCATCTTCGTGGGACTTAACCGTCAAGGTGAAGCGAGCGTCTGACGCCAGCGGATGGACGGTTGTCGGCACCTTGGTTCGAGACGATGAATCACTGGAACTATCAGAAGTGCCATTGGTTGTTCCCGGTGGCTTTATTGTCACCACCGGATCGATAGCTCGGCTTCGAGACTTCGGAGCCGCCGAATGGATGACCATGCTGGCTGCAGAAAAGACACTGGCAATTCCCAAAGCCGATCAAGACACATTTGTCGATCGTTTGCTAGACATCCCAACGTTGCCTCGATTAGAACTGCCAAAAGAACTTCAACTTGAAGAAGTCAAAGCAACTCCCAAACCATCGCTTAAAATTTACACACCAAACGTTGCCAAGTGGCGAAGCGATTCTCTCACAGCCGAAGTCCTGTTTGATTACATGGGAACTTCGGTACACGGACGCAACGCACGCTGGGCGGTCGTTCAACGAGAACATAACCGGTGTGTCATTCGAGACCGAGAATTCGAACATTCATGCTGGGATCGATTACGCGAACTTGGATTCCGCAAACGATTAAATGGAGCAGCAACTCACGCCGATGTGGAAATTCCACGTCGAGAGCTCGGGCGCGCAGTGCGAGAACTCGTTGAAGCCGAATGGGAAGTCTTCGCCGACGGAAACCAAGTCCGGCAAGCGGGCAACATGAAGTTCCGAGTCGAATCGCACATCGATTGGTTCGACGTAAACGCCGAAGTGGACTTTGAAGGCCGCTCTGTCGCCTTTCCTGAACTGCTTCAAGCATTGGAACGCGGCGATTCGACCGTACGGCTTGACGATGGTTCGCTGGGTATTCTTCCAGACGAATGGCTGGAACAAATCGGCATGATTTCCGGCCTAGGAACACTCGACGAAGACAGCCTGCGGTTTTCCAATTCTCAAGCGGCTTTGCTGGACGCTCTCTTATCCAGCCAAGAAGATGTGGAATTCGACGACAAATTCGAAGCCATGCGAGAACGCTTTCGCAACTTTTCTGGCATCGACAGCATCGACCCTCCAGACACGTTCAAGGGCGAACTTCGCGACTACCAAAAGGACGGATTGTCGTGGATGTCTTTTCTCAACAGCTTCAATTTTGGAGGCTGTTTAGCAGACGACATGGGACTGGGAAAAACGGTTCAGTTTATCGCCATGTTGTTGCAGCATCGTTCGCTGGCCGACAAAGCGGGCCCCACAATGATTGTGGTTCCTCGTTCACTGATCTTCAACTGGAAGAACGAATGCAATCGCTTTGCACCTCACTTTAAAGTGATGGAATACTTGGGTGTGGATCGAGCCGCCTTGCGTGACGATTTCCCAACAGCAGATATCATCTTAACAACGTACGGAACCGTACGACGAGACATCGCAATTTTGAAAGACTACCAATTCGACTACGTTGTTTTGGATGAAGCTCAAACCATCAAAAACCCGTCGTCTCAGATTGCTCGAGCATCACGTTTACTTCGCGCAAAACATCGTCTGGCGTTAAGTGGTACGCCGATCGAAAACAACGCAGGAGACCTGTGGTCGATCTTCGAATTCTTGAATCCCGGCATGTTGGGACGCAGTGCAGCGTTTCGTAGCCATGTTTCAGATCCCGACAGCGATGATTCACGCAAAGTGGTCGCTCGCGGACTCAGACCGTTCATTTTACGACGAACGAAAAAAGAAGTGGCCGCCGAACTTCCAGACCGTCTGGAAGAAACCATCTACTGCGAAATGACAGACAGTCAGCAAAAGCTATACGACGAACTGCGACAGCATTATCGAGAATCGTTGCTGGGCGTTGTCCAAGAAGAAGGCATGGGCAAAAGCAAAATGCACGTTCTGGAAGCTTTGCTGCGACTGCGTCAGGCTGCCTGTCATCCTGCTTTGCTGAACCGAGGAGACGAAGAAGAAGCTTATGCGAAGCTGGAATTCTTGATTCCTCATCTCAAAGAACTGGTTGCAGAAAATCACAAGTCGCTCGTCTTTAGTCAGTTTACTGGCATGTTGTCGATCGTTCGGCAACACCTTGATGCGGCCGGAATTGAATACGAATATCTGGATGGACAAACTCGCGATCGTGAAGCTCGAGTCAAAGCGTTCCAAGAAAATCCAGACTGTCGCGTGTTCTTAATCAGCCTGAAGGCAGGGGGGTTGGGATTAAACCTAACAGCTGCCGAATATGTCTTCCTGCTTGATCCATGGTGGAACCCAGCCGTGGAAGCTCAAGCGATCGACCGTGCTCACCGAGTCGGTCAGACTCAAACCGTCTTTGCCTATCGAATGATTTGCCGAAACACGGTCGAAGAAAAGATTGCTGAACTGCAGAAGAAAAAACGAGACCTCGCTGACGCAATCTTGGATGGAGGCGACCAAGCCAGCATCTTGAAGGATCTGTCGGTCGAAGATCTCGAGTTACTGCTTTCATAACAACTTCTGGTGCCGAGATGATCGCCGCGATAGAAATAATTTCGCTGGGTCAATTGCTGATTGCGTTGATTCCTGTCGCGGTGGTGATCGCCATTTTGTCAGTCTGGAAGTTGGAAGCAAAAACCGGCGGGGTTGCCGTCGGGCGAATGCTGCTGCAACTGTTGATGCTTGGTTTCTTTCTGGAGTTTCTATTTCAGAAAGACCAACCTTGGCTCAGCAGCCTTGTCCTGCTGTTTATGGCCGTCACTTCAGCTTGGATTGCATTACGCGTCATTCCAGAAAAACGAAGGTCATTACTGCTACCGGTTGTGGGCCTGCTGCTGCTGTGTGCCATCAGTATTTTGTTACTGGTCACTCAAGCCGTGTTACAAATTCAACCGTGGTACGCGGCTGATCGAATGATTCCGTTGGCAGGTATGATCTTTTCCGGAGGCATGAACTCCGTCAGCTTGTCTTTGGAACGTTTCTATTCGGAGTACGAACGAACAGAGGATCTGGAACATTCAAAACGGATTGCGTTTCACGCAGCACTGATTCCTTCCACAAATTCCCTGTTGGCAGTTGGCTTGGTATCGATTCCGGGCATGATGACAGGACAAGTTTTAGCAGGCGAATCTCCGGCCTTGGCGGCTCGCTATCAAATTGTTGTGATGTGTATGCTGTATGGCATTGTTGGACTGTCGTCGGCAGGCTGCCTGTTGATTGCGAAGTCACAGGCGACGCGAGACCGAACGTCGCCGCAGGAACTCTCTGAAAAATCACGGAAACTATGAAACACTCGTCATCACAAGGCCGCGGTGGAAAACCCAACCGAAGCAAATCGGGATCCAGAAAACCGAACTCACACAGATCAGGCCCAAGCCGATCCACTTCACGAAAACAGGCTGCAACGAGTGCATTTGAATCAGACAAGCACTTTGATCCCAGTCGCCCATTAAGAAACACGTCCGACCGGCTGATTCTGGAACAAGCAAGCGAAATCCTTCCCGGCAAAGCCTTATTGATTTTGGTGAATGGATCAGCATTGGCTCGCCGAATCACGATGGCTCGAGAAGAAGTGCAATGGAAAATTTTTACGTTCGAACACTTCTACCTGCAGGCATTAACGGAATCTCTTTCGGAAGCAGCCGACGAAGGCTGTGAGGCTGAAATTGACTTGTATTGCAATCCGGATTTACCGGAAGACGAATACGATAGCATCGTGATGCCGACGGATTCTCGAGGCACCGCCGAAGTGACTCGAGACCTCCTGCAAAACGCAGAACGAATGCTGAAGCCAGCAGGCCGACTTTTGGTATCAACAAACAACCCTCGAGACCACTGGCTGAATGAACAACTGAAAGATCTGTTTGGACGAGTCACAGTGATTCGAGAAAAAACGGGCATCTGTTACGTGGCTCGCAAAAAAACGAAGCCCGTGAAACAAAAGAACTTTGACGCCGAATTTGCATTTCGAGATGGTGAAACCTTGGTTCGGTGTCTGTCTCGCCCCGGCGTGTTTAGTCATCGTCGAGTCGACGCGGGGGCTCGAGCTTTGATCAAATCGATGGACCTCCTCCCAGACAAAGGCGCGCTCTCTCAAAACAAACTGCGCACAATTGTGGATCTCGGGTGTGGCTGTGGTTCGGTTGCCGCAGCAGCCGCCATCCGTTGCCCTCAAGCCAGCGTACTTGCCGTCGACAGCCATGCCCGAGCCGTCCATGCGACTCAACAAACGGCGGAATTAAACAACGTCGAAAACGTTTCTGTGATGCTCACATCGAATGGAGTGTTGCCAAACCCAGCCAGCTACGATCTGTTTCTATGCAACCCGCCGTATTATTCAGACTTCCGAATTTCAGAGATCTTCTTGCAGTCTGCCGATGAAGCCGTCCGAGCCGGCGGACGAATTCACTTGGTCACGAAACTGCGAGACGTTCACAGAGACCGAATGCAAGAACTGTTTGGCAATGCGGAAGTCCATTCAATCGGCGACTACGACGTCATCGTTTCAACCCAGCCCAACTCGGGCAGGGGCAAGTCGAAATTTGA
>CAYTUE010000006.1:7021-24688 GCA_964441085.1 uncultured Planctomycetaceae bacterium
GGAATCACCTCGGTCAAGAAATTCACTGCGGTCGTCTTCGAGCAATTCATGATCGCCTCTTCAAAACTCGCAGTGATTTTCATCCCCTCCAATCCACGAATTTACGCTCGTGGCGATCGCACAGGTGAACAGTCGTTTCCGTGACGTAACGTGACATGACGTGATTGTTCTCCCCGAACGATTGGAATAACCATCACAGGCATGACGAGTTACAGTCGCTTCCTAAAGATCCCGCTCAAACACGGTCACCGCAATTCAACAAGTTGTTGCAATCGATCTTGATGTTGTAACCCACATGATCGTACGCAAATTGAAAGGCAAAGTCCTTTCAACTCGTGTCACCCGACCACTCCAATGTGGGGATTCCCCGTCATTTGATGGTGGTCTGCAACAGTTTCATTTCCAGAGCCGTTTGTCACTTCTCGACAAGAGAAGTCACGGCAGAATTTCCGGGCTAAGGAAAGTCTGTGGATTAGGTTTAAAGAACTGACTCCCCAGAGATTGTACGGGTTCTGTCTTGCCTCATTCTGACGGAATCTTCATCTACGGACCAATCGACTTTCATGCGTTACCCACTGAAAGACTTCTCCCATCAGCTGAAGCTGCTACTGGCGGAACTCCGCCACACAGCAGAACGCACGATTGCGCCAGATCGATCTTCGGTAGACACGGTTCAGCAGTTTAGTCAGCTGGAGCAGCGGTTGATGATGAGTGCGTCACCAGCTGCCGTGGCCGTACCTGCCGATGCCGCAGAAAGTTCGACCGCATCTTCATCCATCGACGAATTGCTGGATCAAGTTTTCGAAAACGATGAGCCCGTCAATGTTGCCAACCAAGCAGCGTCTTCATCACAAACAAATCAGCCAAATACAGCATCAAGCGATTCTTCTGCCACGCAGCAGCAGTTGGTGATTATTGATTCCACCATTCTGAATCCCGATGAATGGGTTGCCGGTCTTCGACAAGATTCGGCCATTGATTTTGAAATTTTGATACTTTCAGAAGACGGATCGGGCTTCGATCAAATCACAAACGCACTGGACGGCAGCACTCTTTATTCGGCCGTCCATGTGGTGTCTCACGGGACCAACGGGCAGATTTCGTTGGGTCAATCTACTCTTGATCTGAATAGCCTGCAGCAAAACCAGTCGGTCTTGGCAAGCTGGCAAGCGGGCCTTGCTGCTGGCGCTGATGTGCTGATTTATGGCTGTGATCTGGCAGAATCCGAAGAAGGCCAACAGCTTGTCAATTCTTTGGCTGATACATTGCAAGCCGATGTCGCAGCAAGTGACGACCTGACAGGGCATCAAACCCTAAACGGCGATTGGGACTTAGAATATCAAGTCGGAATCATTGATACTCAGATCGCATTTTCTGCGGCACACACAGAATCATGGGTAGGCGTCCTAATGACGAATGCGGCTCCTGTGAATAGCATTCCCGATGGTCAAACGGTGTTGCAGGATCGAATTCTATCGTTCAATGATGCCAACGGAAATGCAATCTCTGTTTCAGACAGTGATGCGGGCGGCAACGATTTACAATTGACGCTCGAAGCCAGCGCTGGTTCATTTTCAATTACGGACATTGGCACAGCCGAATTCACAACGGGAGACGGGTTCGACGATTCAATTCTTGTGCTGCAGGGAACGCAAAGCGAATTGAATTCTGCCTTGCAGACTCTGCACTTCACGGCCGATGCCGGATTCGTTGGTGCAGTGGATCTGACGATCACCACAAATGATTTGGGCAATGGTGGAGCACAGTCGGCGGAACAAGATTCAGACATCATTTCTGTGGTTGTCCATGACGAACTGGTATCAGGGCAGTCCGTCGTTGCCGATACGCCGACTGACGAATTGAATCGAAATGCCAATCGAGGAGTTGCTCGATCGCTGGCTGTGACAGCCGACGGAAGTCTGATTTCTGTTTATCGCACATCAACAGACAATGTCTTTTTTGAAATCCAAGATCGCTTTGGAACATCTGTTGGAACAGGCCAGATCAACGATGTCGGCATTTCTGCGGCAGATGTGTCGGTTGCCAGCGGCAACAACGGTGAATTTGTTGTGTCGTGGAGTCAAGGCGACGCAGCGAATCAAGATATTTTCGCTCAACGGTATTCTCCAGCTGGCGTTGCGATTGGTAGTCGAATTACCGTTGATGCTTCTGCCGGAATTCAGCAGGCAGTCACGATCGATCAAAATGCTGCCGGAGCTTTTGTGGTTGCTTGGGAAACCGCTGGTGGTGGAATTCAAGCAAGACGATTTGCAGCAGATGGAACAGCCATCGATTCAGTCGCGCTGTCTCCGCCCTTAGGCGCAGGAGGCTTAAATGCTTCGGTTGGGATTGATCGTGATTTGAACATTCTACTCGGTTGGAATGATTCCAATGGGCAGTATGTTCAACGCTTTGATGGCACCGCATGGGGCACGCGACATACGCTCAGCACAGAAACGGATGCCAGCGGCAGTGCGATTGGGATCAATGAAAGTGGTCAAGCCGTGATTGCTTGGCATTTCACTCCAGGAAGCTCACTGGGAAATTCTCGCGTCGCATTTCAGTTGATCTCTGAAAACGGTTCACCGATTGGGACAGCTACCCTTGCCGACTCTGTTCCCGGAGGAATTCAACAAAATGCAAGTGTGGCTTTGGACGAAGCAGGCAACTTTGTCATTGCTTGGGAAACCAACTCCGGTATTCAAGCTCGACGGTTTGCGACAGACGGTAGCTCTTTGGGAAATACCTTTACAGCCGTCAACGGTCTTGGTTTTGAAAACAATGCGGCGGTTGCTGTTCTTGACCTGCAAAACTTCGCAGTGCTGCATACCAATCAGACGTCGAATGCAGACGTCTTTGTAACACGTTTTAACACGGCTGCGATTGACGCCGCCGCTCCCGTGATTGACGTGGTGGAACAAACGATTGGTTTTGCAAATTCAACGATAACTCAAGCATTTTTAGTCGGCGATGATGTCACCAATTCCGCTGATTTGATGTTCTCTGTCACATCATCAGATCCGGCGCTGATTGCTGTTGGAAACATTTCCATTACGGGAACCGGATTACAGCGAAATTTAGTCATCAACCCAACGTCCAATATGATTGGATCGTCTGATATTACGGTAACTGTCACTGATGGTGATCAAAATGTGTCTGAGGACACCATCACGGTGTTTGTGACTTCACCAACGATTACCGTCACCACGGCAGCAGACGAATTGGATGGAGACGTCACAAGCATTTTGGCATTGCTGGCCAATTCAGGTGGAACAGGAATCAGCTTACGTGAAGCAATTACAGCTGCGAATAACACCAACAACTTTGGCGGTCGAGACCGCATCGAATTTGATATCGCAGGAGCCAGTCAGCAAACAATCACTCTCACTTCTGAACTTCCCGACATCATTGATTCGCTCAGCATTGATGGTCAAACACAGCCGGGCCACTCTGGTCCTCCGCTGATTGAACTCAATGGCAGTGGGACGACAGGAAATGGACTCACCATTGCAGCAAATGACGTGGCTGTCAGCGGTTTAGCAATCTTTGGATTTCAACAATTGGGAGCTGATGTCGACACAGGCAATGGAATTTTAATCCAAGGTGCGGAACGTGCCACAATTTCCAGCAATTACATCGGTACCGATGCATCAGGACTGATTGGAAATGGCAATGACCGCGATGGAATTCGAATTATTGGCGACTCCAGTAACAATGTGATTGGTGGTGAAGGCCAACAACAACGCAATGTGATTTCAGGAAACAACGGAAACGGAATCACACTTCTAGGTGACCCTGGGGGCCAACCATCGGCCAATGAAATCAAATCGAACTTCATTGGTGTCGGTGCAGATGGAATTACAGACATCGGAAATTCATTTGTTGGTGTGCAGATCAGTCACGCTTCTCAAACCCAAATTTCCAACAACGTGATTTCTGGCAACGGCAACAGTGGAATTGAACTCAGAGGAGAATCGACCACTGAAAACCAGATCTTAGGCAACTTCATTGGAGTCGCAGCAGACGGTACGACGGCGGTGGGCAACGACTTCAATGGAATCGTACTTTCCACGTTCGCTGGACAGGGTCCAGCGCAAACAAAGATCGGCGGTCTTGCTGCTGGCGAAGCAAATATCATCGCCAACAACAGCACGACCGGAGTTCGGTTGGATTCTGGTGGAGGTGTCGGCAACAGCATTCGTGGCAATCGAATTTTTCAGAATCAAGCCGGACTTGGAATCGATTTGGTTGGCGTGAATACCAACGACCTCGGAGACATTGACAGCGGTACCAATGACCAACAGAACCGCCCTGTGATCACAGTGGCAGATTTTCAGGACGGAGATCTGACGATCGAAGGATCTTTAAACAGTACTCCAAACAGCGCATTCGATATCGATGTGTACAGTAGCGTGACAGCTGACAGTAGTGGGTCTGGCGAAGCGGAAACGTTTGTGGGCACATTGAATGTGATAACAGACAATTCAGGGAACGCGACATTTAGTCAGGTGTTTACTGGGGCCGCCACATCAGCTGGTCAATTCATCACAGCAACCGCCACCAATTCAACCAGTAGTACTTCAGAATTTGCTGTCAACCAGATTGTTACTGCGGTCGGTTCGGCGAATACGGCTTCTCCCATTCCACAAAACGCTTTGTTCTTTTCATCTGTGCTCGATGTGGACTCCACCACGAACACGACAGGAATTTCCGAATATGAAATAGAAGACGTTGTTGTTTTGAGTGATCCCAATTTGAATCTGGGGACAGGCACAACACAAGGACACCTTTCCACAGCGTTTAGTGTTCAAACATTTGTCCAAGACGGAAACGCGTTGATTAGTGGATTGCACGTTGTCAGTCGAGACATCACGGTTGGGACAGCCACATCCGTTGCGTTGCAAGCCGGAGACATTTTATTCTCCACAGCGAATTCAGAAACATACAACGGTGGTTCTTTGGTCACCGATAGCAATGACATCGTGCTGTTTCGCCCTGACTCCCAGTTCGACTACAGCAGCGGCACCTTTTCCATTTTGGTGGATGGAATCGAAAACGGTCAAATTGCGGCATTCACACTGATCGAACAGGCGACAACCATCGGTAATACGGTCGTTGATGCCGGAGACTTTTTGTTTGTGACGACCTCCGGTTTTGGTCGGAATGACATTGTTCTTTATGAAGTCGACGATGTCGGACAAAACACTTCAGGGACGGCAACACAAATCTTGGATGGTTCTGAGATAGGAATTAGTTCACTCGGAACAATCACGGCATTGGAACTCGTTGAAGACACAACCACAATCGGTGGTGTCACTCTAAATAGCGGAACGGTGTTAATTGCTTCAACAAATTCTCCAACTGGCCTTTCCACAAATAACAACGACGTGGTTGCT
This sequence comes from uncultured Planctomycetaceae bacterium, assembly GCA_964441085.1. Lineage (GTDB taxonomy): Bacteria > Planctomycetota > Planctomycetia > Planctomycetales > Planctomycetaceae > Fuerstiella. Next base: position 12,418 of record CAYTUE010000006.1, read on the forward strand.
TTAAATGTCACTGAAACTGAAATCGAATCTGGAATAACAGCAGCCACTTCATCGTTGATTGTGCATGGAGACGACATCGGAGTGAGTTGGATTTCATCTCTCTCGTTGGGTAATCAGCCAGTTCAAGTCACCAGTCTCTCTGCTGTTGCAGACACCACGCTGCACAGAGACAACCAAGACACAAATTTTGGAAACGATACTTCGCTTGTCGTGGACAAAGGAGGAAGCGGTCTTGGTAGCGAACGAACAGCAGTGCGGTTTGATCTGTCGAGTCTTCCTTCGGGAGCCGTGATTACGTCTGCCTACTTGCGACTTGAAGCAACATCGGTTACGGATCCTCTTGAGATCGAAGCCTATGAGCTGATTGAAGGGTGGGATGAAAACACGGCAACGTACAACAACGCCAGCTTGGGAACGCCATTCACCACCGCAGGGGGCACCGTCAACTCAACAGTTTTAGACGCTGTCACCGTTGATTCCCCTGGAGCTTACCAGTGGGACATCACAAGTCTGGTTGAATCTTGGCAGAATGGCACTTCTGTTAACAACGGCGTGCTTCTTGGAAGTTCGCAAACAGGAAATGAAGATGCACAGTTTGGTAGTCGAGAAAGCAGCGCTGGACCTCAACTGGTTATCGAATTCACCACTCCCGCGAGCCCCCCCAACAGTGCCCCCGTCGCCAGTGCAGGTGGACCTTACATCATCAACGAAGGGAGCACCCTAAACCTAGACGCATCAGGAACCACGGATTCAGAAAATGATTCTTTGACATATGCTTGGGATCTCGACAATGACGGAGCCTTTGACGATGCAACCGGAGTCAATCCAAGTATCAACTGGAATGCGCTTCCACCCAGCATTCAAGACGACGGAATTTACACGGTTCGTGTTTCAGTATCCGACGGAGTAAACCCACCAGTCATCGCGACAACAACGCTTACGGTAAATAACGTTGCTCCGACTGGCAACTTTGACAGCGGAACGGGATTTGAAACAGATGCTGATTCTACGTTGACTACCAGCAGCGTGGTGGCCAATGACAGCGACCCCGCCGGTGCAAATGATCCCATTCTCGTGACCGGCCTTGATTCCACAGGCACTATTGGCCAAGTCAGTATTGCTTCAGGAAACACGGCTTTTGAGTACAACCCCAATGGACAGTTTGATTCCTTACGAGTCAGCGAATCCATCACGGATACATTCACCTATTCCATTTCAGATGGTGACGGCGGCACAACCAGCAATATCTTGGTCACGATCGTCATCAATGGTGTGAACGACGCACCGACCGCGATTCAGTTAGACAATCTCACAGTTACGGAAAATTCCACCGCAGCAGTCGTGGGAACACTTTCGACAACAGATGTCGACGCATCAGATGTTCATACCTATACGGTGAGTGACAACCGCTTTGAAGTCATCGGAAGCCAGCTACGGTTGCGAGCAGGGCAATCCGTGGATTTCGAGTCCGAATCGATGATTTCAATTGATGTCACGTCAACCGACCTAGGAAGCTTAAACACAACAGAAACCTTTATCCTATCTGTCACCGATGTCAACGATGTGGCTCCGGCGATTACCGCAGGCCAAACATTTAGTGTTCCTGAACAAGCAGCCGATGGTTTCATCATTGGAACAGTCAATGCAACAGATGTTGACTCGAACCCGCCCTTTGCAAACTGGACAATTGTGAGCGGAAACGACGACGCCAATTTCCAAATCAATGCGTCAACTGGCCAGCTGACATTGGCAACAGGAGCAAACCTAGACTTCAGTGTTCAGAACGTCTTCATGTTGGGCCTAACAGTGTCCGACGGAGTCAACACTTCAGCGACTCAAAACATCACAATCGAAGTGACGGCTCCCAATCAGCCACTGATGATTTCTACGATAGACGACCAGATCGTGACAGAAGATTCGACAGCAACAACTGTTTCTTTCAGTCTGTTAAATACTGGTCCTTCAAGCTTAATCGTGACTGCCGTTTCAAGCGACAACAGCTTGATTCAAAATTCCAGTCTGACGTTATCTGGAACTGGACTAAGCCGGGATCTTTCTTTTGTCCCCGCTACGGATCAATCGGGTTCTACCACAATTACCGTGACTGTCAGTGACGGAACCACCACAGCTCAAGAATCATTTAACGTCATTGTAAATCCTGTTAACGATGCTCCCGAGCTGGAGAGTTCCGATCTCATTCTGGCAGTTTCGGATAGGTCTTTGCTGATTACGGAGACCGCACTATTGGCTGGTGCTTCCGACATCGACAGTGCAAACTTGCAGCTCGTATTGAATACCACGGCCCTTCAAGGGCAGCTTGTTGAAGTCAATCCCGGTGAGTATCTCTACACACCCGAAGTTGGTTTTTTAGGCCAAGATCAGTTTTCTTATTCAATCACAGACGGAGCCCTTCAAAGCCAATCACGAACTGTGACGATCGACGTTCCCATATCAGTGCCAAGTCCTGGACCAGCAACGCCAAGAAATTCCCCGTCACCTTCTGACAACACGCCCAATGAGACAGAAGTCGACGATAATTCGTCCTCTCCAGACGACACAACATCGGAAACAGGTGACGAGGATCCGAATGATTCAAATTCAAACACAGTCGACCTTCGTCTGTTAACTGAAGAAGCAGACAATGAACCAGATCAGCAAGTTCAAGACGATCATTCCGGCGGCACCGACATGACACAACTGGTGGTTCAGCCAAACATGAGCTTTGCCTTTAGAAAACTGATAACCGCTGGTACAAACGAAGTTCAATCCACGGAAGGAACCTCAGAAAGAGAGACCCCGACCAGCGTGGAACGGCAGGCAGAACGACGTAACCAACATCAAGCTGAAGAAGCCCTCACAACGACAACCGATCATTTTGATTGGCAATACTATTCGGACATCAAATCAACCGTAGGTAGCGTTCAAGTCTTTCGAGAAAACTTGCACGATGAATTTTCATATTCAGACCTCACCACTGGCACAATTACATTGGCAAGTACAGGTGCTGCAGTTGGTTTTGTTGTCACGGCAGTGAGATCTGGCATGCTGGCACTTGGCTTCTTAAGCCAACTGCCCGTTTGGACTTTGTTTGACCCACTCATGGTTGTCGATGGTGTCACCGGCGAAGAAACAGATCAAGATTCTATTCACGACATCGTAGATCGGCAGTCTGCTTTCAGTGATTCAAACGACTTAGAACAACACTCTTCTGAACAATCTTGAAGAATCATTTCGTACTCAAGCACTTTTATATCTCAATGAAAACGAGTTGGCATGTTTCGCTTTAACGCCGCAACACGAATCACCATCGGGCTTGTCTGCTCTATGCTTGGCATTCTGATCGCAGCAGACTTCCTCAAGATGCTTCCCAACGAAGATCGCGTTGCCTTAGAAGGTCGCGCTCAATTGGTGGAATCACTGGCGTTGTTCACCACTCCTTTAATTCAAGCGGGTGTCTCTGAAAAAACTTCCGCCACTTTAAGCGGAATTGTGGCCAGAAATGACGAGCTATTATCGATTATGATTCGCGACGCAGATGGTACTCCGATTGCTCATGCAGGACCTCATGCTGACCATTGGCCCCTGCAGACTCCAGAATACTCCACCGCAGAACTGATGCACGTTGACATTCAAGTGGACAGTGAGGGTCGCAAGGGACGCCTTGAAATCTGTTTCACGGGGTTGCATCGATCTGGATTTCTAGGAAATATCGGATCCCATATGACTCAACTGCTTCTGTTTTGTGGGCCGGTTGCCTTCTTTTCCTTTCGTTGGTTTCTGACGATGGTGCTTAAGAATCTCGACCCGTCACAAGCCGTACCTCGTCGAGTTCGAGAAGCATTGGACATCCTGTCGGAAGGTTTAATGATCGTGGGCGCCAATGGACGCATTCTACTGACCAATGACGCAATGGCAAAAATGCATCCCACTGACCATGACTTGATTGGAACCAAAGCCAGCCAGTTAAGATTCTTGCCTTCAGCCGACTGTGAATCCCAGACCATGCCGTGGGAAAACGCATTGAAGAACCAAGTCACGGTTGAAAGTTCGACACTGTGCTTGCAAGTCGCCGATGGGTCGATCCAGACTTTCCGAGTCAACTGCACTCCACTGGTGGGCACCGACAATCAACATCGAGGTGTGATGGTGACATTCGACGATGTCACCATGCTGGAAAAGAATAAGCGAGAACTGAAGATCGCCAAGGATGACGCCGAAGCCGCAAACCAAGCCAAGAGCGATTTCTTGGCCAACATGAGTCACGAAATTCGCAACCCAATGAATGCCATCATTGGATTCACTGATATTTTGCGCCGAGGTTTCGTGGATAATGAAGAGACTCGTCGAGAACATCTGAATACAGTTCATGCCAGCGGAAATCACCTGCTGAATCTCATCAATGACATCCTTGACCTATCAAAAATTGAATCAGGTCGAATGGAGATGGAAATTTGTGATTGCCAGCCGCATCGTCTGATGGAAGAAGTCGTTAGCGTCATGAAAATGAAAGCTGATGAAAGTGACCTCAACTTAACATGGACGGTCCAGGGCATGATCCCTAAGACAATTCAAAGTGACCCAACTCGCCTACGACAGATTCTGATGAATCTTGTCGGAAACGCGGTGAAGTTCACAGAACACGGTGCGGTGAAAATCACCGCCGAATTTGATTCGGTCACTCATGAAATGCACTTTCGAGTTGTCGACACGGGCATTGGAATGACCGGAAAACAATGTGCAAAGATCTTTGAAGAGTTTGTACAGGCTGACAGTTCGGTGACTCGACGATTCGGTGGAACCGGCCTTGGCCTTGCGATTAGCAAACGTTTGGCGGAAGGCTTGGGAGGAGACATCACTGTTCAAAGTACACTGGGAGAAGGCACAACCTTCTGCTGCAGTATTTCCACAGGACACAGCGAACTGGTTCCACTGATTGGGCATGAACATGCGTTGCGTGCTTTGGCCCAAGAACAGCAACAGACAGCAAGTGCGGCATCAACCATTCGATTCAAGCCAAGCCGAGTGCTTGTGACCGACGACACGTTGGCAAACCGGCAATTGGTATCGTTGGTGCTCCGCAAGGCGGGCCTTATTGTTGATGAAGCAGAACATGGCCAGCATGCACTCGAAAAAGTCGCCGAACAAAACTACGACTTGCTTTTAATGGATATGCAAATGCCAATCATGGATGGCTTCACGGCAACTCGAACTCTACGAGCACAGGGTCTCACAACGCCCATTTTTGCTCTCACAGCAAATGTCATGCAATCGGATCGGCAACGATGTGAAGCCGCAGGGTGTGACGACTTCTTAACAAAACCAATTGACATCGACGAGCTGCTTGCCAAGATCGCGGAACAGCTGCCGATGATGTCAGACCACGAATCGACATTGGAACAATCGCAAAAGCATTCCAAACCCGCTGTTCACCCCGCCTCAACGTTAGAGCACACTCACTCAAACAGCGTTAGCTCAAAGCTGGATGACGTGTTTGATGAAATCGATGCACTTCTAGAAAATCCAAATCAGACATCCGCGAACGCAGTAAAACAAAAAAGAGATTCGCCGATGAGTGCTCAAACAACAGGTGGCAAAAACTTGATGGTTCGACCACCAATCTGGTCAACATTGCCCACCGAAATTCCTGAATTCTTAGACATCGTGAAACAGTTCGTTGCCGGTCTTCCAGCGATTTTTGAGGGGATCGATCAGGCGGTCGAATCTTCTGACTACGAAACTCTTCGTCAGTTGGCTCACAAACTGAAGGGCACAGGAGGAACTGTTGGGTTCTGTGACTTTACCGACCCCGCCCACAGTCTCGAACAGCTTGCGGATTCCAAGACTCTTGATGGAACCGCAGAGCTGATTGCTGAGCTTCGAGAAATCGCCGCAGCGATCCGAATTGACAGCCACACATGTGCTTCAGCAGCCACTTGAAACCGCCCAAACAAAACGGCTGAACATTATGCTGTATGGCTGACCCCAAACATATCGAACAAGAATGCTCAATCAATGACGCCACCGCAAGACTGCTAGACTGCACGGCCATAATCAACAGTAGAGCAGGCTCCCGCCTGCCACAGCAACGATCGGTGCCAAAGTCGGCAGGCAGGAGCCTGCCCTAATTCTGGAAAATTCAACTTACCAGATGGATTACTCGCGAATTTCGTTTTCCTTGTCGCCTTGTGAAATTCGTTCCGCTGCACGTTCTTCGTTCGCAGGCAAACTGGCAGCAGACTGAATCGTAATATTCTGTCTTAACCGGACAGGATCCAACCCTTCACCTCGACTCATCGTCACTGTCATTTCGTAGTCACCAGGCGGAGGCATTTGAGGCATCGCAAATGTCAAACGGCTTTCCTTACCTGGCAGCAGCCAAGCTCCATATCCACCGTTGAAAGCCAATTGCCGACCAAAGGCATCTCGCAGAACCATCTGAGCCTGAAGAGCCGCATGGCGAGCCCCCTCATTCTTGACGGGAAAAACAAAACCTCGAGGTTTCGGCTGCCATTCCAATCCTCCAAATTTCAGTTCTGGTTCGGATTCACTGCGAGTTAATAGCCCGATGGGAATATCCTGTTCGCCAATCGCTTCCCCAACGCTCGGCCTTACTTCAACCGTCGCAAATGCGTAGGAATGCTCGGGAAAATCTCTTTTCCGTCCCAGTGTCACAAGGACTTTCCGTTTTTGTCCCGGAGACAATTCGATTTCCGCCGGACGAAAATTGACCCAGTCTCCTAACTCACCAACGAAGTTCTTTGCCTTGAGTGTCGCAACGATGTCCTGTTGACTGTTATTTTCGATCGTCACAGACTGAATCCGTCGTCCGCCAGGTCTGAGCGACAATTCCAAGCTGGAAGGGCTAATCCCAATGTCCTTTGCAACTTGGACAATGGTTGCATCTTGAGCAGGAAAGTCACCCGATTGAATGGTCACAGGAAACGTCTGACGTTTCAGTACTCGGCCTTTAAAAAGAAGTTCAACGGTCAGTTCGTACTCACCTGGAAATACGGCTGTTGGAAGAAAACCTTCCATGCGCAAACGTGTTTTGGGCAGAATGCGAGCATCATAACGTTCGGGGATATCAACGTTTCGTCGAGACGGTACAAATAACTTGGAACGATAACGCTTTCCATTGTCCACAGACTTCAGTTCAGTGCGAACCTGAAATTCCATCGCTGTGGGAGTCGGGTTATTTAAGAACACGGTAATAAGAGCCGATCCGTTTTCGGCAACCAGTTGTCCAGATTCGATGTCCATTCGACCAACCGAATCACCACGAGCACCAATCACATCGACTTCGGCTCGAAGCAAATACTGGGAGAGAAACTGGATACCCACCTGAGTTCCTTCATCCACCCCTCCCAGTTCAGCATCTGGCAACTGTTTCACCAGAACTCCATACGCAAGGAACGGGTTGTTGTTGCGAGGCACGGTGACTCGACAACGAGCCACATGCTTTCCGCCTTTGGCCAACGTGATGTTCTTGGGTGTCAGCAACAAAGCTTCCGATGATGCGACGACTCCAGGATCTGGCAGAATCACACCGTTTTCTTCTTGCTTCATTCCAACGGTTGAAATTTCCAACCGAGTCGATTTCAAGTTGGATTCGATTTCGTATTCGAATTCGACAACTCGACCTCGAGGCGATTCTTTACGTTGCACCAAGGGTTGAATCAAAAACGTCGGCTTGAAGGGACGTTCCGATGTGACCACTGGTCCTCTCCGAGGATTGCCTTGAGGTGCTGGAGCACCAGGTTCAATGGTTTGCAAATCAGTCGAGTTGCGAATGGAATCCAGCAGCCTGTCTTGAGCGTTGACCAGCTGAAGATCAATCGCCAGGAAAGACAACAGACACAGTGGGAAGAAAACCGGCTTCATAAAATCAGATCCAGACATTGTTCTGCGACAAAAAAACCGGACTGACTCCGGCAATAACAGTGCGTCAAATGAGCACTCAAAAAATCACAAGCAAGGCTTCACCAACTTGGGTGAGATAAAGATGACCACTTCTGCGTCCTGCTGAGTTGATTCGATTGTTTGGAACATTCTTCCAACACCCGGCAAGCTTCCAAGAACTGGAATTTGAGCCACACGATCAACAGTCTGACGTTGCACCAAACCACCGATCACGATCGTTTCGCCATCTTTAACATGAACTGTGGTAGACACAGTTCTGCGATTGATCGACGGGAAAGGATTTTCCGTGATATCTGTATTGATAGACGACGTGCGAATGTCCTCACTGACTTCGGCTTTATCGATTCTCATCGTGATATTGTCGCCACGAACAACGGGAGTAATATCAAGTTCAATTCCAGCTTCGACCTGTTGAATATCTTGCCGGAAAAAGTTATCAGCACTTTGTGGTTGAGTACTGAAAAATGATTCTCGAGTAATCTTGATTTGAGCTTGATCTCCATCGCGAGCTGTCACACGCGGAGCAGCTCGAATGGCAAGATAACCTTCTTGAGCCAACAGCTGAACAAATGCCGACGTAACAGCGAAGTCCGCAAATGCATTAGAAGCTCCAGCAACCGAACCAACTCCACTAAACGCCAAACCTTGAATTCCAACATTCAAAACATCAGAACCATTTAATGTCACCGCGTGACCCCAATCTAACCCCGATCGGAACCCAGTGTCGGGACTGATCACACAAACAATCGCTTCAAGCTCTACTTGAGGAATGGGGGTATCAAACATTCGCAATTGCTTGGCAATTGACTGAGCAGTTTCTGGGGGAGCCTGAATTAAAACGTAGTTTCGGTTGTCGACTGCCCGAGCAAACTGTCGTTCTTTTTCTGAAAGCAACGCCACCAATTCTGTTGGAGGAATATGCATCGGCTGAAAGTTAATCCGCTCCGACAAACGAGCAAACAATGCTGTTTCTGGGTCGGCAAGTCCCACGAGATATTCAGTGTCAGATACTTTGCTGTAAATCAGGCCCAAGGGCAGTAAAAGAGTTTTCAAAGCCGATTCAAACGTTGCGTCTTCGATACTGGCGGTAACAAAACCTGAAACCTGCTCGTCGATGATCAATGACACTTCCGCCTGCGAAGCAATCGCCTGCAATGCTTGACGAATGTCGGTGTCTTCAAGGAACTCAGTAATCAAAGGACTTGATGTGGGCTGACTGGCTTGATGAATCTGGCTTGAAGCCTGTTGAACGGGCTGCGATTTTAGCCGCACAGGCGACTGGAACTGATGATGAACAGGTTCAGAAAATGCTGCCGACCGAACGGGGCCAGATCCAAATTCGTCTCGAGAAGTCTGTTGTGGCAATGAAGGCGGTATCGGCGGCGGCAAAGGAATAAAAGGTAATGAATCGACATCATTTGCTGGTGCCTGAAACACTGGAGCAGGGCCGTCGATATTCAGATCTTCATAGTCTGTTGTAGAATCCAGTTCAATGTATTCTTGAGCAGACACGTAGGTTTCGTGACTGGTCAATTCACAAGCATAAGCATCTTGGGATTGCATCGACGACTGTGAAGCCACGACCGCATCGCCATACAACTCCTGAATCGTCTTGCGATGAAGAGGAGGAGACTCAGGAACCTGACAACCAGATGCCAACTGAACCAACATGCATATCATAAGCGTCATCCGAAATCGGAAGACGCCGGTGCTCAGGCATGTTGGGGGAAAAATTTGAATGGGCATTTCGTCCGGTGTTTATCAATGGTGTCAAGCCGATCGTGTGATTACGATTCGGCAGTCAAGAAACCCAGTCAGCTGGTTGAGATCTTGTCCTAGTGTTTCACCAGCTACGGTGGTTGTTAAAAGCATCCAACGAAAAAAGGACAACGTCATTGCATCACTTTTGATGCACGACGTCGTCCTCAATTCGTTTTACGTTGTCAGCATCCATGCTGTTTCTTTTTTCTACGGACAATCCATGTCCAATTTGTTATCTAGTTGGCCACAATGGTTGCGGTCACAGACAGTGTGTAGTTACCCGCTGGGAGTTGTGAGAAGTCATCGTCAACAAATGTCACTGCAAGCCCAAGATCTGCGTTGCCAGGACCCGTTGATTCCGCCTGTACAGTTCCGACAGCACCATCTGTAGCACTTTCCCAAAGGTCTGCACCAGCAACGACGCCCCAAACGCTATCTGGGTCTGACTGAACAGCTAGGCCCATGGTGTAGTCTCGAGTAAACGTGTTGGCCCCAACAACATTTGTGAATCGACCACTTGTCGTAAACGTAACTGACGCACCAGAACCTTGATTGCTGAGAATTGCCCAGTTTGAAGCAGTGACAGCAAATGCCTGATTCGTATCTGTCCCATCGTGATTAATGCTCACGTCTGATGGTGCTGTGATTGAAAGAACGTCAGCAACGACGACTGTAAATTGCTGCTGCGCCTGAGCAAAAGCACTATTACCAACAGCCAATGCTGCAACGACAGAAAAGAGTTGAGTCAGATTTTTAATGTGCGTTTTCAAGTGTAGAACCCCTGTTTTGTGTCCGCTTGTGGACACTGCTGATTCGAATCTTCGGCTGGACTTCCATCCGAAATGTAGAAAGATCGTTGCAAATGCCCGGATCAATAAAGATAGCCCATCTCTCCCAGTCTCCCAAACTGCAACAGTGATGCCCAAAAGCAACGTCTGTTTCGGTTGGTAAACCCTATGAGTGAAACCACTTACGTGGAATCACTCACCGTCATTCGCGTTTCCACCCAAAAGCTATGTCACAATGACCAGTCTGGCAAATTTTGCCGATGCTTTTTGTGGGGGTTCTCCCCGGAAGTGCAAACTAACACCGCATCAGGCAGTCTTCTCAAACTTTGCCAGTTGGGAAATCTAAACCCATTGGCGCGGTAACTGCATCCCTAAGCCCGAACACGTTGATGATTCGTCGTTCGGGAGCAATTCAGATGCAGAGATCAAGGTTAACAAAGCGCACATGTGCCCGTTTGTTGATTTGGACAAGCATGGTCGCGAGCAACTATGCGTCGATCCAGCCAACCCAAGCACAGCCAACCCAAGCAACTGCCCCCGAAGCCAAAGGACAGCGTTTCCAAGTCGTCGTTCCAAGCAGAATTTTCGTGGTCAGCACACCAAGTCGCTTTCAGCTTCAGGCTTCTGTGCCAATCGCTATGGTGGCAACCACGAAAAGCAAATCAGGCAGAATCCACACAGCAACTCAAATACTGTATCCCACTCGTGCCCACCATGATCTCACCATCACAACTGAATCACCTAGGGCAACATCAGTGGTGATGACAATCTGCCCTCTCTAACTTTGATGTTGGCAATGCTGTCATCAACAACAAACGCCAACCACCCGCCCCCACGGAACGACACTCCGTATGAGTCATAGGGAACGAATGGATTCAGACGTTTGGGAACAAAAGTCTCACTCCGAATGTAATGATTCGAATAAAACGGTGAGAGCATTCTGAAAAACCCACACACGCTTTCATGGTGGATACTAGAGTTTTGTGTCGATGAAGATGGTGAACTCTTTGCGACAAGAATGCCAACATTTGAGGTGCATGATGACGGTGTCATGCTGGCTTCCAGCTTCGGTATCAGCATCACGAACAATCACCCAGCCACCAGTAAATGCTTATGTTGGCCCACATTCAAAACCACCACGCTGTCAAAACCACCATACCTTAAAGAGACTCCCCCTAAGTGCTCTGGCGAAACTTCATCATTTCCAGCATCTGTCTGATCCTGCTTCCGCTGGTTCAATGCGATGCTCAAGATTCCGGATCACGCCGGTTTGAGGTTCGAGTTCGATCTCAGCTTGCTCTCGATATCCTCCGTGGGCCTCAACAGCAAGATCACCCAGGCACATCAGACGACATTATCTTTGATAACTCTCTCTGGCTGGCTCAATGCACAGCTCCCCCAGGTTGCACAGTCACCTTTGAAACAGATCACGCTTTTCGTCATACAATTCACGCGGAACAAAAACGCGATGCTGCACTCTCGATTTCACAAGTGTTTGCTTCGTTCAACAGCGGCTGGGCGATTGATGAAATCTCGGACCAAACGGACTATCAATCTGGAGATGAGCAAGCCAGCGTCCAGTTATCTTCCCAAAGCACGGGGTTGGCATTTGTTCTGTTAAGAATCCGCTTCATCACAGGGAATCCACGAACGCTGGCTGGTGGCCGGTATCGCATGACAGTGGTTGGCACAATCACTGAGAACTAAAACAGCCGTACAGCCAGCGTCATATCAAAAACTCGCCTGCGACCATCTCAAACCGCTGACAACCCATTGCCTGCCGTGTTGAGCCGTTGTCCGCC
>CAYTUE010000006.1:24788-30763 GCA_964441085.1 uncultured Planctomycetaceae bacterium
AGCACCACACAATCTGGCAGCGCCACACAGTCTGGTGGAAGCGGACCCAAAACAGGGACAGCTCCTATTGGTCTGGAAGGCTATTGCCCGCTTTGCATTGTCAAAATTAAACAATGGGTCAAAGGTTCATCACAGTACCCATTTGAATACGATGGCAAAACTTACCTTTTCCCCGCAGCAGATCAAAAGCAGGCCTTCATGCAAGATCCTGCCAAGTACGCTCCGATCCTTGGTGGTGACTGTATTGTCGCCAAAGTTGAACTCGGAAAGCGGATCCCTGGTAGCGTTCAACACGCAGCACTGCATCGTGGTCACCTTTACCTGTTCGCAAATGCACAGGCGAAAGAAAAATTCCGCACAAGCAAAGAAAAGTACGTGGGCTCTGACTTAGCATTTGGTGGCAAATGTTCTGTTTGTCTTGTCGAAATGAACAAGCAAATGAACGGCGATCCGGCCTTCACAACAATGTACAAAGGCATGCGATACCTGTTCCCAAGTAAGGAACAGCAAACCATGTTTGCCAGTAACCCCAGCAAGTACGAAGACAAAAAATAGTGGTTTTCGTGCCGACCAAAAGGCAGCCGAAAAATTAAAATCGGCTTACAAACTGAGCCCCAGTGACAAGCTCAAGCAGTATCAAGGGGCATTCAGTAGAACTTAACAGTTCTAAGGAATGCCCCTTCTGCTTGCGCGTCAACCACTTGTCCCTGCGATCACAAAACGATCCTTTCAATGGGATCATTAATCTGTGCACACAGACACCTTGAACAATCGACGCCACAAAGGGAGTTGATCACATCACAGCAGAGAGTCCTCTGCATACCCCAACATCCCAATAAATCTTGCAAGTCCCGTTGGCAGCTAGAGGCGATTCAATTCACTGTAACCAACTTTTTGCAAAAGTGTTTTTGCTGGCTGCAACGCAGTACTCAACAACGTCCCCCAATGAGTGATCTCCACTTCCATGCCAGACAAAACCGACTCAAAGGTGTCTTACGGTAACTTCCAAAACCCATTTGGCTTGGTTTATCGAATGCTGACATCTGGCCAGCGAGCTGCATGGTCGGCCCTTTTTCGCGAGGCCTTAGCCATCGCAGCAAAACCGGTGGACATGGTCCTACAACTTCAGGAACGCAAACTGCTTTCTGATCTTCAAACTGAAAACAGTCAGACACCTGCCTTGTTGATCGTCGGACCTCCACGATGTGGGACCACCTTGATCTACCAAGTTCTCTCCCTTTGCCTTGACGTTTCCTTTCCAACCAATTTAGGTTCACTCTTTCCCAAGTCCCCCCTGACCGTCAATCGTTTTGCTGGGAAACCTCGTGCCGACTTCCAAAACTTCTACGGACAGACTGCTCGAATGAGTGGTCCCAATGACGCTTTTCACCTTTGGAATCGCTGGTTAGGAGACGATCGCTATGTGACTCGAACAGATCTCTCTGAAGACAAATTGACCACAATGCAACGGTTTTTCACAGCTTGGGCGGACAAGTTTGGTAAACCTTTTCTGAACAAAAACAACCGCAATGTCCAGTGCATCGACTATCTTCAAAAAGCGCTGCCACAAGCATACTTTATTGGCGTGTTTCGAGACCCCGTATGCGTTGCTCGATCTTTGATCCATGCTCGTCAAGCCGTGCAAGGCGACAAGAAAATTGGATGGGGATTACAGTGCCAAGAAGAACACTGTCACCAAGACGACTTTGGTTACATTCAAGATGTATGTGACCAAGTTCGCAAAAACAACCGTGACCTAAAAAGACAGCTCAACAGCATGGATCACGATCGAGTCATACGGATTCAGTATGAATCATTCTGCCACGATCCAGATCAGTGTCTTACTCAAATCATCTCACAGGTTCCCGGCTTAAACCGCAGACCAGGGATTGAACAGTTCGGCAAAGACGCCTTTCAGGCTTCTCAATCCAAGCCGCTTTCCGTTACGGAAGAAGGCATTCTTTGTAAGAACTTTTCCGCCGACAAAAACAACGTGAGCGTTTAAAAACAAACGGAATGCCGATCGTTCTTCTGAAAGCTGGAACGGATTCGTTCGACGATAATACGATCGTGCTTGCTTCTCTTTAATCTTGTTAGCAACAGGCCGGCCAGTCCGCCGTTCTTCTTTGGATGCTGTGATCGCAAACAAGTCGAGAGGAACGTTCTTTGGCAAATATCCAGCGAATGCCTTAGTCGGGCAAGACACAGCATCAGCATCAGACTGTCGCTTGGTACGATTTCCGAAACGTTAACCGACTCCAATTGCATCAAGAGCGACAAGGAAGGATTCGTATTCCTTTGCGCAACAGGGGCAATTTTCAAGATGTTGTTCCACCTTCTCCAGTAACTGAGTGATGGGGATGTCTCCAAGTTGCGATTCCGCAAGCTCTGGAACGTGCTCCAAGCATCCATCGCAGGTTAAACCGTCGGCGGTCACAGATGCCACGAAGCCCATCAAATTGGTAATTTGTTCGTTTCTTAGTGCCATTTTCAGATCCCTATGCAAATGCGGTGAGTACTTCTTCCGCGGTGTATCCTGCTGATTCAAGCCCTGACTTTAAGCGAACTCGAGCGTCATGAATCAGCTTATAGACGGCGTTTCGATTGCTATTACTTCGAGCGGCGATTTCCTCAACGGGCATACCATGCATAATGGATTCCGTTGCCTGTCGTTGTCGATCTGTGAGCGACGAACAAATCAGGGACTTGAGCTTTTCCAGCACAGCAAGCTGCTCACCTTGCTGCTCCACCGAAAGACTGTCTTCGACCGCCCATTGCAGTCGGAGATTGTCTTCTGAATCAGCAGAATTCAATGAGACGTCTTTGAACATTTTTCGCCGAAGCTGACTGGTTCCAATGCGAATCGCGATCGACATTGCCCAAGTCGTAAACTTGCTTCGGCCAGCAAACTGATCCAACTTGTCCAAGATGCGAAGAAGAGTTTCTTGAGCGACGTCTTCACAGAAGCTTTCGCCGCCGCCCTTGCCATGAAATGCGTGACTTAAGCCTCTCATCAACACGACACGCAATTCAGACAACGCATCGTCTCGAGTCAGTTCGTCCCGAAGGCGAACCACCCAGCGATCAACGCTTGTAACTTGACCAGTCATTTTAGCCTCTCTGAATCACAGTACAGTCCCGACAACTTACTTGCCGTTGGCTGTTGACGGCCTGAAACTAGGGGGTCTTACATGAGAAGTTTAGGAAATGTACGAAAAGTCACAAAAATGAGGTCTGTGAGATCAAATGGGCACGACGCCTATTTTATTGAGTATTGACCATACTTTGCCTGAGTTCCGTAATGGAAATATCAGCGAGGCTTACCATTCCACGACCACATCGGATTCTCAGATGGTAGTTCTCACCAACTTCGCACGATGTTTTGATCAGCTGTTCGCCGTTTAGCATTAAAGACAGAGAGGCCCCAGTTCGTCGAATCTGGATTCGACGAAACAGAACGTCATTGGGCGTCGCACTGGACAGCTCCTGAATCGCTGATGCGGGCAGAGTGGTATCACTGCCAGCAAACATCTCAGCAGAGTGATCAGAAATCGTCACTGTGTACAGAATCTGTGATGATTCAAAGCCTGCATCTGTGGTCATTTTTTCCAAAAACAGCTCCGCAGTGGAAGCATCTGACGGAATATGCACATTCAAACGGAGTGAGACATTAGAAGAAAGCCCCATCGGAGCCTTCAACGGGATCGCAAGAGACGCTCCGGGGCTGCCTGTCAATACACCACTTCCATCGACAGCTTTCTCTGGCGTCCAAGTTCCAACACTGACTACGTGCCGGAACGGGGCACTTGTGCCATTGAACAAAGGAAAGGGAAGTCCAACGGGCTCCCAAGGAATATCCTTGATCGTAATGGCTGAACCAGATGAGGAATTCGCGGAAGGATTGGGATCTGGCTGTTCCGTCTCCTCTGCCATCCAGAACATAAACCCAAGCGCAAAAACGCCGACAAACGCTGCCCCCAACAATCGTTGCACCCATCGGCCAGACGTCGAAGAACGGGAAACGCGGCTAACTGCAGTCTGCTGGTGCTGGTGCCACTCATGAGACTGTTGATCGATGCGTTCGATTAAACTGGCATAGTCAGGAACTCGCTCGTCTGCCTTGGTGGCTGTCATATCCAAAAACAAAGACGTTGTGGCCGGCGAAACAGAGTCTGGAAATTCATCACGCCAGCGAGTATCGCCGATCGTTTTATCCAGAATCGCTTTCATGGGTGACCGACCAGCCCAAGGAACCTGCCCAGTCAGCATGTTAAAAACACTCGTGCCCAATGAATAAATATCGGCTCGACAATCCACTCGAGTATTCTGCAATTGTTCCGGAGCAATAAACGCGGGTGTTCCTAAAGTTGCCCCCGTTGCGGTTAGCTTATTATCACCTTCGTGCATGGCATCAAAGGCGAGACCAAAATCAGCCACTTTGACAAACGGGACACCAGCAGGAAAATCTGCTCCAGCGGGTGGTTCACATAACAGCAGGTTTGCTGGTTTGATATCGCGGTGAATGATGCCAATTTGCCGAGCATGATCCAATGCTGCTGCAGCCTGTCTCACGATACTCCAAACCACGGCTTCCGACACAGGAGCTTCTCGCTCAATGAGATTGGCGAGAGTCTCCCCTTCCACAAACTCCATTGAAATCCAAAAACGCCCCTTGTGAAAACCGCTATCATACGCCGCCACAATATGAGGGTGCTGTAAACGAGCAATCGACTGGGCTTCTCTTTGAATTCGAGACTCGCCTTTCGATCCACTCCCTCGTGTCATGATGTTAATGGTTTTTAAAGCAACGTCTCGCCCAAGAGTTGTTTGGTGCGCTCGGAATACCAAGCCCGCGGAACCAGCACCAATCAGTCCTGTCAGTTGAAATCCCGGTGCAAACCCGTTGGGGTCTGCTAACAAAGTCGCAGCTTCTACTTCCCACGGCTTCATCATCGACAAAGACAAGGCGGCGTCAGCCACCTGCATGTCGTTTTCGTCAGCGTGAGTTTGGATTGGCTCCGCGTTTTCCGGAGACAGCAAACGATGGGCCACTGAAACTTCAAGAAAGTGGCGAGATGTAGAATCGATTTCGGAACTCATAGGATCTGATGATAACAAGCAAGCACCGCCGCGAGAAAGCACCGCCGCGAGAAAGCACAGTCGCGGGAAAGCACAGTCGCGGGAAAACACCGCCGCGAGAAAGCCATCACGGAATCAAAGAAGTATGGCCGTCAAAGAAAGCGATAAGTCACGTTGAAAGAGCCAAAACAATCGGGAGCTGCCAATTTCCGGAAGTGACTCAAACACATGACCAAATTCGAATGATCCTAGTTCTTTTGAGCCTGTGCTTCCGCTTCAGAAAGAATATTGAGCATCGCAGAAATTGATGGCCTGTCTGCTGTCATATCCGCTCCCACGTATGCCAATTTCACATTACCCTGTTTGTCGATGATGAACGTTGAAGGGTGAGCCAAATTGGATGAAATATTGAAAAACTTCACGGCTTCAAGCTTTTCGTCCAGCAGCAAAGGAAAAGGAACCAAACTGACTTGCTTCTTTTCTGTCGTCTTTGCAGCTTCAATAAATTCCTCAAGGTGATCTCTCGCTCCGGGGTACACAACCAACACCTTGGTATCCAATTCTTCGAAGCGATCATAATTTGCGACCAATCGAGACGTTTGAGTCTTACAGAATGGGCACAACATTCCACCAGCAAAGCCTTCGGTAAACACAAGAACAATATTCTTCTTGCCGAGGTAAGAACTCAGAACAACTCGGTCACCATTGGTGTCCACGAAAGCCAAGTTGTCTAACCGAGGAACTTCAACGTTACTGACAACCGAATCCTTGAACTGAATCTTTGCCTCGTTCGCATCTGTTGACTCAGCAGCTCCCACGTTGGTCTGATTTGCCCCAACGGGTGCTGACTTGCTAGGCACTGATTCAACCGGCGCAGAATCAACCGGCGCAGAATC
>CAYTUE010000006.1:30863-42208 GCA_964441085.1 uncultured Planctomycetaceae bacterium
GTGCTGACTTGCTAGGCACTGATTCAACCGGCGCAGAATCAACCGGCGCAGAATCTGCGCTAGGCGAAGTCTTATCGCTGTTTGCAGAATTCGACGATTGCCCGCAACCGACGATTACCAACAAGGCAAAAGAGGCGGCGATTCCAATCAGACGACAACTTGGGCGAATTTGAAAGGTTGACACAAACAAAACTCCGTGGACTAATAATGTCTCTCCAGAGTTTACAGGATTCCCCCCCCGTCCGAACTGCCTCAGACGCAAGACTTCATCATATTATCGAACGTTTTTTTCAAGGGGGAGTTGCCTATTTCTTCCTCCTTTCGCCACCTGAAATTAGAAAACCGCTCCCCAAAGACACTTAAAACCAGCGATTCCGCCAGCTTTGCCATGCAATCATGCGTTGTTGCCGCAGTTTTTCAGTAACGGATTGTCACTAACTTTCACGTGGAAATCACTGTTTGTGCAGTTTCTACGGAGTGTCAAACAGAGAGGTGCTCAGGTATTTTTCGCCTCGATCAGGAAACAACACAACAATCGTGCCTCGATCAATCACACTCGCGATATGAACTGCCCCCTGCATTGCCGCCCCGCTACTCATGCCAACCAAGAGTCCCTGAGTCTCCGCGAGTAGCCGAGTATATCGATACGCGTCATCCGCTTTCGCCATCAACTTAAGATCCAAGAGTCGTTCATCGTACAACGCGGGACTGTTGGGTTCATTCATATTTCGCAGCCCTTGAATCGACTGCCCAAGCTCCGGTTCAATGCCAATCACCTTCGCTCCTACTTCTTCGCGAAGCCGCACACCAGCGCCTCGAAGAGTACCAAAGGTTCCGATGCCTGCGACGAAATGAGTGATGTCGGGCACCTGCTGCAGAATTTCATCAGCCGTCTGTTCGTAGTGAGCAAGCGGGTTATCAAGGCTGGAATGCTGTTTCGACATCCAGTAGGTGTCTGGATTGTCCTTCATCATTTGATTAGCAACTTCGATCGCTCCTCCCGTCCCTTTGGTCGGGTCTGTTTCCACCAACGTTGCACCAAAGGCTCGCAATACTTTCTTACGTTCTTCGCTCATGGCCGACGACATGGTCAAAACAACTTTGTACCCCTTCGCAGCACCCACCATCGCAAGACCAATGCCCGTATTTCCACTCGTCGATTCCAAAATCACTTTATCGCGAGTCAACTTACCAGATGCTTCTCCCTGTTCGATCAAAGACAAAGCGATTCGGTCCTTCACGCTGCCCCCTGGATTGGCACCTTCCAACTTAGCAAAAATTCGTACGTTGGGCTGATCATGCAGTCCTCGAATTTCCACCATCGGAGTTGATCCAATCATTCCCAACACACCTGTTGCCGCCTTTGGTAACGTGTTGGGCTGCTGTACTCTCAGATCTTCCTGTGGTGGTTTTGGAGCAAGCTCTCGCCCAGAAACCATTTCATCATCAGCAACATCACGACACACAAAGGCATAAGCTCCGACCACAGCGTTCTTGCCAACTGTTACGTCACCTCCAACAAATGCATTCGTATACAAACTCACGCCCGATTTGATGGTCGGATGACGCTTTGTCACAACAGCCGAATCTTCTGCAGTCTGCCGACGAGGTTTCGAGCGTGTCCCCAACACCACACCATTGTAGAGATTCACATTTTCTTCAATCACAGCCGTGCAGCCGATCGCGATTCCTGTTCCATGATCGATAAACAAGCCGGCTGCAATGGAAGCTCCGGGATGAATATCAATTCCAGTGCGTGAATGAGCAAACGACGAAATGGCACGAGGGATAATAGGCACGTGCAGTTGCTTCAACGCATTGGCAATTCGATAAGCAACTGTCGCCCAAAATCCATTGCTCGCAAAGAACACTTCTTCAAGATTCGACAAGGCGGGATCTTGAAGCGGATAGCGACGAAAATCCGCCTGACTGGCGACAACAATCTGAGAATACCACTCATTCGCAAAGCAATTGGCAATGGCATGAGGCGCTAAATTGTATCGCGAAGGCAACGCAAGCAACAACGCTTCTAAATCGTCACGAAGCACATCACTGCACTGGAAATCAGCTTCGTTCGAGGTCTCTGGAGTATCCAGTTGCTCAATAATAAACGCCACGCTCTTAATCGCAAAAGACTGAATGTCTTTCTGCCGTGCAGAAATGGACGATAGCGAGCCTGCATCTGAATCGAAATCTGACACGGTGATTCTCCTAGAAATACGCGAAGGTGATCTGGCAATCGTGAGTAGTGCCTTAGAAAGCAACTCTCACTTACCTCCTTGACGTGGACGGGATCTGAATTCTTACCGCAGCATTTGTGAGATCTGGCATACAATGGCTAAACCAAACCAGCTCAATCACTCTCGGAACGCACCTGAATCCTGAATCTGCTGAAGCCAAAACACGGCAGCACATTCAAGGCAACCAAACTCGGCTGCTGAAAGCGGCTTCGATAGAAAGAAGCAAGCCGCGCATCTGTTAGCGACTTGAGTGCAAAGCAGGCTGCTGCCGACTTCAACGGCGGTACTTGGGTGCCCTGTATTTGGGACGAAACAGTATTTGGGACGAAACAGTATCTGGGCCGAAACGGCTCAAAAGCACAAAGAGGCGATCCGTTTGCGTAACGCAGCCCAGCAGGCTGGATAAAAATCACCATTTAGCAACAGGCAAAATAAGCACTCTCAAAAATTAGGCCGTCACTGCGACTGCCGCTCCGACATTTTGAGCGGCAAGACCTGTTGCCAGCCGAGCCAAACCTTCATCTAAAGTTCGTTCGTCCTGACTAATACAAATCCGAAAGAAACCCGCTTCAGGAGTACAAAACCCAGTCCCAGGGCTCACATGAACTCGATAGTCGTTTAACAAAGACTGATACAGCTGCATCTCTCCATCTGCATCCGGAGTATCTAAGTAGGCTCGCAGATCAAGCCACAAACAAAGTCCTGATTCCGATGGTGTCACCTGAATTCCATGTTCATTCAATTGGTGGATCACAGTCTGAAAACAATTGGTCAGAATCGACCGATGCGATTTCAAAAATTCCTTTTGAAAGTCATCGCTTAATACCGCTTCCGTCATCCGCAGAATGGGGGCAGGCAACCGATAAAAGTGTGACTGCTTGGCAACCGCTTTGCGGACGGCGTCATTGGCAACATGCAACCATCCCGTCGCAAATCCAGCTAAGCCAAAGTCCTTTGACAGCCCTCCTAAAACATAAACTCGTTCCGATTGCAGCTTTAAAGCACTGACAAACGTCACACCATCTAAGCAACTTCCGGCATAGACTTCGTCAACAATTAAAGCACAGTCGAACCGTTCCGCAATCTCTAAAAAGTCTTTTAATTCCTGTTCAGAAAACACTTGGCCAATCGGATTGCCTGGCGAACACAACAGAATCGCCTTGATTCGTTCTGTGGTCGAATGCTGCTGAAGCTCGGCTTCAAGACTCGCAGCAGTCAAGCGAAAGTCTTCCTCTACTTTCGTGTGCAGATAATGGACGCCAGAACGGACTCGCAACGACATCGCGTTCACAAGCCCAGGAAAGACGGGAGTGGGGATCAACACCTTGTCGTCAGGATCCAACAACGCAATGGTGAGCGCCTCCAACAGGCTAATCACACCATTGCCTAAAACGACATCAGATGCAGCAATCTCAATGGATTCATCGCTGTCAAGTCCCGCAGATTCTTTCAGATACTTGGCCACCGCCAAGCGACATGATTCTGTCCCAGCAAACGGCTGATACCGGGCAGCTTCCACGTCAACTGTGAATGCCTTCAGAATGTCGGAACGCTGATCGGACTGAAGGTAATTTTGAGCCGAACCAAAATTGACGAAGCCTTCACGATTCGTGTCACTGTAAAGGTTTTCTTCACAGGCAAAGTGTGCCGCAACAAAGTCGAAACCAGGCGTTTGATTCGAAAGAGATTGTGTGAAACGCGAAGTCATGAAAAACCCTTTGCTGTGTGTGAAGAGCCTCGAACGTAAAGAAGCCTGAGCAGAAATTCGCAATTCAAAACAGACACACGCATGACTCTGATCTGCTTCAGAATCACCCTTCAGCGTATGTCAGCTTAAAAATGAAGTCCGCATTCTTGTTTGACACCTCGAAACCGAGTATCACGCTCCGTCTGGTCATCAGTGGACATCGGACGACTAGAATGCACATCGCCCACAGTGGTGTAGCCTTTATGAAACAGCGGATGCTGAGGCAAATCATGCTCTTTCATGTAGTAGTACACATCTCGGTTTGTCCAATCCAAGATGGGATAAAGCCGCAGGCGGTTTCCAGTCTGTTTGATTTGAGACAGTTTTTTTCGAAACTCCGTCTGCTGCGCTCGTAAACCAGAAACCCAAGCCTGAACCCCAAGCTCATCTAAAGCTCGATTCATTGGTTCCACTTTGCGAATCTGATCGTACAGATTCAATTGCTCCACCTGATCACTCTCCCACAGGCGCCCGTGCTGCTGCTCCATTTCGCCAGGCGACATCGAAGATTCATACATGTGAAGATTGATATCCAACCGCTGTGCCAAAACGGTCGCGTATGCATAGGTTTCGTCGGGAAGATATCCCGTATCAACCCAAATCACCTTGATGTCGGGAATGATTCGAGTCGCCAAATGCAAAGTCACCGCACTCTGAATGCCAAAGCTGGTGCTCATCGCTAATCGATCCCCAAATTTTTCATGGGAAAGCCGCAACAATTGAGCTGCACTCAGACCAGAAAATTGAGCTTCAACAGATCCGGTCAATGGGCTATCGATCATCGAATCCATCGTGCCATCCTACTTCAGAAAAGAGTTCATCCTTTTCTTAGACGCACGAAGCAGACAAATCTTACTTCAACTTCTTGGAATCAAATTGAGGGCAAAATCGGTCACACAAATATTCTTTTGCAACTCAGTCAGCTCGACATTCGTAGCAAATTAACTGCCAGCAAAACGTCAAGAGTTCAATGAACGTTTTGCTGTGATTTTGCATACCGCATGGGCCGTCTGACACACACGGAAGATGTGCAGAAAAACGGCTGGCCCAGCTCATGTCAAAACATCATCACGACCCCGTCCATCCCAGACAGGCGGCCATAAATCGCGATCACCTGTTGCGCTGTTTCGCATTCAGGTTCCAACGTCACTGCAACGTGCTTTCCCTTCGCCGTTTCTCGAACTGAAAAAGGCGGGTCAATATCCATCTGGAGTTCATTTCGAACCTGTTCCACCACGCGGTCGGCAAAGTTTTCTTCAGCGGCCCCAATGACTTTAAACATGTACGGGCCTGGAAAATTGTGGTTCGCTTCCAAAATCTCGATGGATGGCAGAGCCATAACAAGATCGCTTTCGTCGTGAAAAAAGGGATATTTGTTTCGAGTCTCGTTGACTCTGTAAGAAAACAGCCAGCCAAGGAACGCGTTCGGTTGGCTTCCACCGACCTGAAGGATAACCTCAAGACAGCCTCACATCGTAACAAGCTTCTCTAAAAATCGAAGACCAGCAAACCATGGACAGTCAGTGGATTCGCACAACAACAGTCGACACGTTTCAAGAAGACGTGGTTCAACAATCTGAAACAATTCCCATTGTTGTCGACTTTTGGGCAGAATGGTGCCAACCATGCCAACAGCTGATGCCACTGCTCGAAAAATTGGCCGTCGAATTTGACGGTCGATTCATCCTGATGAAAATCAACGTCGACGAGCAAAAAGAACTGGCAGGGGCTTTTGGAGTTCAATCCATCCCCTTTGTCATCGCCATGGTCGACGGACAACCCGTCAGCCAACTGCCAGGAATCGTCCCTGAACCTCAACTCAAAGAATGGCTAGAAACATTCCTGCCGTCCCCCGCTGTTGATGCCTACAATTCGGCTCTTGAACAAGAAGCGGCCGGAGAACTCGACAAAGCCTGTCAACTTCTTGTGGAAGCTGTTCAGCTAGACCCCGAAGCTCCTATCTTTCAAATCGCACTGGCTCGAGTGCTTCTCGCGCTGGATCAAGATCAAGAATGCACCGAACTCCTGGACCAACTTGAAAGCCGAGGATTCCTAGAACCAGAAGCTCAGCAAATCAAAAACCAGCTGGAAATGAAAAGCGTTGTCGAAGATTCCGGTGGAATCACGGCCGCCCGAACGGCTCTCGAAGCAGATCCAGATCGCTCTGCCCTAAAAATCAAATTGGCAGAAGCACTGGCCGTCGAAAAACGCTACGCGGAAGCCTGCGACTTACTCTTGGAAATCGTTGCCACAGACCGCACTGAATGCCGAGACCAAGCCAAAGATGTCATGGTCAGCGTATTAGCAAGCATGGGCCCGAAATCACAGTTGGCAGGAGACTATCGTCGCCAATTAGCCACTGCGTTTTATTAGAAAAGATGTACGCAGAGATGCAGCAGCTATCTGTGTTTCTTCTACGAAATTCAGCGTCATCTGCGTTTCATAATGCGGATGGAAGCCTTCTTTACGTAGCAACCGAATTGTCCAGTTTTCCAATGATTCGTTGAGCGTAAAACACGGTGATAAATGTCATCACCACGTTGGTCACGGCAATGGAATACCAAATGTATTCCACATCGTAGTTTCGCTTAACGGAAAAGTACCAAAGCAACGGCAGAGGCAACAGGACTCTTCTTAACGGAGATTCAAAGTAACAATATCGAGGACGCTTCATTGCTTGCAGAAAAGCAAGGTGAGTTGACGTCATCACATAAGACCACTGAATCACGGCTGCGATATGAACGTAAACAACTCCGATCGATATCACTTCGGGGTCATCCGTAAATGCTCCTACCAGTGGCTCCGCAAAGACAAAGATCAACGACGATGTGCACAGCACCAGCCCCCAACCTGCTCGGTTACAAACTCTCATTGATTCTCGAACACGACCAAAATCTTTGGCCCCGTTATTCTGCCCCACCAAAGCCATAATGGCCGAATAGAGCCCCAATGTGGGAAGCAAAGCCATCTGTTCGATTCGAGTGGCAACTCCAAAGGCTGCAACCGTTGGCTTACCGTAAACCGTCAAGAAATAGGTGATTCCAAAGAATCCCAAGGCGACAGACATAATCGCAAAACTGGCTGGTACCGCCTGATTCAAAATCTCTCGATAGGTTCTCCAGTCGGGCAGCAACGCTTTCCAGGGCTTTAAGTCCACGAGTCCTCGTCTGACAACAATCGACAGCATCACACAAAGATTGGCACATTGAATGGCAACCGTCGCCCAAGCGATGCCAGCAATCCCCATCGCAGGCAGGCCGAAGCCTCCTCTTAAAAACCAAGGATCCAGTACGAGGTTTGCAAAGAAGCCGACCACAAGAATTTTGCTGAACGTGCGACTATCGCCATTCGCAATCAGCATCGCATTACAAACGCTGGTGACCACAAAGAAGACGGCCCCCAGAAAAATGGGCGTCATGTACTGAACGGCATACTCCAAGTAGTCCCCGGATGCTCCCAACACGGTAAACAACGGTCGAGCAACCGTTAGTCCTGTTGCCGTCACCGTTAAGGCCATCAACAATCCCAAAGACAAACACTGCCGACTGTATCGCTGCTGCCGTTCTTGATTCCTTTCACCAATTGCATTCGCAATCAACGCAGATGATCCTCGCGAAAGTCCTCCGCTGGTCGCGATCAATAGCAAATAAACGGGGAAGCTCAGCCCAAGAGCGGCCAAGGCTGTTGTCGAAATTTGCCCCGCGTAGAACGAATCCACCACGTTGTACATCGTCTGAAAAACCAGACCAATCGCTGACGGAACTGCCAGCGCACGCACGTGATGAGGAATCGAACCGGTCGTTAGTTTTCTTGACGTCATAAGTTGGGAACCGTCAGGGAATCTAACGTTGCATGATTGGCTTGATGGGAATCTGAATTGGCGGCCAAATGGCAAATCGTTGTCTGACCACTCGGATTTTCCACAGCGCTGAGCACAGTGACTCGAACATCTTTTTGATTCTCAACCGTTTCAAACAGCTCTGACATGGAACCGGGAAAGGAACAACTGGCTCGATAAACTCCATGCCTTAACCCATCCTGAGCAAACATTCTTGATGCCATCAGAAAAGGAGAAATGCCGGTAAGTCGAGGGTTCACATCAACCAGAAACTGCTGCCCAAAGCGATCACACAAAATGTCGATCCCCACGACACCAAAGTAGCCCACACTGTGAAGGTACCGCCCAACAGGTTCAATCATCTTGCAAAACTGATCAAACTGCTGAATTTGTGAATCAGCCGAATACGAACCGCCGCACCATTTTCCTTGATCATTAAACGCCTGTTCGGTAAATCCCAACCAAACAAGTTGGCCATCACGGTGAAGATAAAACTGGACTCCAAAATCGCCAGCAATATCCTGAATCACCGAATTGACCACCAGCACCGCGTCAGGCCAGTGAGCGGCAAGTTGCTGACGCATGGCGGTTTCATCGTCTGGCGAATTCACAAGAAAGTTCCCGAGCCCCGCATAACCATGGCTTAACTTCACGATGCAAGGCGGCACCACAGACGGCAAAACGTCGGCCTGAGCACAATCAATCTGCTGAATCACTTCCTTGGAATGAATGGCATAGTTCACTTCGGGATCAACCACCTGCCGGTCGGCAGAAATTGATTCCAGCGGAAACAAAGTCACATAGCGGCTGCTGGAATCCAGTGGCTGCCAATGGGGACAGCTTTCAGCTCCCAAGACTCGTTCCCAGTGTTCCAACAATTCTGCTGGTGGGCAAACATCGGAAGTCACTGGAAGTGATTGCCCCCAGCCATACATCAAATGATGCGGCCCTAACTGTTTCAGAAGTTCAACCGGTGGAGGAGGAAAAGGATCATGAATGATGTATTTCGACTGGTTCTGAAATGTCGCTGCGTTGCTATTCGACGATGGGTATTCAGCAAGCAAAACCGCCGATGGAACATCGGCGGCATAAAGTTCAGATAGAAACCGGATCTCAGGACGTTGCTGTACCGTCATGATCCCGCTTTGCCATCTTCTGGTCTGGCCCAAACGGTGAGTTCAGAAACTCCGTACTGATGCTTTCGACGAGCTTCTCTCATGATAAACGGAATATCCACCGCGTTGCCAAGCTGCTGAAATTCAGGAGCCAACGTTTCGATAATTCCATCCAGCGACGTAAAGTTTTCGCCCGTCTGAGCTTTAAACCCGCCCAACCAGCGATCTCGAGGCGTGTATTCTTCTTGCCATGTGTAAGACGATGCAAGCACAAGAAGGCCACCGGGACGGATTCGACTTTTGATCAACGTTAAAAAAGCGGCTGGGTCGTAAAGTCGTTCAAGCAAGTTCCCAGCGAAGACCAAGTCGTAACCAGAAAACTTGGAATCCAGATTGCATGCATCGCCCTGCATAAATGCAATTTTGTCTTTCACTTCAGAATAGCGGGGAAATTGATCTAACCGAACTTCTCGATAAGAATGCAATTCCCCTTCATCCAGTATGGAATATCTTTGCTTGCCGTTTTTCTGCAGCTTACTGGGAGTTTCAATCAGTCGAACGGAAAAGTCCACAGCATCAACATGTTCGAAATGCTGCGCTAGTTCAAACGCCGTTCGTCCCGCCCCGCAACCGATATCCAAAGCACGTGTTAAGGTTCGCCCACCAATGTGTTGAACAATTTGCTTCGCACAAGCCACCGGAAAACAGGGAACTTCTGGGTGAGGTTCGCCGTAATGAAATTCAATACAACGAGAAACCATTGGATCGGTTTCATACACATTGACTTCTGCAACTGGTAACGGTTCTGCTTCAACATACCGGCAACCCGCATGCTGAAAAAAGTGCCGACGGAAAGCATAACGAGCATCTTTGATCGCATAGTTACCCGTAGAAATCCAGCATCCCCCTTTAAAGATGTGGTGTTTTCCATCGAATGTGGGAGCCGAAAAATCGTCGTAAGTGGGATGCACTTCGAAGCCATCGAAGCCATCAATTGCTGTTTCCGTCCATTGCCAAACATTCCCAATGACATCGTGCAGCCCATCATGAAATTCATGACGGTCGACAGGGCAGGGCGACATTTCATCTTCCAGATTGATGTTGCCAGGAGCTGTTTGCCAATAAGGCTGATCTGTATCCACCGATTGACGCATCAAATGCCACTCTGCTTCAGTCGGCATGCGCACATGCGCATCAGTCTTCACAGACAACCAATTGCAAAATGCTTTTGATTCTAAGTAGTTAATTTCCGCCGGCCAATTCCAAGGCATGTCGATGACTTCTAGCATCGTTCGATACTGGTATTCACCGTTCGACTTGACCCAAAAGACAGGATGTTCAGCATTGCGATACTGCACCCAATTCCAGCCTTCACTCGTCCAATACTGTTCCGATTGGTAACCGCCATCAGCAACAAACTCTAAGAATTCTTGATTCGACACCAAGTACTGTGACGCCTTAAATGGCTTCACTTCAGATGCTGAATAACCGTACTCAAGATCCCAGCCATAAAGTTCATTCGACTTCGACTTACCTAGTTCAACACTGCCTCCAGCAACATCAATCAGACGATTACCGGGAGCTTGCCCAGCGTCCGTACAAATCCGGCCCCAAATGGAATGCGGCTTCAGCAGATCCAGAGGCAATTCACGGACGAGTACCGATGATGTTTCGAGATGAATGCGTTCGTGTTCAATCCCCATCAGGATGACCCACAAAGGACTTTCCCAATTGATCGGCATGCTGAAATCGCATTGTCGGATAAACCGATCAACGATTTCCCGAGTCTTGTCTCGATGAGCCTTCACTGCAGCCGGAGTCGGCCATTCGTAGTTGGCATCGTTCAAATCATCCCAAGACATTTCGTCGACACCGATTGCCAAAGTTGATTCCAGTTTCGAATCAACTCGTTCATCAATCAGCTTCGCCACGTTCAACTTATTGATAAAGAAAACGGACGTGTGACCGTAGTAAAAAATCAGAGGATGTCGCAACGGATTGGCACGGCGATAGTACGCTTCATCGCTTGCCAAGCACTCAAATAGACTTTCATACAGCGTGAAGGAGCTATGGAAATAGTCCAGAATTTCCTGTCGTTTGGCCTCAATATCTCCCGAGCTTAAAACGGGAGTTTTTGTGATCAAGGGGGCGATTAAGCCGCTTCCGGTTGTGACTTCAATCGGTGTATCAATGCTCATGGAAGTGTAAAATCCAGCTTACTCTTGATGTTCGAACAACAATGAATCCTGACCCGCCGACAGTCGGAGGTTGGTAGAACTTACAGTGTGTTTTGCTCAAATTTCAAGAAACATGGCATGCAACAGCGCAGCAAGACATCAGAAATAAACGCTAAGGATATTGGCAGAATTCGGAATCCCAGCCAAATCACAAGCTTTCAACGACCG
>CAYTUE010000006.1:42308-49934 GCA_964441085.1 uncultured Planctomycetaceae bacterium
CCAAATCACAAGCTTTCAACGACCGTTTGCAGCGGAAAACCGGCGGAAAAACCGGCGGAAAAACCGGGCGGAAAACACTTCCATGCCCAAAATCGGTGAAGCACAAATCGGTCAGTCGCCAGAAATCGGTCAGCGAAAGCTGTCAGATCACAAAATCGGGGCGACGTCACTTCACTGAGGCGGGTGTCACCGTCAATTCCGCAGCGCAGTGCTTGTATGATGGTTGTCGAGAATACGGATCGAAACTGCTCAACGTGAGCTTGTTGATCTGGTCATAGTGCATTGGTACAAAAAGAGTGCCTTGTTGAACGCCCGTTGTCACAACAGCTCGCACTTGCATCTGTCCTCGTCGAGTCGTCAAACAAACTGTTTGGCTTTGCCGAATCCCTCGACACTTCGCATCTTCAGGATGCACTTCAACAAACGCATCCATCACACTCAGCTTTCGCAAAACGGCCGACTTTGCTGTGCGAGTTTGAGTATGCCACTGAGCTGCAGATCCTCGGCCCGTCAACAGAATCAACGGATAAGCATCACACGGAGGCTCTAAGACAGCGGCCTCTTGCTCAAAAACAAATTTGGCTCGTTCATCGTCATGAAAATAGCGACCGTCTTCGAACAGTCTTCGCTGACTCGATTTCTCTTGAGAAGACAGCGCATCTTGTTCGGGAAACGGCCATTGAATTCCATGCTGGGAATCAATCATCCGATAGTCAGTGATTCCCGTGATATCACAGGGCTGCCCCGCCGAACAACGTTTCAGAATTTGAAACACGGCTTCGGGAGACGTCCATTCGGAAAACATTTCCGCACACCCCCAACGGTCTGCCAACAGCCGAAAAATATTGAAATCCGAAAGAGCCTGCCCCGGAGCACGACGAACCTGCTTAATCACATTCAAACGCCGCTCAGAATTGATCAACGTCCCCTCTTTTTCTCCCCATCCCGCAGCAGGCAAAACAAGGTCTGCGATCTCAGCCGTTTCTGTGGAACGATACATGTCTTGAACGACTAAAAAATCGAGCTTTGCTGCAAGCTGTCGAAATCGATCCTGCTGAATCCAAGAATGAGCGGGATTGGTACACACAACCCACAACGCTTTGATCTTACCGGATTCGATTTCATCCACGATCCGATCATACGACCAACTGTTTTGCTCCGGAATTTTTTCGACAGCGATGTTCAACAGCGAAGCGATTTTCTGACGATCAGCTTGGTCATCAAATCGATGCCCACCCATCAAATTCGTGGTATTACTAAACAACCGCGACCCCATCGCGTTGCACTGGCCAGTCACACTGTTGGCCCCAGTTCCCGGGCGCCCAATATTTCCCGTCATCAATGCCAGATTGATGATTGCTTGAGCTGTTCGAGTTCCTTGGTGACTTTGATTCACCCCCATCGTCCACCAAAATGAAACTCGCCGCCCTTCATGAATCATTTGAGCAAGGTCACGGATTTCCTGTTCAGGAATACCAGATTCCCATGCAATCTGCGGCAGCGAAACTTCTGACACGAACTTCTTGAATTCGTCAAAGCCTGATGTGTGCTGTTCAATGTAGGCTTCATCAATCCAGTTTTCATTCACCAAAACTGACGCAATGCCATACAGCAACATCAGGTCAGACTTCGGCTTCAGCGGCAAATGCAAATCGCTTTGAGCAGCTGTTTCGGTTGCCCGAGGATCAATCACAATCACCGTGTTGGCGTCTCGGTTCTTCATCACTCGTTCCCACATAATGGGATGAGCAATACACAGGTTGCTGCCAACCAAGACAATCACATCGGATTCTTCGAAGTCTTGATAAGTGTACGGTGGAGCATCAAAGCCGAATGATTCTTTATACGCAGCAACGGCAGTTGCCATACATTGCCGAGTGTTTCCGTCCCCATGAATCATTCCCATCCCGAACTTGGCCAATGCTCCCAGAAAGGCCAGTTCTTCTGTTGGCAACTGGCCCGTCCCCAGAAACGCGACCGAATCATTTCCATGTTCTTTTTGAATCGACTTGATGCGATCCACAAAGACATCGGCGGCCTGCAACCAATCAATAGGATCCAGCTGACCTGTTTGCTCATTTCGCAGCAAAGGAGTTGTCGCGCGGTCGTCGGAATCCAGTACCGTTAAAGCTTCCCACCCTTTCGGGCAAGCCATCCCAATATTCACCGGACTATCGGACGACGGAGTTAACCCAACCGCCTGATGATCTTTCAAGTGAATATTTAACGAACAGCCAGTAGAACAATACCCACAGACCATTTGAGATGTACGGTCTGGTTGGTGACGAGCAGGAACTTGCCCCAGCCCAAACCCACCCGGTTGTCTCAGCAATTCCCTTGTCAGTGGGCCATCTTTTTGGTGAATCAGATTCAGAAGATTCAAAGTTACAACCCCGCTGGCATTCGATCTGGTGAGACCGCTTTAAAGAATAAAATCCGTTCACAAAACTCACCCACCAGCAAGCTAACAACGGCAAGACACAGAACCGCCAGCGACGGCACAAAAACAGCACACAAAAGACACAAGATTCCAAGCCCCCCCATGACAAATCGCAGTTGACTGATTTTCTTTAAGTCTTGAGTGGCCAGTTCAGCCGTTCGTTTTAACTGCCCCGATTCCAAGGTGGCCCAGCGTTTGTAAGCATGATCTTCCCACGCAATTTTTAACCCCGCTGCCAACACCGAAATCATGACCAATGCTGTCACCGCCCCGTCAACCACATCTGAAGCTTCCGACACCGAAAAAATTATCGCAGCCAACGCGGGACCAACACAAAACGCGGTTCCAAAAAACTTGACAAACGACTGAAAGGCCGACCAGTATGTCCGCCGAGTAAACACATAAATCATTGCAGAACAGGCAATCCCTGCAGTTCCTGTGAGCACAGTCATTAGCAGCGACAGATTCACTGCAAATGATGGAACCAAAGCCGTCCAAGGCGTAACCACAGGAAAATATTTTTCAGCAAACGGCAACAACACCAACGCCATCAAGTTTCCTGAAGCTGCTGTAAATAAACCAAACACCAAAATTTCACGACTTAACCACGAATGTCGAAAACCAACGATGGCTCGAAACGCATATTGAGGTCTTCCCAGATGAAGAGTCGCAGCGGCCAAAGCAAGTTGCCCAATCCCAAACGCAACAACAGCAACCATTTGTTCGGAAAACAAGGGAACAGACACTGCCCCCACACCGACAGCCTGCAAAATTTTGGCGATGCCCAACGCAGCAAAAATACCGACGGAAAGCTGAGACAACACCAACATCACCACCAAAGGAGCGTGAGCATGCTGCGGCTTCACAGAAGCTGGATTCGAAATGGTCGCAGCAGCCAAGCCTGAGCCTCCCACATACTTTGTGGTCGGCACTGTAAAGCTTGATTCAGGAGCCGTATCAACCAACACGGCAGTGTTTCTTTCCTGCTGAAGCTGTTCGACATCAACTGTCACAATCGCAATCGCTTCATGAGGACACGCTTGCACACATGCGGGCGCTTCTCCTACGGCCAGCCGATCAGAACACAGATCGCACTTCCGCACGATGCCTTTTTTCTCATGATACTTTGGCACATCATAAGGACATGCCAGTGTGCAGTATTGGCAACCAAAACACTGATCATCCAAGTGCCGAACAATGCCTGTCACCGGATTTTTTTCATACGCATTAACAGGACAAGCAGATGCACACGCTGGTTCTAAACAATGATGACAAGCAGTCGTCACGTGCTGCAAAATCGGCAGCTGGTTGGCTTCATCAATCAACACCCCAACGTCTCGCCATGTCTCCCCGTCGTCTAAGCCATTCATCGAATGGCAGGCAGTCACGCACGCTTTGCACCCCGAACAACGATCCAAATCAACTTGAAAACCAAACTGTTCGCCGCTTTCTAAAGGTGATGTGGGCAGCAAATGCTGGTAGTGCTTTTGCTGAGCAGGAATCGCGGCACCATCATGCAACTGAGCAAATCGTTCAACGGCCGTCAGGTCGCTTTGCTCATCCAAAAGTTGTTGAATCAAAGAATTCACAGACATTGGGTTACATCACGGTCATTTGAAAAATGAGGATTCGTCTTTTCGTTGCTCCATTTCGCAACGGAATGTGCTGAATTTGAAAACTGATCCAACACGAACGGGACAAGGAGTCTGTCTTCAACGCTGAGTATGCTTATACGCAACGTTTCAACACGATGTTGCTGTTGTCGTTTCAGTCGTTGGATGACAGCTCGACGCCAATTGACAGCCAATTTCTGTTGCCAACATTTCATCCAAAACAGCAACAGGTGGAAGTTCAAGTTCCACTCGCCCGTTTTCAATTCGCACAGGAAATGTTTGAATTTTATAGTCCTCATCTTGAAGCGAATCACCAGTTTCCAAACTGAAAGTCTTTTTGTGCAACGGGCAAGCCACCTTGGGAGTGCCTGATTGATCTCCCACCATTCCTCGAGAAAGCACGAACGCTTTTCGATGAGGACACATGTTTTGCGTCGCGTACCATTCGCCTCGAGAAGCAAAATTGAACACGGCAATCTGAGTCTTACCGTACTTAATTGTCGAACCACCATCCACAGGAAAATCATCTGGCGATCCCACATCCACCCACTGAACCTGCTGAAGCTCTTCAGCTCGCTCTCGTTCAATCGCCAGACGTTTGTTTTCCAGTTCGTGATATTGCCCAAGCGAAACCAGTTCAGACGGCCAATCAGCTGGACGCAATTGGCCTCGTTCTGAAACCAGTTCAATCGTGGGTTCTGTTTCTGGCGAATTCACAAACTGTCGGAACCACTTGCGGCGGTTAGGATCTTCAACAGTCGTCTTCCATTCGCATTGATACGTGTCGACCAAATGCTGCATGAGGCCATCAAGTTCTTCAGCAATCCCCAGAGTATCATTCACAACCACATCACGAATATGATCAACACCGCCTTCTAACTTGTCACACCAAACCGATGTTCGAGTCAGCTTTTCTGCAGACATGATGTAGTACATAAAGAAACGGTCGATCAACTTGATGGCTGTATCTGCATCAACGTCCGTGGTTAGCAAATCGCCATGTCGAGGATTGGTACCACCATTTCCACACACATAAATGTTGTAGCCATTTTCCGTGGCGATTAACCCAAGGTCTTTACTTTGAGCCTCCGCACACTCACGCGTGCAACCACTGACTGCCATTTTCAGCTTATGCGGTGCGCGAATTCCCTTGTAACGATTTTCTAAACGAATCGCGAAACCCACTGCGTCCTGAACTCCATACCGACACCAAGATGTGCCCACGCAACTTTTCACCGTTCGTAACGCTTTGCCATAAGCATGCCCACTTTCAAACCCAGCAGCGATCAGTTCTTCCCAGATTGCTGGCAGGTCCTGCACTTGAGCTCCAAACAAGTCGACTCGCTGCCCCCCGGTGACCTTGGAATACAAGTTGTATTTTTTGGCGACAACTCCCAAAGCAATCAATTGGTCGGGAGTAATTTCTCCACCGGCAACTCGAGGCACCACAGAGTACGTGCCGTTGCGTTGAGTATTCGCTAGAAACCGATCGTTGCTGTCTTGCAGCGTTTGATGCTGAGGTTCCAAAATATAGTCGTTCCAAATTCCGCAGAGAATCGATGAAACGGCAGGCTTGCATGTTTCACATCCCTGCCCAGAACCGCATTCCGCCAGCACATCATGAAACGACTTCAGTTGCTTTGCCTTCACGATGGCGAACAGTTCTGTCCGACTCAAGGCAAAGTGTTCGCACAAGTGATTGCTCACTTCACGCCCCAAAGATTTCATTTCGGACGCAAACAAATCAGTGACTAAAGGCATGCATCCGCCGCAACCTGCTCCCGCTTTTGTGCATTGTTTGACGGCCGCTGCTGATTCAAGATCCTGTTCTTGAATGGCCGTGCAAATCTGCTGCTTGGTCACGTTGTTGCACGAACAAATTTGAGCCGAATCTGGTAACCCTTCGACTCCACCCAAAGAAGCAGATGCCGAACCAGAACCCGCTCCGATTAAATCAGCGGGAGAGCAGGGCAGATCTTCACCGCCCTTGGCCAGAATACTCAGTGTGCCATAATCCGCCGCGTCACCTACCAGAATCCCACCCAGTAACTTTTTGCCGTCTAGGCTAAAGAATAGCTTCTTGTAAACTCCCGTAAACGGATCTTGAAACGCCAAAGAGCGGCTGACATCATCACTCAATTCGTACTGACCAAAGCTAGCAACATCGACCCCCATCAACTTCAGTTTGGTAGAAAGTTCGGTTTCTGCAAACGTACGTTCATCACCACACAAATTGGCGGCGACAATTTCGGCCATGTCCCAACCGGGAGCAACCAAACCATAAATTCGTCCCGCGTGTAAGGCACATTCACCAATGGCATAGATATTGGGATCGCTGGTTTGCAAGTGGTCATTCACCACAATGCCACCGCGGTCTCCCAGTTCTAAGCCCGCTTCTTTCGCAAGATCGTCTCGAGGACGAATGCCTGCCGACACAATAATCATGTCGACATCAAGATCGGAATCGTCAGTGAACTGCATCCGTTCCACTGATTGTTCGCCGTGGACTTCCTTGGTCGCTTTATTTAAGTGAACCGTTACGCCTAAGTTTTCGATCTGTTCCACAAGAATATCTGAACCAGCATCATCGATCTGACGAGGCATCAGACGAGAAGAAAATTCAATAACATGAGTATCCAAACCGAGATCATACGCCGCCTTAGCAGCTTCTAGTCCCAACAGGCCTCCGCCGATCACAGCGCAACTTTTTGATTTCTTTGCATACGCAATAATGTGTTCAAGGTCTTCGATGGTGCGATAGACGAACACGCCCGGCTTTTCGATTCCGGGAAGAGGTGGCACAAACGGATACGATCCCGTTGCCAACACCACTTGGTCGTAAGCAACTTCAATCCCCTTGGCCGAACGGATGATGGAGTTTTTGCGGTCGATTTCCACCGCCCGATCGCCTACGTGAATTTCAATTCCGACTTCGCGATACCAGTCCATTCTGGCCAGCATCAGCTTTTCAGCATCGCGATGAGCAAAAAACGTCGTCAAACCGACCCGGTCGTAAGCGGCTCGAGCTTCTTCGCAGAACGTGACAATGCGGTACTTTTTTACGTCATCAAAGGCAATCAGGTTCTCGCAAAAACGCAGCCCCACCATTCCGTTGCCAACAACAACGATCGTTTGCTTGTCACTGAATTCGCTCATACTTACTTCTGCCTTTTGCTTTGGATCTTTCATCCGACGCAGCACGGAAAGGCAAAGGGCATGCCAAAGCACAAAAGTAAGGGGGAGACAGACACAATCTGCCTCAGATCCACGTCATCCAGAAAACAACACGTGGAAAACACCAGATCCCTGAAAGCACGTCAAACACAAACTGCTTACTAACAGGGCAGCAATCGACCAGAATGCTGGCACCTTAGCGCATTCGCTGGGAATTCACGGGATCAATGGGCTCAAAAACGCGTGACAAGTACGATATTTGGCTCTCTGCAGCCACGCAGTTGCGCCTTTCGCAACACTGAAAAGCACCACCACACCTGTCAGTCGCCATGGTGAAACTCATCTTTGCAAGTTTGCAAAACAACAAAGCCCAACAGGCAACACAAAGACTTCTTTATG
>CAYTUE010000006.1:50034-56581 GCA_964441085.1 uncultured Planctomycetaceae bacterium
TTTGCAAGTTTGCAAAACAACAAAGCCCAACAGGCAACACAAAGACTTCTTTATGTTGCCCGCTGGGCTCTGAATTTCAACAGGCTGAACGCCGCCGCTCACTCCGAAACGCGAGGCCGACGGCTGCAGTGCCTTTTGCTTCGCCTAAAACTTCAACGTGGTCTGAATATAGAATTGTCGCCCATCTTCTCGTGGTTGCAGTGCATCCCCATAGAAGAACCAGAAGTAGCCAGCCTGAACATTGAAGTTCTTTGTGACGGAGATGTTTGCAATCAGGTCCACTTCTTGACCAATTTCGCTACTTCCGCCGGGCGTGCCAAATTGAGCCCCCGCAATGTTGTAGACAAAGTCACCATCATTGGCTTTCGTAAAGTAGTGATATGTTGCACTCAACGACAACTTCTCATGAGGCTTCACTGAATAGGTGGCACCCAAGTCCTGAAGGTTCTGTCCGCTAAAGTTATCGATCAATCCCCAATAGGCGTGCCCAAGTGGGTACAGCGTAAAGAACGTGTTGTTATTCGTTCCGGCCGCTTGATCTGACCCTGAACCCCAGTAATAGAACCCCTTGATACTGGGAGTCCACTTCACATTATTAAATGTGTAGCCGATGTTCGCTGTCGCCATTCCTGCACTGACATCTTGATCAATGGAAGCGAAGTTATCGCCACCGAACTGATAGGCTCCTTCAAGATCCCAGTTCCACGTTCCAACAACCTGACCGCGTTCTTTGACAGGCTTTTTGCCGCCCCAACGAGCTCCGATCGTATGCCGGTTGCCGTCCTGACGATTGATTGCCGCATTTTCTTCGTCAAAGTACAACCAGTATAAATCCAATGTGGAATTTTCTAAGCCACTGTATGTGGAATAAATGCCAGAGATCTGCCGATTGTTGTCAGCAGTATCCAAAGACGTCGGACCAAACCCAGATCCACTAGCAGCAGCATTCACGCTACTCATCAAAAAACCGTCGACAGCCCAGTCGCCACTTTGATACATCAACTTGTGGCCTTCGAAGTTGCGAAAGGTGTTCGACCACCCCAGCGGCGACAACAGACGTTGAGACCCATACTTCAAAAACTGACGACCGTAGCGGTACTTCAAAGATGACTGGTCATCTTGGAACAATGTCAATTCAGCATAGTAGCGCAAGAAGTCAAGACGATTCACATCAATCCCGAGAGGGACATGTGGAGCATCACCTTCTTGAAAAGCGGATGCATCAATACCTTCCACGAACGCTCCCACGCGATCGTTGAACTGCACTTTAAGATGAGGCGTAAATCGCCACAGCGAATATTCGGCGTCGCCACCAGGTGGTCTTAAGCGATTGGCTTCGTTGTGAAATCGATGACGCAGTTCGCCACCAACGGAATATTTGACTCCACCCAATTCACGGTTTTTCAACGATCCAAAAATGGAATCGTCGCCAGCAATCGCACCAAAAATTGCTTCGACATCAAGGTGCGGAAGATCGCCTGAATCTTCGTCCACACAACCTTCAACGCCGCAGTCTGCGCCCGCCCAAGGTTCAGCCACCCACTCCTGAGCGAGCGTAAAATGAGTGGTACTCAATAATACTGCCAACATCACGATTGGCTTAACAACAGTCCATCTCACCGAGCTTAAACTCATCTTCGGCCTCCATCCTTTAAGGCACATTGTGCAAATTGTGTGTCCAAGCAGTCTGCTCGCTCCAAACCACCCACACTTCGCTTGAGTTGGAAACAGCACCATCTCCAGCTACTGCATTTGTTTTGAACCTCGTTATTTAGGTTACAAATTTTGATTCGGCGCATGACATTGCCTCAAATCGTCCTAGGTCTACAATTTTCACATGCAAAAATCGCAGCAGTCTTGGCCGCCCGCAGAGTCAACCAAGCTTCACAAACCCAACCGTGGATTTCCTCACATGGTTTTCATCAAATGCTGCAAAACTGCGTTTTCACCGCACAGCGATGCGTTTCGAAGGATGCAGTGCCAAACAAAGTGAAAAAGCAATGACGGGTCGCTTCACGTCGTTTTGAGATCAAAATCAAATATCGACGACCATGACCTGATCTCGAAGTTTCGCCCGATTCAAAGGCACAGTTGCATCAACATTGAGCCAGCCTCAAACAATTGCGACCAGTCCTAAAGGTTCAACAGCGTGGTTTTCCACAAATCACACGTTGAAATCCACGGCGAGTTCAATGTTCGGCTCAATCATCGGCCAGATTTGCATGACTGGCATGGTCTTTGCGTTGTAGCGAAACGTACGAGACCGTAATGAACCCGATCACCGGACAATAAAGGTAGGATTCCCGATGAAGTTCAATTTCAGTCCACTGAAATTTGCAAGCCTGTGCCTGATTACACTTCTGTTCACTGGCTGTTCCAATCCCGAAGACACCGACGGAATTGTGACATCTGCGGATACAAACCCAGCTACCAACACAGCAACACCGACCGCAAATTCATCAGACACAAGCGCCAGTGATGCCACAGATCCTGTTTCTGAAACTGACGAACCCGAACCATTAGAACTCGAAAAAGACACTCTCAAATTCGGCTTTATCAAGCTGACCGACTGTGCCCCCATTGTGATCGCCAAAGAAAAAGGCTTCTTTGAAGAAGAAGGACTGCAGGTTGAAGTCACCGCTCAACCCAACTGGAAACAATTGCTCGACAACGTCATCACGGGCGAACTTGATGGTGCTCATATGCTGTCTGGCCAACCCATCGCAGCAACCATCGGCTTTGGCACCAAAGCTCATATCATCACAGCTTACACGCTCGACTTAAATGGTAACGGCATCACCGTTTCAAATACCGTGTGGGAAGAAATGATCAAAGCGGATGCCAGCCTTGATACGCCCACTCCCAAGCATCCGATCACTGCGGATTCTTTAAAGCCATATGTTGAACGGCAGCTTGCCGACGGCAAAAAACTTCAGATGGGGATGGTGTTTCCGGTCTCCACTCACAACTACGAAATTCGCTACTGGCTGGCAGCAGCTGGCATTCATCCGGGCATGTACACGTCAGAAGATTTGAAGGGCTTTACAGAAGCCGAAGTGGAACTGTCTGTCACGCCTCCACCACAAATGCCGTCGGCTTTGGAATCAGGCAACATCAGTGGCTATTGCGTGGGTGAACCATGGAATCAAAAAGCAGTCGAATTGGGAATTGGAGTTCCCGTGACAACAAACTACGACATCTGGAAAAACAATCCAGAAAAGGTATTTGGAGTCACCAAAGAATGGGCGGATGAAAACCCGAATACTCATATTGCTGTCGTGAAAGCCTTGATTCGAGCTGGCAAATGGTTGGATGAAACCGACGGCGACGGCAATCTTGTGAATCGAGAAGAAGCGTGTCGACTGCTGTCTCAACCAAACTACGTTGGAGCCGACTTTGACGTCATCAAAAACTCAATGACAGGCTACTTCTTCTTCCAGAAAAGCGACAAGCGGGCGATGCCCGACTTCAACGTCTTCTTTAAGTACCACTGTAGCTACCCTTGGTACAGCGACGGAATCTGGTTCCTCACTCAAATGCGCCGCTGGGGACAAATCACCGAAGCCCAACCAAAAGAATGGTACTTGGAAACCGCAAAAGAAGTTTACAAACCCGAAATCTACTTGGATGCCGCCAAACGACTGTTGGCCGAAGGTCACATTAGTAAGGACGATATTCCTTGGGACACAGATGGCTTTAAAGAAGCATCTTCAGACTTCATCGACGGCATCGAATACGACGCCCGAAAACCCATCGAATACTTGAATCGCCACAAGATCGGTATCAAGGACGAGTAGTTGCTAGCTGAGGCAAAAGATCCACGAAGAAAGCCTTCGAAAACTTGAAACTCAGGATGG
This sequence comes from uncultured Planctomycetaceae bacterium, assembly GCA_964441085.1. Classification (GTDB taxonomy): domain Bacteria; phylum Planctomycetota; class Planctomycetia; order Planctomycetales; family Planctomycetaceae; genus Fuerstiella. The sequence goes on from CAYTUE010000006.1 coordinate 53,892, forward strand.
GCCAAGGTTTTGCGAAGACATGAAAAAGCCAATGACATATGCCACGGAAATGGCCAAGTGTGTCATTGGCACCAAGACAAAACATGGCTGACACGGCGTCTGTCAGGCTCAATTTCCAAGAACTGTTACCGACACCGCTTGTGTCGGAATTCTGTTACAGGTTGCTAAACAAGCTGTCATGAGTGAATCAAAACTCGAGCGTTTCAAGTACGGCCTCCTGAAGGCTGTCGATGTCAGTGGATTTAAGGTCTTAGACCCTTTGATCCGGCTGATCTTCGTCGAAGAGCCCAAAAAACAATCAATCAACATTCTGAAGTTCATGGTCATACCGATCCTGTTCGTCGTCTGCTGCTTTTGGGTATGGAACATTGTTGCCCCTCGGCACAAAACCAATTCTGGCGAAGTGCCAACACCGGCTCAGGTTTGGGACGCGGCAGTCACCAATCAACTACTACACACTCGCGAAAACGAAAAGGAAGAAGACTTCGAACTCGATGGAAAAGCTCGCCTCGCCAGAATCCAACGTGTGCAAAGCCAAGTCGAATCAGCAGTCGAACGGTCGGACAAGCTCAAAGCAGACCTAGAATCCATCAAGCAAAAAGCGCTGGCTCAGCAGGAAGAAACCTTGGCTCCCTTAACAGCCAAGGCAGAAGAACTGAAGAAGTCAAACAAGGCTGCTCAGACAGCTCGAACAGAAGCTGCCAAAGTCATGTCCGCAGAAGTGTCGTCTGGGCAAACGTCTCTGGAAGAACTGCTGACGCTTTTACGAGAATCCAACAGCTTAAAAGAAACCGAAAAGGAAGCCGAACAGAAGCTCAAAGATAAAATCAAGCTGCTGCGAGAAAAACCGTCTGTCATCCAACAAGCCGAAATTGCTTCCAACGCCGCCGCAAACGAAGTCCAACACCTGAAGAAACGCTTGGACTACTTGCAATCGGGCAACCGCTCGGTCAAGGTCGAAAAGGCAGTGACAACCACATCTGCAGCTTTGAAAAAGCTAGACGGCGCAAAAACATCAACTCAAATTTTATCCGCCGCCAAATCTGTCGTTGCGGGTGAAGAAAAAGCAAATCGAATTTCAGAACAAAGCTATCCGCGACGAGAAACGATTTGGTTTCAAGTGAAAAGAAGCCTGTTCACAGTCTTCATTGGTTTCATCATGGCCGCATGCGTTGCGATTCCAGTTGGCATTATGTGCGGACTGAACAAAGTTGTGATGGCTTGCCTGACGCCTATTATTTCAATCTTCAAACCAGTGTCTCCCGTCGTCTGGCTGCTGATCTTCCAAATCGTTGTGGGAGCATTTTTTCTTCCAGACCCCAATAGCTACTGGCTGTTTGAATTCTGCGATGCCTTGCCGTTGATCAAGGACTTGGGAGTCAATCCCGCTCTCATTTTTTCAGCCTGCACGGTCGCCATGTGTGCCGTTTGGCCAGCCTTAGTGAACACGGCCTTGGGAGTGTCATCGATCGATCAAGACCACTTGAATGTTGCTCGAGTTCTGAAGTTAGGACTGTGGGCCCGACTGTTCAAAATTGTGATTCCATCTGCCTTACCACTGGTCTTCGCAGGACTACGAATTTCTCTTGGAGTCGGCTGGATGGTGCTGATCGCTGCAGAAGCACTGTCTTCGTCATCAGGGCTAGGAAAGTACGTTTGGGATGAATACCAAAACGGTTCATCTCAGTCTTTTGCTAATATTATCTTTGCATGCTTCTTGGTCGGAATCATTGGCTTTGTATTAGATCGTTTCATGATCTTGCTGCAACGCAGTGTCAGCTTTGACGATGGAGCAGCGGTGGTTTAATGAGCAATCAAACAAGCGAATTTTCCTTACAAGTTGATCACGCCAACGTGGGCTTTGGTCCCCCGAACGCGCGAACAGAAGTTCTGAGCGATATCAATCTCGACGTAACGCGAAACGAATTCGTCGCCATCATTGGATTTTCGGGGAGTGGCAAGTCCACTTTGATGAACCTGTTGGCGGGGCTTCAACTGGCGAATACGGGTGAGGTTCGCATGAACGGCCAAGTGGTGACAGAACCCGGACCATCACGAGGCATTCTGTTTCAAAACTACTCACTCTTACCTTGGCTGAGTGTTTTCGGAAACATCGAACTGGCTGTGAAGCAAGTGTTTCCAGAAATGGACAGTTCAGCTCGTAAGGCTCACATTCAACACTACATCAACATGGTTTCGTTGAAAGGGGCAGAATGGAAGCGACCAGGCGAACTGTCTGGTGGAATGAGGCAACGCTTGTCGTTGGCTCGAACACTCTCGATGAAGCCAGAAGTCCTGCTCCTCGATGAACCCCTCAGCGCACTCGACGCGTTAACTCGAGCCAACCTTCAGGACGAAATCATTCGGATCTGGGAAGAAGACCGACGCACAGTGGTCATGATCACGAACGATGTCGACGAAGCCGTGCTGATGGCCGATCGAATCATCGCCTTAACCCCCGGCCCGAAGGCAACTTTAGGACAGTCGTTCAACGTTGAACTGGAACGCCCTCGAGACCGCACGACCTTAAATTTCAACGAATCATTTAAACAACTTCGTAACGAAGTCACTGAATACCTAACAGCGATCAACAAAGAAGCTCAACGGCTTCGAATCGTTGACGACATTGCACTACCAGACCTTGCCCCCAAAGAATTTTCTTCAATTTAACTCACCACTGTTTTACTCAC
>CAYTUE010000006.1:56681-62878 GCA_964441085.1 uncultured Planctomycetaceae bacterium
AGCAGTCCAACTCACCCAAGCAACAGTACTCGCCTCTTCTCGGCGGTGCCGTTTCGATTTCGCATGTCGGTGTGGCAACCCACATCATCGGATCATCATGAGCAATAACGAAAATCGCTACGTCGAAATTGCCAATCTCACGAAGGCTTATCCCAATCCATTTGGAAGAGATATTGCTGTCGTCAAAGACTTCAATCTGATTTTACATCAGGGAGAAGTTGTCTCAGTGATTGGCCATTCCGGATGCGGAAAATCGACCGTACTCACCATGTTAGCGGGCCTTAACCCGATGACTTCTGGGTCGTTAATTGTTGATGGTCGAGAAGTCAGTGGGCCGGGGCCCGACAGAGCAGTCGTGTTTCAGTCTCCCTGCTTATTGCCTTGGCTCACTTCATTTGAAAATGTCATGCTGGGCGTTAAGCAAGTGTATCCGCATGGCACACCTGCTGAACGACGCCAGATCTGCGAATACTACTTAAGCGTCGTAGGCTTAGCAGATTCCATCAACAAGTACCCCAAAGAAATGTCGGGAGGAATGCAACAGCGAGTCGGCATTGCTCGAGCCATCGCTTTAAAACCGCGAATGTTACTTCTCGACGAACCTTTTGGCCGACTTGATTCGCTCACAAGAATGGATCTGCAAGATGTGATTCTGGGAATTCTCGACCAGCAAAAAATCACAACCATGGTCATCACTCATGATGTGGATGAAGCAATCTACATGTCAGACAGAGTCTGCATGATGACCAACGGCCCAGAAGCAACCGTGGGGCAGGTCTTGGAAATTCCCTTTTCAAGGCCTCGAAATCGCAAAGCCGTACTGGAACACAAACACTATTACGACTTTCGAGCCTGCTTATTGTCGTTCTTGCAGAAGCAGGAACACAACAAAGAGCAGCATGTCAAAGAAACCACAGAACGACTGTCTGAACAACCAGTTCAAGTTCAGGAACCTGAACCGCTGGAGGTTGTTCATGCTTAAACCAAATCTCTTACAACCTAGCACCTCGCTCAGTGATCGCGTCTAGGAGCATTCATCATGAACACTGCAACTGCGACGACACAGCCCAGCAGAACTCAGCAAGCTAAAAATTCAGATCTTCTGATTCGCTTTGCCGAAGTCTGGCATACCGATGAAGCAACCCAAAACTTGGTGCCCATCAACGCCATCGTGCTGAATAAAAATTCAGCTCAGGCAACGGCATCTGAATACTGCCATTCAGACCAAATGTTAAAAATGGTTCGGGCTGCTTGTGAAACCAAGACAGTCGCCATGATCCGTGAAAGCGACTGTTCACTGGCTTCCCTAACACAGCATGTCGGTCGCGAAATCACGACAGTTGTGTGTGTCCCAATTGTTCAAAAACGAGAAGTTCAAGGAGCCATTTTACTGGGACTGAGTGATGTCCACGGTGCCGTAGAAATCTGGGGCCGAGATGATCGAGACGAACTGGCAATCATTGATGGACACTATTCGGGCTTACCATCGTTCGAATATATCACGCGCTACACTCGATTTCCCAAAGGCGCTGGAATGCCTGGCGGTGTTTGGAAATCAGGACTGGCAAGAGTCGCTCGAAAGTTGGATAAAAGTTCTGCCTTTATCCGATCATTTGGCGGCGATCCAGCCAACCTTTCCGCAGCCGCCGCTTTACCAATTGCCGATTCATTAGGGTTTCCAAAATCGATTTTACTGTTGCTTGAAGCGGCCTCTCAACCACTCAGCCGAAACACCGTGCTGCTGTCGGGATCAGTCTCCTCAAATTCAGCCGAAACCTCCGATGATGATCAGCCACCACGTTTTCAAATCGAAACCATTCAACCGTTCGATCAATCGGCTCAAACAAGATCAAACGAAAAAGACTTCGCTGACACAAAGCAAATAGAACAATGGGATCGTGACATCCATTCCGTTCTGACGATCAACGCGCCGCTCCTGATCAGCGACAGCCATTCCAATGAAAACCCGCGTCTGATCTGGCCAATCTACAGCGAACAGAACCTCGCCAGTGTTCTCATCATGACATTCTAAGATAGGCAGCACTTCAATGAATCAGCCCACCCCATCTGCCTGTATTTATGCAATCAATTTGCCTTCAGACGAACAGCAAATGGTGATGGCCGCAGCAGAGAATTCAGGATACGGGCTCCGGCACCACGCGAGTCGAGAAACGTTCTACAACCAATCCATCTCGACACCACTGGGTTGTGTCGTGCTGAATGCTTCAACGGCTCAAAATACGGCCAGCGAAATTACAGACATCGCGACCGCTTACCCATCTTTATCCATTGTCGTTTTACTAGACAATGCCAGCACTGACGACGCCGTCGAATTTATGAAGCTGGGAATATCATCCGTCATCACAAAACCGTACAACCAGCAAAAGTTGGTCAGCGCCATAAGCGCAGCTGCAAAAGTCAGCCTAGAGCGTCAACAAACCTTTGATCAATGCCGAGACGCCGCGCAAAGAATCGCTGCAGCCACTCCAAAGGAACTGGAAGTGCTGGACATGATCATGGCTGGCCAAAAGAACAAGCAGATCGCTGTCAGCCTGGGAGTGACCGTTCGAGCAGTCGAAGATCGACGTTTTCGTTTGATGAGAAAAGTGGGAGTCGAATCGGTTGCCGAACTGGTCGCACTGGCAATTTCCAGCCGGTATTACAGCCAAGGCTTGCAACTGCCCACAACGGCAGCTCAATCAGCGATTGATGAAACAAGCTGTCTAAAAGGCATCGAAATCTGGGAACCGGAATCAGAAACTCAAGCACTCCAACTGCGGCAAAGTTATTACCAAGACGCTGATGAATTTCAGCAGGCATCTGCCGACATTAAATTCTGTCGAGGCGAAGGGCTTCCTGGGCAAATCTGGCAACGTCAGACGCCCATGTTCATGAGAGAATTAATCAAAACGGAATTTCTGAGAACAACAGAAGCCAGTATCGCAGGAATGACAACGGCTCTCGGATTCCCCATCTTCCGCAACGAACAAATTCAGTCTGTTGTGGTGCTGCTTTTAGAAACAAAACGAGATTCCAAGGCAACGTTTGAATCGTGGCGAGTCGATCCAAGTTCTCAAGAACTTAGGTTGATTAGCGGAACCTACATCAACTGCGAGGGACTACGACGACTCTCAGAATTTGTCCACCTACCACTTGGTGAAGGAATCCCAGGAGTCACAGCTAGCAATGCTCGACCTTATGTCAGCTGCCATCCCGCTGAAGATCGAAATGCAATTCGAGGTCTCGCAATTGAAGCCCAAAACCTGTCCACCGTCATCGGCCTTCCTTTGACAGATTCAGGAGCAACCATCAGCGACGTTTTCTTATGCATGAATAGTCGATCTGAACCTGTCTTCAGCTTCATCCAAACTTGGAAACCCATCAACCACGAACTACAGCTCACAGCAGAAATCCAAAACGGTGCCCCATCTCTCCATGGGCAAATGGCTCGAACGTTATCCACGCCCGGTTCCCTAGCAGCCAGATGCAGGGCCGAAAAACGAGCGATCGTTACCGAAGAAACCAGCTTAACATCCATCCCGCGAACACCTCCTCTCACATCGTTAAGCATGGCAATCGCGATCCCAACATTCGTTTCCGGCGAAGTGGTCAGTGTCTTGGTGCTTGGAATTTAAAGCGGCTCGGCTTCAATATTTGACGGCAATCCAAAGGGAGAGCGAAATGGGATAAAAATTTCAAAACCCAGCCGTACCAAACTGTGATCTCGCTGTTCACACAACTCAACCCATCCTACAGTTCCGCGTGGTCAAACCGATGCCAAAACGTTGGCATACTTTTCCGCATTCAGCAAGCCCCACCGTTCAATAGGACAAGACAGTCATGGCACTTCAAACCATCAATACAAAAAATGCTCCTCAAGCAATCGGCCCGTACAGCCAAGCTGTCGTTGCTCAAGGCATGCTGTACGTATCCGGGCAGATTCCTTTGCATCCGGAATCTGGCGAAGTGGTGAGTGAAGAGGTTGCCGCTCAAACAAAACAAGTCTTGGATAACATGAAAGCTGTTGTCGAAGAAGCAGGCTCAAACATGAGCAGTGTTGTCAAAGTCACCATCTATATTGTCGACATGCAGCAGTTTGCCGTGATCAATGAAATCTATGGGACATACTTTCAAGCCCCGTTTCCCGCCCGCGCATGCGTCGAAGTTGCGAAACTGCCCAAAGGTGTTCAAGTTGAAATGGATGCAATCGTCCTGCTGAAATAAGCATCCGTTTGCCAACTGGTTTGTTCAAGACGTTGCGACCACGACATTGCGATCACGGCATTGCGATCAATGTGGACAAACATGAAATCTTAAAACTGTCGACAACGGATCACCACAGCCAAAACCACAGCCAGATCATCCATTGCACCAACCTTGGGGATCTGGCTGATTTTGTCTCTGCACCAGTCGCAATCGTTTATTTGATGCCCCGTCCATCAAAGTAGAAATCATACCAATCTTGCTCACGACCACCGTCACCGGCAGGCAAACCGGCAGGGAGCAAATCTTGAGTCCAACTCATCAGGTCGTCATGCAAAGACCTTGCTAAGACACCGTGCTGTTCGACTAAGTTGGCGGTCTCATGCTGATCGCCTTCTAAGTCAAACAGAAACTTCTGCCCAGTGGCCACAGAAATGTACTTCCATTTGCCTCGACGAATCGCAGCTTGAGCCCCAAACCGAAAGTACAAGGTGCGAGTCGAAGGGATTTGAATGCTGTTAAAACGAGGAAACACATTGATCCCATCGAAAGCTGCTGCACCGGTCGGCTGTGTGCCTCCAGCAAGTTGCACAATCGTAGGAGCCACATCTAAAGTGCTCACCGGGTAGTCGTAAGTGGCATCCATTGGCAGCTGACTGGGCATGCTCCAAATCAAAGGAACTCGAATACCGCCTTCAGTCAGCATCGCCTTTTCACCAACCCATGGATCATTCAACGAACCGTTCCAGCCACCTATTTTCTGTCCCACCGGCTGATCGGATTTCGTCATGTTTAACGGAGCCCCATTGTCACTTGTAAACACGATCAACGTATTGTCGAGTTGCCCACACTCCTTCAGTCGATCCACGATCCGTCCAACGCCATCATCAATCGCAGAAATCATGGCTAAGGCATAACGACGACGCTCGGGCATTTCACCGGAAAAACGCTCCAGATACTCAGCTGGCGCTTCCAATGGCGTGTGAGGTCCAGAGTAATTCAACTGCAGATAAAACGGTTCTTCATGATTGCGATCAATAAATGTGGTTGCTGCTTGCGTTTGAACATCAATACGAAAATCGGAATTTTGAACCACCTTCATCTGATTCAACAGCACCTTTTGGCCAAGTTCAAAATTGATTCGATAGTCATGCTGCTGACCCCAAAAGTACTCATGGAACCCTTGAGCCTCAGGTGAAAACGGTTGCACTTTTTCAAAGGGAATCTGAAGCTGATCACGCGATTGTTCGACCATGTCTGGAAGTTCGTCTCGCAGCCAATTCACACAAAGATCATTGGGTTGAAGATGCCACTTGCCCACAAACCCTGTGCGATAGCCAAGCGGCTGCAGATGTTCGGCAATCGTCACTGCTGATGCAGCCATGGGAAGGTCAGAAACAGAATTGATCCCCAAACGTTGCTGATACCGGCCCGTCATCAGCCCTGTTCGAGACGAACAGCCTTCAGCAGATGTCGCATAGCCAGCAACACACCGAACACCTCGCGCGGCCAATGCATCAATATTTGGAGTCTTAATATCCGACACCACCGCTTGGCATCCCAGATCAGCCCACCCCAAGTCACTGGCCAGAATCACCACCACGTTGGGCTTGCCTGCAGGAATCAAAGCTTCGGCCGTTCGGTCCCCCACCACAAAGTAGCCTAACGGCTGAGATGTCTTGGGATCCTGCACCAACCAAACGGCACCAGGACGAGTCTTCTGAGTCATTCGATCGCCAGAAGCAATCAATCCATAAGACTTGAATTGACCTTTCGGGCCAACCCAAAACAATTCAACAGCACCTCGCTGCTTATTCGTGAAGTAGACCGGAAACAACCCGCCTTCAGGTTTCGATGGCGGAATCGGATCAGCAGTCGCAGGATGCCAGTTTAACTTCACCAATGATTCGACAGACGGTTCAATTCGTTTTGCAAAATCCTTGGGAGCTGTTGCTCGAAACTTCGCCAGCAAACTTTCCGACTTGCCACTTGCC
>CAYTUE010000006.1:62978-70755 GCA_964441085.1 uncultured Planctomycetaceae bacterium
GCCGCCAGATTGTTCCATTCATAAGGGTCGGCTTCGATATCGTACAGTTCTTCACTGCCGTCTTCGTAATGGATGTAGCGATGAGTTCGACCGCTTACAGCGTAGCTTTCCGGAGTAGAAAGAAAGGTCACCGACTGATGATTCCATTCACTCGACGCCGCATCTTTGAGTAGCGGAAGCAAACTGGGACCATCGTTATTGTCTTTCTTAGGCAGGCCACATAAATCTAATAACGTTGGATACAGGCTCAATAAATTCACGGGCAACTTGCAAACACTTCCCGCCTTTGTTCCTGCAGGCAACGCTGCACTGATGGCCTCGGGCACACTGATCATCAGAGGGATTCGAGTCACCGCGCGCCAAGGAGTATATTTTTGCCAATGTTCTTTTTCGCCAAGCTGCCAACCATGATCAGACCATAAAACGACAATCGTGTTGTTGGCATTCGGGCCAGCTTCCAACGCATCTAAAACTCGCCCCAGCATCGCATCGGCAAAGTGAATCGACGCCAAATAACCCTGCACGCCTTTCTTCCATTGATCCTGTTCTTGAATGTGCTTGAAGTAACGGTTGCGAGCTCGACGCTGTCCGACTTCCGGAACATCATCCAAGTCGTTCGCCAAGTAGCCGGGAGGCAACTGAATCTGATCTAAAGGAAATGGTTCGAAATACTTCTTCGGAACAAACCAAGGCTCGTGAGGTCGATAGATTCCACAGCCGAGAAAGAATGGCTTAGAATGCTTTTCAGATAACTGCTCGCCAATCCACTTGCTTACCGACCAGTCGCCTCCATATTCCGCGTCAGTCACATCGAGACTCGCCCAGTCGGTTTCCACGTATTGCCATGGGCCACCTCGGGTCAAATTCACAGGACGCTGAGAGGGATAAAACGTTTTCGGCAATGGATTTTCAGATGCCGCTTTCGGAAAGTATTGGTCCCAAGATCGACCGTCAATGAAGTAGTGCAACAGCTTTCCGGATCCGGCACTGTAGTAGCCGTTGTTGCGAAAATACTGAGGAATAATATCTTCGTCCGGCATCACTTCTCGCATCTGCTGACGATTATCATACATCCCCGTGCGATGAGGCGAGCGTCCTGTGAAGATGGCCGACCGACACGGATTACATGCCGGAGCAGGGCAGTGAGCATTCGTAAATAACACGCCCTTGGATGCCAAACGATCTAAGTTGGGAGTGATCGTTTGAGGATGACCTTTAAGACATCCAATCCAGTCGTTTAAATCATCCATTGCAATGAACAACACATTCGGTCGCTGTTCCGCCTTCGCTAAAGAAGGCTGCACTGTAGAAGACAGTGCAACAGCCGAAGGCTGTGCTAAAGAAGGCTGTGCTAAAGAAGACGGCTCGTCTGCTTCAACAACAGAATCAGCAACTGATACCATCAGCATGGCACATGTGAAAGAAACAACGATCCGTCGAACAAAATCACTCACCGGAACCCCCATTTTCGTTAACTGTTGATTCAACACTCACTCACTCACTTCACCGCTTGGCATTGATCTTGATGCGTCGGAATACCAACCGCCCCTGTTCGTCACGATGAAAACAACATCATGACTCTGCCAAACAATAAACAAAATTGCGTGACGTTTCGATCGCTAGAAGCAACCAGAAAAGCGTTTTGAAACGTTGGCACGTTCAGCTTGTAACCGATTGACAACATCTGGCAAAACGGCGGCAAGTAACTTTGTTTCGAATGCAACAGCTTTTCCAAACCAAACGCATCCGGAAAACTACCACAACAGGCAGTTCACTGAAGTGCCTGCAACAAAGGGGCCCTGAACGGGATCTAAAATCACAAGACCTTCTGCAAACGCCGTCGTTCTTAAATCGGCTGAACCTGCCCACGGCAATGCCGTGGCTTGGAGTCCACGCTCTGACTGCTGAAAGGTGGCAGGGAAATAGGTGATTCGATCGCCCTTGAGCTGCACATCCGTCTGCAAGGTTGCCGTTTGCTTGACTGATTCTTCACTTTGAAATCCAGCTAGCTTCTGTAAAGCTGGTCGCACAAAAACTTCAAAGCACACCATGCTACTCACGGGATTGCCTGGCAAACCAAAGATCAAACACTTGTGGTCGCCTGTTGACAACTGACCAAACCATAAAGGCTTGCCAGGCTTCATGGCCACCTTGTGAAAAATCTCACACACGCCCAATTGGGTCAGCACTTGAGGAACCAAATCCAACGTGCCAGCGGAGACTCCACCAGATAGCAATAAAGCGTCACACGACAATCCTTGTCCAATTTTTTCTACCAAGGAATCAACATTGTCTGCCGCAATCCCCAGCCCGTAGCCAACACTTCCAGCTCGCTGAATTTGAGACAACAACATGGGCTCGTTAGAGTTGCGAATTTTGCCGCGAACCAAAGGCTCACTCACGTCAAGAAGTTCGTCTCCTGTTGCCAAAACGGCGACCTTGGGTTGAGGCACGCAGGGCACATGGGCCATTCCAAATTCGGCAAGAGCAGCAATGTGTTGAGCCTGAAGTGTGACTCCGCGGCCCAACAAAGGGTCGCCTTCCACCGCAAGTGCCCCTCGACGCAGAACATGCTTTTCTGCAATCAGGTCTTTCACCGACACACAGACTTGGTCCGGCTGGTCTTGTTCCACAACCGCTCGTTCAACGGGAATCACACAGTCGGCACCAGCGGGCAAAGGAGCGCCCGTCATGATACGAGCAGCCGTCGTCGCATCGACCACGCAGCTTGGCACAGTCCCCGCAGTGATGGTTTCAACAATCCGAAGTGGCAACTTCGAATTGGAACAGCGAGCAGCAGATTCAGCATGACCGTGCTGGATCGCACCAGCACTCGACATCACAGCAAAGCCGTCCATCATTGCTTTATCAAACGGTGGACTGTCGCAACCCACGATTGTGTCTTCTGCAAGAACCAGTCCTGTACAGTTTGTCAGACGAATCTTCGCAGGCGGCAGCTGCTTTGATTCCGCAAGAATCTGATGCAGCGCGTCTTGAACAGAAATCATTTTCGAATCTTACGTCGGCGGTTCCGAATCCGTCTCATCATCACAAGACGTTCTTCCCAAGTCAGTCTGACAGGTTTGATCTTCTTTAATGACTTCATCGATCCATTCTCACGAAATGAACAATTCAAATGACGACAGCAAAACAGAGCTGTTTTAAAAACAAAAGCAGGGCGAATTCTGCCGCCCCATTTTCGCTTGAAACAACACGTACGCAGTCCTAATCATCCATGACTTCTTTTTCTTTATCCTGTGCACAGGTATTCACCAAGCCTTCGTACTTCTTCGTTAGCTCTTGAACGCTGTCCTTTGTGGTATCGCGATCATCTTCAGACATCGACTTGTCTTTTTCAGCCTGATCAGCGTGCTTGTTTCCGTCACGGCGAATGTTGCGAATTGAAATGCGAGCCTCTTCAGCCAATTCTTTCACTCGCCCAACTAGCTGTTGCCGACGTTCGGTGGACAAGGCAGGAACATTCAAACGAACCACTCGACCATCGTTGTTGGGAGCCATCCCAAGGTCGCTGTTTTGAATGGCCTTGGAAATTTCATCCAGACTGGAAACATCGAAGGGACGAATCATGATCTGTTGAGGTTCCGGAATGCTCACATTCGCAATCTGCTTTAACGGCGTAGGAGACCCGTAGTATTCAACCTTAATTGAATCCACCAAGCCTGGATTAGCTCGTCCCGTGCGAATTCCGGTGAGCGATGATTTCAAGTGGTCGACAGCTTTTTCCATACGCTCTTCGGCGTCCAGCAGAATCTCATCCTGATCCATTTCTCACACTTTCCCTATATTTACCTGCTGTAAAATTCGATGCGAAGCCCTCTCCGCTAACCATTATCCTATCGTCCGCTTGCCATCCGTCAAACGGTTGCGCCTGATATCAGCGTTCCAGCAGATGTCAAATGAACGATTTCAACAGTCTGTTTTCGATGGTGTAAAATTTCATCAGCGGGATTGAATGGAACTCCCGCTGAAACAGTGCTACAATTCTGCGCACGATGGAACCTACTGACACAATCCTTACATCTGGACTCCGTTTAGGACGCTTCTTCCAAGTCACATGGAGGTTAAATTGTCTGTTTCCCGTGGTCGCTTTGGCCTTCATGTGGAGCATGCAAGATGCTTCATGGGGATTGATTGCGGCTGGCATCCTTTTGTTCAGTGTGATTCTTCACGAAATGGCTCACCTGGTTGCCGCTCGAACTCTCGGGGGTGACATGGAAGAAATTCACTTGTGGCCACTCGGCGGGTTATCCCATCCTCACGGGCGAGGATACTTGAGCGATCATGCGCGAGTCCTGTTTTCCGGCCCATTGCTGAATCTTCTTATTGCCTTAAGCTGCATGACGCGGCTTTCAAGCCAACAGCTCATACAGATTCTGCAAAACTTCACCATTCAAACAACACCCGATGTGTCGTCGCTGACCATCATCATTCAGTTCATGTTTGCGTCAAACATCGTGCTGTTTCTGGTGAACCTGATTCCCATCGTCCCCTTTGATGCGGGCATTCTTCTGCATACGTTTCTCACAAACCGATTTAGCGAGGTGGAAGGGCGAGACCTCACCATTCGAGTTGGGTTGGCAATGGGAATTTTCGGAATGCTCCTTGGCTTCGTTTTTGATCAAGCCGCCATCGTTGCCATATCCGCGTTTCTTGTCGTGTTCCATACTCACGAAAACATGAAATGGTTACAGATGCTGACAGACGCTGCCGAATTCACTCACCCCCAGAAGGAATCGAGCACGCACGATCCTCGTACTGAAACTGGCACAAACAAGCATCACGACGAACAGTCCCCATGGGGGCCACCCCTACTACACAATAGCGATCACCCGTTGCGAGAATCCAACGAATCTTTCATCGAGGATGAAGACGACGATCTGCACGAAGAAGTCCTAGATGAAATTCTAGAAAAACTTCACGTCGAAGGACGAAACAGCCTCAGTCCACTGGAAGTTGCTTTACTAGAACAGCTCAGTCACCAAATCCGTCAACGACGACGATCATCGCTGTAAAACTTCATCACTCAGCCTTTGCAGGTCGACTCCCAACGGGCAACCAACTTCTCGCCGAAACAGTTTGGTTTCACTTCTAATTAGCACCACTCAGCAAGAGCCACCCAGTTCAAAAAACACGTCCGCCGTTTCTTCATTCGACTAAGACTTACCATCACGATGAACGTGTACAGCAAACGCCACAGCCTACTTTTTCTCTCCATTTTTAGCTGCACTGCATTCGGCTGTTCGCAGGAAGAACGCTCTGGTGCTTCTCCTGTCATGACGGCTGAATCAGAAAAATCAGAGCCCCAAACATCAGCTGACTCATCCGAAACCACACCACCTGCAGCAACAAACGATCACCAAACGAATGTGGCAGGACTGGCATTTACCGTTCCAGAAGGATGGGAACAGGTCCAACTGACCGACTTTCAGCTGGGCATCATTTCAGCTCGCTATAAAATCACTGAAGGCGACCAAGAAATCACAGTCACATTGTCGCGATCGGGAGGCGGTGTTGATGCAAATCTGGTTCGTTGGCGTGGACAAGTAGAAGCCAACCGAGACGAAGTGCTGGAACGCTTCACTTTAGCTGGCCAGCCTGCGGTACTGCTTGATCTCCAAGGAAAATTCTCCCCCGGCTTTGGAAAACCAGTTGCAGACAATCAACGCATGCTGGGAACAATTATTGAAATGGCCGGCGGTAAAATGGCTAGCCAGGACTATTTCATCAAGCTGACCGGTCCTGCCGAAGCAGTCAGCAAAGCCGAAGATGACTTCCGAAAATTCATCAAGTCCGCCACCATGCCGTAGGCAACACATGCACACCGCTGGCTTGAATGCAGAACTTCAAAGCACGGCCACAAGAAAAATTACAGCCGTCCAGCACTTGGCTTTTGCTGCACGGTGACCTGAGCATCCCACTGATTTGATCGAGCTAAGGCATCCATCAATACAAGGCGAGCCGTGGGTGCCGCTACGGTGCCTCCATAGTACGAACCGGAAGCTGTCGGTTCATCCACCATCACCAAGACGAGAACTCGAGGGTCGTTCGAAGGGGCGCCACACACAAACGAACAAACGCGTTGCTTTTTGGAATACCGGCCCGTTGCTGGATCGATTTTCTGAGCCGTCCCCGTCTTTCCGAAAACTCGCACGCCGTCCACGCGAGCCACTTTTCCCGTTCCTCGTTCCACCACCTGAGTCATCGGCTGTTCCACAAGCCATTCGGCGATTTCAGAATCGATCAAGCGAGACTCCCAACTCGGAGCCACTTCCACCGTGTTGATTTTTCCAAGTGGAGACGGTGTGGATGTTTCCAACGAGGTACTAAGCAACAAGTGAGGTCGAATCAAACGGCCTTGATTTGCCAAAGCCGCGTGAGCCGTAATCAATTGCAATGGTGTCACCGCGATTTCATGCCCCATGGGAATCGAACCCAAAGAATAGTCATCCCAATCTTTTCGATCACGCACTAAGCCATCGATTTCACCGGGAAGTTCAATGCCCGTGCGAGTTCCAAAACCAAACGCAACTGTTGCGGAATGCAAGCTTCCTAAACCGATGCGCTCGGCAATTCGAGCCATGCCAATATTGCTGGACTTCACGATCACATCTTCAACACTCAACGAAGAATATCCGTGATGGTCGTGCAAAATCCGAGGCCCCATCCGATAGGCTCCGTTGAAACACGAAATCGAATCCGTCTTTTCTAACATCTGCTGCTGAAGAGCCCACCCGACAATAAATGGCTTAAACGTAGACCCCGGTTCAAACACAGCACTCACTGCCAGATTCGTCCACGCTTCCTCAGGCGCGTTCCCAGGCGCATTGGGATCAAAAGATGGTGCCGACGCCATTGCCAAAATTTCGCCCGTCTGAGGCTGCATCACGATCACGCAAGCACCTTTGGGCTGCCAACGATTGACCAATTGTTGCAACTGCTGTTCGACTCGAATCTGTAACAACAAATCCAAACTGCAAAGCACAGTCTGACCATGAACAGGTGCTTCAGACTGATCGGGAGCAACTTCCATCGCCAACCCTCGAGCATCTCGAACCATCGCCCGCTTCCCATCGGTCCCTCGAATCAGGTCATCAAGGCTTTGCTCTAGTCCTCCATGACCAACATTATCGATGTCTCGAATCCCCAAGACATGAGCCGCGTAGGCTCCCTGAGGATACTGTCGCAAATACTCACGCCGAAATCCCCAAGTTTGCTTGGGCAAAGCCAATTGCCTAACCGCCAACGATTCTTCTGCAGAGACTCGACGCTTCACCCACAAAAACTGACGCTTTGAATGCTTCACCAATCGAGCATGCAAGGCAGCCGCATCGATTGATAAAACCTGAGACACCTTCCACACGAAATCAGCAGGATCTTCGATTTCATTGGGGACCGCATACAAGCTGTCTCGAGTCACCGTCATGGCCAGAACTTGGCCGTTGCGATCTAAGATTTCTCCTGGTCGAGCAGAAATTGTTTCTGTAAAACGACTCTGCCGAGTCACTCGATGATTCAGCAGTTGTCGCTGAGCCGCTTGCAGGTGAATCAGCCTGGCCATCAACACCAACCAGCCCAACACAATACAGCACGTCACCAACCGAGAACGCCAAGACGACGCCTCTTCACTGGTTTGAGATGCTGGACTGAAATCCGTCATTTGATCAATTCAAAAAATTCAAAATTTCAAAATTTTCCACAAGCAAACTGGCTGGCGTTCGTTCGCCCAAAGCTTTGAAAGGTCACTGCTACCTACGAT
>CAYTUE010000006.1:70855-74202 GCA_964441085.1 uncultured Planctomycetaceae bacterium
AAACTGGCTGGCGTTCGTTCGCCCAAAGCTTTGAAAGGTCACTGCTACCTACGATTCGGGTCCGTTTCATCAGCAGCCATCGGATGCTGCCATCGCAGCAAGGGCAAATCAGGCTGCGATGAATTGCTAGGCGAAGTCGAAGGCAAGCTCGCACGTTGGGCTTCAGAATCAGCGTTCGCGTTCGACAGCGAATCATCGGCCTGAGACACAAGGTAACTTTCAATCGCCCATTGCACATCGTCTGTGGAAGTTGGCAACAGGCCACCCTCAGCAACCTGTAGTGAAGGCGAAGTCAGCTTCTGAATTCTTAAACGAGACTGTGCATGCAGTTCCAACAGCAGATCCAACTGATAGTACTGTCGAGTCACATTTCTTTTGCGTTCCAGAGTTTGCTTTTCAAGCACGATCCCTGTCATCGATACCAACGCAGCAAGGATTAACGCGCAGACAAATCGAAAAAACACGTCACCCTCCCATTTCGCATCCAACAGTAGCGCAAAAAGAAACCTCGAACTGCCAATCGGCATTCCGAGGAATGAAATCGCGAGAAGCAAAGGCGGAGTTCCGGCCCCTGCTAAATTGAATCGACAGAAAACTGTCTACGGCACCAGATGAACGTTGGTCGCGTCGTCGGGCAGATCAATTACTGTTCCCAGTTTCAGTCTGTTTGGATTTTTCAGAACGTTCTGATTCATCCGATAAATCTGAATCCAGCGAGACGCACGGCCAAGATGCTTCTGAGAAATTTCAGACAGCGTTTCATTGGCACCAATTCGATAGGCGGGCATCCCATTCGGCTTCAAAAAGTAACCCGATGGCAAAGTCTTTTTGGGAATGAAATCCTGATGAAGTTCCGGGTAGCGTTCCACCAGAACCTTGTAATCCGGAATCACAACCTTCATTCCCGGACGTAGATTTCGAGGATCTTGAATTCGCTTTTGGTTGTACAACGCGAGCGACGAAAAGAACCGAGCCGTTCCATACGCATGCTTTGAAATCGTCCAGTATGTGTCATCCGGCTTGACCGTGTAAATTCCATCTGGATCTCGAGTTGCCGAAACCTGCTGAACGGCTCCGGAATTGCTGGACGAATGAGAACTGTTGGCGGTCACAACAGGTTCAGACAACTTTGGTAATCGTGGTCGTTGAACTTGGTCAACTGCTGTTAACGTAGAAGCTGAACTTGAATTCGAACCGAACTCTGGCACTTCCCCCGCCCCACCAAACGAACCCGCAAATCCATGATCAAAACTTTGAGCTGGCTGTGAAGAAGGCTTGGCAGAATTTGTTTGACTCACCAACGAAGTCTCATCTGGCTTTGGCAACGACGAACCATCGTTGATTTGCCACGGCTGGCTTGTGCGAGGAAAGTCTGCCTGAGCAACCTGAATCGAAGTGTCTTCTTCAGGAAAACTGGGAAGATTGGAACCATGATCAACAGGATCCATCACGCCAGCCGGGTCGATCAAAGGACGACGGCTTGAACCAATTTCCACTGACTGATTCAAATCACTTTCAGGATTCGGGTAAGGGTTCAAAGATGGGCGAGACACATCCGTCGACACGGAAGACAAAGTATCTGGACGACTATGAGAAGCTACTGATGGATCAAACGGCTGATCAAAACCAGCAGGGAACGGAGCCGGTTGATTTTCTGCGACCTGCTGCAGAGCATCAGAAGGTGGAACCTGCTGAGCATGATCTGCCCCCTGAAACGGAGCAGCAGCAAATGGTGAATCATCAAACGGCACCAAGTCTGGTGCCTGTTCCTGTGCAAGTTGAGTCTCAGGCTGCATGGCCTGAGCAATGGAATCCACATGGAACGACTCAGCGGGAGACCAGTCCACTTCTTCTAAACCGCTCGGTTTCGTATCGACTGTTTCGGCTGGCGCATCAAACCCGGCAAATTCTTGCGGCGGATGATCACTTACAGCACTGCCAGCAACATTCGTACGACTGCCCGTTGAAGGATCTGTAAAAGAATCAAACTGTTCTTGCGGAAACCCTTCGAATCCCCCACCGGACAAAGTCGTCTCTGGCTTAACTGGCTGTTCAGCCGCAGGATTCAACGGTTGTTCGAGTTCTGGTTCAAAACCAGCCGGAAAGCCATCAAACGCAGGAGGCTGCGATTTGGCCACCTGTTGCGATTCGGCCACTTGTTGTAGTTCGGCTAATTGCTGCGAACCGTTAGCCACTGGAATAGCAGCACCAGCAGCCGAATTGGCATCATTAAAATTGGCGAACGAAGAACCTGTCGTGTTTTCATCAATCGTGGAATTCTGCTGCATCGCAGCTTCTTCAGCCCGAGTTTCTTCCAAGTACACGGTGAATGGTGACTTTTGTTGACCATCTGGTTTCGCTTGGGCAGCAGAATCCGCAAAGGCCAACGCGACGGTATCACTTGCTTCAAGCGGATTGGCGGCAGGCAATGATTCCGCTGGTTCATCAAGAGCACCAAAAGGCGAATCATCGAAAGGTGAACCTGCAAATGGACCACTTGGTTGCACACCTGCGACTTCAGCTTCTGCGGCTGCCATCACGGGCGTTTCAGTGGGCCGTTCGTCTTGTAAAGCAAACGTGGAACCAAACGTAACATCGACTGCACCGTGAGAAGATTCAGTTTCCGAGCCCAATGCAGGTTCAGTGACCGAAGCCACAAATTCACTGTTGGCAAGTCCATCGGGCTTTTGAAATTCAGCATACTGCCCAACAAATTCATCACCCGTGGAACCTGGCAGTGCTTTTTCGGCAGCTTGCAAATTCGCTTGCAGCAGGCTTCGTTGCCGGTCGTCAAACCGTCGATACACCAAAAAGCCAAACGCGGAAATCAAGATCACGACAATGCACATGCCCATCTTTGCTTCGATGGTCATTCCCGCTTTTTTAGGTTCGTATCCCCAGTCGTCGTCTTTTTCCGAGCCGGAAGCCTTTACGTCGGCAGACGTTTTGCTGCTCGCAACTTTGTCGACCGACTTCTGGGATTCAACCGAATCTCTGCGGGAGTCGCTTCGATTGGATTCTTCGTGATCACCTGCCATGTTTGCTTCTCCTTAAACGCCGTCTTGACCATTCGATCTTCGATCGAATGAAACGTCAGTACGACCACAATGCCATCGGGAGCCACAATGCGACGTAACACGTCTTGCATCATGGTCCTGACATGGTCCAGTTCTTGATTGACGGCAATTCGAAGTGCCTGAAACACTCGAGTCGCCGGGTTCTTTCCACTTTTCAAAGCTGCTCCAGGAACCGCACTTCGAACACAGTCTTCCAGTTCAGCTGTGGTGGTCAGTGGATGAGATTTTCGACGCCGGCAAATTTCATCAGCAATCTGTGCTGCATAGGGT
>CAYTUE010000007.1:0-10320 GCA_964441085.1 uncultured Planctomycetaceae bacterium
CCTAAGTCTCGATCGATCGTTTCTATGGGCATACTTAGGGTGATCCAATTTGATGCGGTCTGTTGCAGTGTTCAAAAAAACTGTTGCGAAAACGCTCACGGGGCATGTGTGGACCTCTGGTGAGTGCTTGAATCATTGCTCTAAAAAGGCCTGAAAACGTTGCCTTTTTGAAAGCGTTGGGACAAAATTGAAAAAATGCAATTAAAAACAGGTATTGGGCGCGGTGGTTGCTATTGTACCGTGAACCATACTTATTGCTTTGATTCGTTTTCGGACAAAGTAGCCATTCATAAAAGTCCCTCACGGGCAAACTCGCAACGTATTTTACGGAGATTACGTACTTCCTCTCCCCCTTGATTTTTCTAGCGAGTTGAATTTGATTCAAACCATGCCGCATTCGGCATGGTTTTTTTTATGCGCGTTGCGAAGATTCGGTTTTGGCGACCCATTTGTAGGTTCAAAGTTTGGTTTCCAATCGTGTTTTAGGTGAAGCGGCGATTTTGCTTGCGAGAATTGACTTGCAAGTTGCCATTTGGGGGAGGGTGAGATTGGACTTCATCAAGATGCATGGAGCGGGCAATGACTATGTGTTCTGCGATGGATTCGCAGGCCCCATGCCCAGCGATCCGACAGAGCTTGCTGTGCGAATCAGCCACCGAGCCCTTGGAATTGGAGCAGACGGTTTGGTTCTGATGGTGCCACCAAATACTGGTGTTGATACTTCCAACGGCGACTCAACGGATCGGCCTGATGTTCTGATGAAAATGTGGAACGCAGATGGCAGTGAAGGGACAATGTGTGGAAATGCGGCTCGCTGTGTGGCCTTTTGGATGAAACGCACAGGAAAAGCCTCAACCGAATGTCGAATTCAGATGGGAGCCGCACTGTTGGTTGCAGATGTTTCTCAACTTGATGCCAGTGGTTCAGGATCTGAAAGTGTTTCTGTCACGATGCCCACGCCTGAGTATTCGGGGGCGTTGGCATTGCCAGAGGTCCAAGCGGCTGGACGATTTCGTCGTGTGCTATCTGACCGCCCGAAGCATGACGGCTTGATTGGTTACACGGTGGACTGTGGAAATCAGCATGCCGTGATTTTTGTGGATTCGCTGTCCGATGATCTTGTGAGAACGCTGGGGCCAGCGGTAGAAAATCACTCGCTCTTTCCCAGTCGCATCAACGTGGAATTTGTCACAGTACGAGATCGCCGAACGTTAGACGTTCGAGTTTGGGAGCGGGGCAGTGGTGAGACTCTCGCGTGCGGTTCTGGAGCCTGTGCGGCGGTCGTTGCTGCAATTTCTCGACAGCTGTGTGATGCTGAAGTGCCAATCAGTGTTTGCTTGCCAGGCGGAACTTTGACAGTGACTTGGCCGATTCCTGCACCGACAGATATTCATTCATCGTGTTTGGCGGCAGGGATGCTCTTAACGGGGCCTGTTTGTCTGGAATATGTTGGCACTTGGGTCGGACACAGATCCTAGAACGCTCGCTGATTCCAGCCAGACATTGATCCATTCATCTTGGTGTGAAGTTTTATTAAGTTCAACTTGTCTGAAAGGAAGGTCTTTGTGATGTCAGAATTCGTTCGTTCTTCCAACTTGCTTTCCTGCCCATCAAGTCATCTGTTGGTGGTCGACGTTCAGGAGAAGTTGATTTCGGGAATCGATGGCTGTGACAGCGTTGTTGATGAAATTGGTTTGCTGCTGAACGCAGCCACTGTTTTCAATGTTCCCGTGACATTGTCCGAACAGTATCCCGCAGGTTTGGGGGCGACCATTCCGGCGATTGGTCAGCATTCCGCAATCCAGCACCGATTTGAAAAACTACGATTTAGTGCGGCGGATGACTTTTGTTGTGGAGCTTCAGCGACAGCAACTGACGATGGTTTTCAACAGATTGTACTGGTGGGCATCGAAACTCACATTTGTATTCTTCAAACCGCCATGGATTTCAAACGCAACGGATGGGATGTCTTTGTGGTTACCAATGCTGTTGGTAGTCGTCGTCGCAGTGATCATGAAATGGGGCTGGCCAGAATGTCAGCAGCAGGGATCACCATTGTGACAACCGAAAGTGTGTTGTTCGAATGGTGCGAAGTGGCAGGCACAGATCAGTTTCGTCAGGTAAGCCGTTTGGTTCGCAGTCATCAGTCCAGCGAATGATCACCAACGCAAACATTTCAGTAGACAAACAACGCCAGCGAAAATTCTGAAGTCGCTGGCACACGTTTTTAGTTTAGGAAAATCCCATGTCAGAAGATTCCATGCCCCAAGCGTATCAAAAATTAAATCAGCAGGAGCAGTACGTTATTCTGCAAAAGGGCACCGAACGTCCGGGGATCGGAGCCTACACCGATACGGAAGACGCTGGCACGTATGTGTGTCGTCAGTGTCATGCGGCGTTGTACAATTCGGACCACAAGTTTCATAGCGGTTGTGGTTGGCCCGCCTTTGATGACGAAATAGCAGAAGCCGTTGAAAGGCACCCAGATGCCGATGGCAGGCGAATTGAAATCGTGTGCAACAACTGCAAAGGGCATTTGGGGCACGTGTTTGCAGGGGAACGTCTGACGGATAAAAACATTCGTCACTGCGTGAATTCCATCTCGATGGTTTTCATACCAGAAGGTGCAGAACTGCCTAAAATGATCAAGCTGGATGAGTAGTTTTCTGTTTGCAGGGGGGCCGATTGCAGAAGGGTTGTCGCGTCATTTCTAGAAGCATCCCAACAGACTTCATGGCGCCAAAAAAAGCGGTCTGATACAGACCGCTTTTTCATGGACGACTTGGTTTTTGCCAATCATCAAATTGTTAAACAAGGTTTTCAGGTCGTTCACGATTTGTTGAAGACAGGTACAACGGTTGAGCGCCTACTTTGGCAGCGGTGGGCATTAAAAACGACTGCTGGACGGCTCGCAGCAAGTCGCTACGACTGACTTGCCCAATCAAACGGTTGTTTCGAATCACGGGTAACTGTCGGACTCCGGATTCAAGAAACGCGCGCGAAATTCGGAGCACGTCTGCATTTTCTGGAAGGACTTCTAAGTCTGTTTCCATCCACGCTTGTACCTGAGTTTGTAGGCCCATCTGCAATTCTCCTTGCAGATTGCGAGAAGCGGCAAGTGGACCTCGACTGATCGTTAAAGCTGCTTTCAGTGCGTCTCGTCGAGACACATGGCCGATAAATTTTCCGTGATGAATGACCATCAAGCGACGGTAAGGTCGGTTGTTAAATCGTTGCAGGATTAAATTCAGCGATGTGTCCAGTCCGATTCGTCGATCATCGTGACGATCTAACCACGCGGTGACATTTGCTGAAGGAAGCTGTTCCCAGCACAAACCAATAAAGATGTGCATCGCCGATGCTTCACTAAAGACACCCAGCAATTCTCGATCATCGTTGATGACTCCTGCTCCACTCATTCGCTGAGCAATCAGTCGTTGAATGGCATCAAAAACACTGTCTTGCGAATTCAAAACCAGTGCGTTGCGTTTCACCAATGATGCGGCAGTCACATGATTTAGCTGCTGACAAATTCGACTGTCTGCATCTGCTGTCGTGAGATCCAGTACTCGAACAGCCGAGCGTTCTGTAAAGCGACCCAACAACTGACGTTTTGAATCGATGACAGGAAGCCCAGAGACTTCACGACCAATCAAGCGTTCAATCGCGTCAACAACATGTGTGTTGGGATTGGTCGTGGTGAGTTGCTGAGTCATGATTTCGTCTGCGCGAATCATTTGTGTCTTCATTCTGGAGCTCCTATTAAGCAATGAGGGTGGGCAGCAGCCGCGCTCATTGCGAATCGGACAACTGCAGAATCAATTCAAAATCAACAATCACTTTCCTGCTCAGCATTCTTAGGGCGGAGCACAACAGAACTTTGTGGATTGAAACAAAGGACGTTTTGTTTCACGTTGTGGTAAGCTACTAGTGTGTCTTCTATTCAAAAACGTTCAAGGTGAGTTTGATCGATTTGTGGGGGGAACAACTGTCGATCACAGAATTTCCGAAATTCTTCTTGTAATTTTGGTATGAAGGCCTTCACTTTTGCCCTGCCGAAAACTACCCAAAGTGACACTGCCATGAGACTCAGAATCAAAGACGGCCGTTGGTTTGAAACGACAAAGGCCATTCGGATCAATGATCGGTTGTGGTACACGGGCCAAGGCAATTGGATTTTTCACCGCTATGCAGAACCGGATTTCATTGAAGAGGCCGAAGCGGTACGCCTGTTGTTGGCTGATGGCAACTGGTTTGAAGATCACCCCGGATTTTGCCAACTACCAGAACATGTCAAAGAGCAACTGTATGCTCATTTGAACGATGAATATGAACCGGGGGATGAGGTCTAGGCGCAGAAGATTTCAGCGTGACCATCGTAACGGCGATGATGACCGAGACCGAGACCGAGGCCGCAAACGCTGATTGCGGTGAGTTTGGAAAAGGGAGATCCTGCACGGTGATGGCTGAGATTGGCTCATCGACTGAGACTGGCTCAATCGAAGGTTGACTTCGGCTTGTCGTGAAATGAAGAAGGACGACACTGTCTTATAATCACACAGTTTTGGGATCACACTGTCTTAAATCACACTGTGAAAAATCGCAGCGCGTTTTGGAACAGCGTCGCCTTAAGCATTGTTCTATCTTCGAATTGATTTTTGGTCGTTCAGGTTCCAGTCGTAGTCCAGATACTTAACGGAGACTTGGCCTGAAGCCAGAGCTTGTCGAGCGTTCGCGTCGGCAACCCAACGTTGAATGGTTTGCAGGAGTGCGGCCTTGCTGCCTCCAAAATCCGCTTCAAACCAGTTGAGCAGGGCGGACAGGTGGATTGTTCTGCTGGCAGCGTCGTAGCGAAAGTTTTGCTGCCGCGAAAAGAAGTCCACAGCATTGATTTGGAGTTGTTTGTCAATGGTGTCGGGAAGGTAGGCGTTGTTCAGTAGACGAGGACAACCGATGGATGCACAAACGATGGCAAAGTGAATGCGGGGTTCGTTCATCTTTCTTAAGATCTGGTGTTCGATGTGGTCGGGAGAATACTTCTGACCATCAACATACAAAAACAGACCCTTCCAAATATTGTAGCCACCCAGCTTTGATGTGTGCTTTTTGATGCTACTGGTTGGGTACACGTTTAAAATGCCCTGCACAGTGATCGCGTTGTAGGCGTTGATCCAGAATGCCAACTGTCCGGCTTTCGAACTGCCGGCTGGTTTTCCTAATGACAGGCTGTTCAGGTATTGCTGCAGTCGGGCTCGGTCTGCGGAGCTTTGATGCCATCCGGTGTAGTTCACTTGCCCATTTTGATCAACGTACTTCTGCAGCAAGCTGTCCCAGTCGGAATGATCGATTGATTGCAGAGGTGTGCGGCCTGCTACTTTTTGTCCAACAAACACATCTCTAGGTGCCGTTACGCTTGCTGAAACACTGCTGGTCGGAATACTGACCGTCAAAAAGCCAGCGGAACAGGACAGTGCGATGAATGTGGATTGGAGAAGGGTTTTCATAAAGATGTGCTCGTGAGGGGCAAGGTGAAACTTTGATTTGAAAGGCTGACTGTGTCTTGTTTCAACAGGTGGTTAGAATAGTGGCCGAGAACGAATTGGGAATGTGAGTTTCTTTACCAAAACGTCCTTGTTTCTTGTTTCAACAGATTTTTTACGACCCGAGGAAACATTTGGGCATGCTGGAGATTCATTCGCTTATTGTTGGTGTTCAGATGCCAGAAGTCCACCCGTGGAATTTGGAAAATCTCAGCATGTCGTGTCAGCTGGCCGTTCGGCAGGCGTTCGACATTGCGGCATCCATGCAGCGTCCCGTGCACGTCGTTACTGTGTTGCCAGAAATTGTTGGAGGATATTTTGGGAGTCAGGTGGACCAAGATTTTGCTGCCGATTGCGATCGAGAGGAGGCAGCAGCTGTCTTGAAAGAACTGGTTGAGCAGCAAACATTGCGAGTTGGCGAATGCAGTTCCACCCTTTCTGTGATCTTTGGAACTCCGTGGTACGAACTGCTACGAATTGCCAGTCAGCATCGCGACAACTTGGTGCTTTGTGGAACTCGACAACAAAGCAGCATGAGTCGATTTTTGTTTGGGAGCACGGGGATCAAATTGCTTCGCCATGCCAAATGTCCTGTATGGTTGGTGAAGCCCAGAATTGATGACGACGCGGAACTTGATATTTTGTGCGCGTCCGATCTTTCTGAAGTGGGCGAAGATGTCGTGTCTGGTGGAGTTCTACTGAGTCAATATCTTGATTCACGGTTAAACGTCGTGCATGTTGTGGAAGACGATTTGCACCATCGAGCTGCTCGAGCCAATGTCACAGAACAACAGCTTGCTGATCGGAAGGCCGAACATTGCGAACAGGCAGAGGCCATGTTGCAGAACCAGATTTCTTTAACCGACTACCGAATTCTAGAAAACGGTGTGCAGGCTCATGTCAAAACAGGGCTGGCTGCTGAAACACTGAAAGAAGCCATTGAAGAACTGGATATCGATGTCTTCATTCTGGCGACTCGAGCTCAAGAAGGGCTGGCTGGAATGGTGTTTGGTAACACGGCCGAACAGCTATTATGGGATGTGCCGTGTTCCGTTTTAGCCATCAAACCCGATACGTTTGAATGTCCCATTTCATTCCATTAAGCGGGGATTTGGGAAGTCACAGACCTTTCAACTTGTTGCCAATGA
Organism: uncultured Planctomycetaceae bacterium; assembly: GCA_964441085.1. Lineage (GTDB taxonomy): Bacteria > Planctomycetota > Planctomycetia > Planctomycetales > Planctomycetaceae > Fuerstiella. The sequence continues at coordinate 6,689 of CAYTUE010000007.1, forward strand.
GCGGCAGTTGGTCGACAGCGATTGGTACGGTCTTTGCGCAGTTTTTGCTGGTGCTGCCTGTGGCTTCAATTTCTGTTCACTGTTCTCTGTTCTCTGTTCACATGGCGGATGGTGTGAACGATTCCACATGTGGGTGTTCGCGGCGTTGCCTGTCAGCACACCGGATTTATCAGTCAACTGAATCATCAATCCGAACTTTAGCGCGTTTGAGCGGCTGCATTCAGTGAGAAACGCCGGTTTTTAAGTCAAAAAAACGGGGCTGCCGTCATTTTGATATTTCAGCCGCCGGAAAGCGGGCTTTGTGGGCTCATTCGGGGGTTACAGCATCGCCAAGATTCCCTAGAGTTTCGAAAGCTGCCAAAATCACCGTGCTTTTCAACAGCTCAATCAGTCTTACTTCGCATCAGAACGTTTAGATTCATGAAGTTTCCTCAGCCCTTCTTCAAATGGCGACCTCACCCATGGCATGGTCTGGATGTGGGGCCCAACCCTCCGAATCTGGTTCATGCATTCATCGAAATTTCGCCCTTCGACCTCGTGAAATACGAAGTCGATAAGGTGACGGGGTATCTTCGCGTTGACCGGCCACAACGCACGTCGTCTCAGCCGCCCGCTCTGTATGGTTTCATCCCACGAACTTATTGTGGTGATCGAGTCGCCAAAATGATGCCGGGTTCGAACCAAGGAGACGGCGATCCTTTGGACATTTGTGTCTTAAGCGAGCGTCCGATTACAAAGTCAGAAGTGATTGTTAATGTGCGAGTCATCGGCGGTCTACCAATGGTGGACGATGGTGAAGCGGATGACAAGATTATTGGCGTCTTGGAAACAGACAACATTTGGTCTCATGTGCAGGACATCGACGAACTGCCTCAAGGGTTGGTTCAAAGACTGCATCACTACTTTACGACATATAAGATCATGCCCGGTGAAACCACTCAACAGGTTTCGATCGATGGGATTTACGATCGCAATCACGCCGAAAAAGTGATTCAGGCGGCCATTGCAGACTACAACGACGAATTCGGAGAAGGCTGATTTTTGAGATCCTCTGAGCGGCCCCTTTTTTCAAGTTGATTCTTGATGGCTGATGGTTTCAGTACGGCTGATCTTACTTGAGTGTTTTGATAATTCATGACGTGATGGAACACGAGATGATTCACAATTCCGATCAATCCAGTTCGACTGTCGCGTTGGCTGCGAAGCAACCGCTTGATTTAAAGATCGACCTTCCCACCACTGCATGGCAACCCACAAAAGTCACTCCCGTGCGAACATTGGGGAGTGGCCGTGCGGCTCAAGCCATTTTGGTGAAGGCAACCGGTGTGGATGGAGAAGAGCGGTTGTGTGTTGAAAAAGTTTTCAACCCAGGGCTGCTCACACGGTTTATTTATCGGTTCTGTTTTCAGGCTGCGTTTCCGTATCAAACTTCTCACCACGCCATTTTGGCTTGCTATCACCGAAGGCGTGTTGCGTCGAAGTTGATCAAGGCGTTGGTTCCAGATGTGCAGATTGCCGAACCTCTTTATGTGCGCTGGGATGATCAAGCATCTGCGTTTGTTTTGGCCGCCGAATTTGTGAAAGGCAGAGGCATCCGGCCAGCTGCAGCTCGGCCCGATCGAATTCGAAACAGAATTTTTGCTAAAGCTGCCGAACCTCAAATTCAAACGGTCGAAGAAATTGACCAGCTTCTGGATGTGATGAGCCGTTTAGAAACAATGCTGCAACAATCGGGACTGGTTGGTTCTGGTTGGCAGGTTTCAAAAGCGGCTGTTGTCTCAACTGCCAATCTGCTGAAGACCGAAGCGGGATATGTGGTGGTTGATTTGGAGTCAGGAATTCCCGCGATGCTGGTTGCACACTATGTGCTAGCGGGCCTGAAAATTCGCTCTCTGCCTTTATTTGATGACGTCGACCCGAAAGGGCTTGAACAGTTCTTGATGGATCATCAGCAAGAACTTTCTGCGAGTCTTGGTCAGCACGATTTCGATGAATTAAAAGCGGATTCCGAACAGCTGATTCAGCATTCCCAAGCATGGAAGCATTCAGAAGTCAGCGTTTTTCGATCTGGTTTGCCGTTCTTCAGTTCAGCCTTCCAAACACCCTATCGAAAGCGGTGTATTGACCACTGGCAGCGAACGGGACAGACAGACAACGATACTCATCAGCGATTCACAAACAGCAAACGCTTGTACAGTCGTTTAACGTATTTGGCGGGATTAGTGCCCGGACCAGTGGGACGCTTTGTTCAAAAGCTATCCGGAAATAGTCACTTTGCGACTCGTGTCCGAAGTTTGATTTTTGATTCGGGAGTTCGTAAAGCAGCTGCGGAAAAATTCTGCGATCGCAAGTCCAAGCAGTTTGTGTCTGAAGGACGAGTACCAGCGGGGCGGCAATTTGATTCGCCCCGTCTTTCCTTTCAATTGAACTGGATCTTGTCGAAGGTTGCCCCAGCCACAGCGCAGCGTTGGTTGAGCGATCGTGAGTATCGAAAAAATGGGCTCATTCGTATTTGGCTGCTGTTGGTTTCTGGACGATTTCAGCGAGCAATGGGCCAATTACGAATGCAATCGGTGATCCGCAGTTGGCAGCGTGATGGTCGATTGCAGCCGGGTGAATACGAACAGCTCACAGAGCGATGCGCTTCACACGAACTTGATGAGTATTCTCGGTGTTTTGGAATGCACTTAAGTGTCAAATTAGCCAGTCCGTTGATGGTTCCTTTAAAGATTGGTGGCTTTGCTGCATTTGCTGCATCAGGAAATTTCACTTACTTGCTGCCCATTATGGTTTCGCCTCTTTTGCGGACACTGATTACCTTGACTCAAATGATCCGAAATCGCCGCAATGATACGGCGTACGGTGAAGCGTTTGTCGTTGGAATGGTGCCTGTGTTGGGGACGTTGGCGTTTCCGATTCAAATGTATGCGGCGGATCGAACGTTATCGACATTCTTGATTCGAGACGCAACGGCTCGACTTTCAAGAATGATCCCGATTTACGGTGGCCAAGATTCTCGCTTAGAAATTTTTGCAATTAAGGCGGCCGATCTTCCCTTGGAAATCATTGACGCCAGTGTCAATTTTACGGCATCCATACGGCGGCTGTTTTCAACCGCTTCTGTCGATTCATCTGATACGCAGCAGTCTGCTCCAATCACCTATCGCATTTCGAGGTGGGATGCTTTGGCCGATCAACAACTGAGCTTGTACAAAGCAGAAGAGAAACTGGAAGCTACAACAGATTCTGTGGCACCAGCAAGTCCGTCTCAGCCAGCAAGACGAGCCGCGTAATCAACGTGATTTCGAAGATGTGATCTGTTGACGTGAATCTGTTGACGTGAAAGCCATGTGCCGTTGGTTTGCGATGGTGAAATCGTGATGCATCAATCAAAAATGGGTGAACATGAAGAGTGATTTCGCTTTTGAGTGTGATTTGAAAGATTGAAGCGATGAAGATCACTCCACTGATATTTCTGGTGCTGTTGATCGTCGCCGTCACGCTCTTGCTGACAGGCGCTGATCGGCCACACGGGCTGAAATTTGTGCAAAATGCTGCTGCTGTGCAAGAAGTCACTGCGCAAGAAATCACGGTGCAAGACGTCAGTATGTCAGACGCTACGGTGCCCAAAA
>CAYTUE010000007.1:10420-20169 GCA_964441085.1 uncultured Planctomycetaceae bacterium
CGCAACAGCCAATTCGCCTCGCCCCGTTTTTGATTCGGTCTTTCTTTCGTCCGCAGACGGTCCTGCGTCTGTTCATGCGGGCACGGTCACTTATCTGAGCAACGGAGATTTGATGACTGCGTGGTTTGGTGGATCTCGAGAAGGTGCCAAAGACGTCAGCATCTACAGTGCGACTCGATCTGCTGATGGCACATGGTCTCAGCAAAAAGTGATCGCGTCTCGACAGCAAACCACAAAGGACCTGAATCGTTACATCCGAAAGTTGGGGAACCCGGTCTTGTTCACCGATGGGCAGGGCCGCACGTGGTTGTTTTATGTGACTGTGTGCATGGGAGGTTGGTCGGGGGGCAGTGTGACGTGTCGATTTTCTGATGATTGTGGGCAGACATGGTCTCAGGCTCGTCAGTTCAATTGTGCTCCTTTTCTTAACGCAGGCACTTTGATTAAAGGAAAGCCATTACTGACAACAACAGGCCATATCCTGTTGCCCGTTTATCACGAGTTTTTCAATAAGTTTGCAGAGCTATTGGTTCTTGATCCCGACGGGAACTTGGTCGACAAATATCGATTGAATGCAGATGGGGGAAGTCTTCAACCTTGGGTGATCCCTGATAACTCGCATCAGGCTTACGTGTTCTGCCGTCAGTATAAGCATGCACAGCAAATGACTTTGGTGAATGGCTTCGACTTGGCGTCTCGTCAATGGCAGCCTGTGAAACACACAAATGTTCGCAATCCTGGTGCTGGAATAGCGGTTATTCGCCGTTGGAATGGTCAGATGATGATGGTGTTCAATTCAGGAATCGGGCGAGAACGACTTTCGATTGCTGTTTCTGATGACGGGATGGATTGGAAAGAAATGCGAGACATCGAAGTGGGAATCAAAGGAGACGAGTTTTCGTATCCTTATTTGATTCGAGGAACGCAGGTTGGCACCTATCATCTGATTTACACTTGGCAACGCCAGAAAATGAAAATGTTGACCTTCAACGAAGCATGGTTGGAGCAGACACCATGATCATGTCTTTTTGGATTCATCTTTCAACGGGATTGCTGCTAGCTGGTTTGCCGTTGTTGCTGGCTGGGCGTCGAAGTGTCCCTGTTCGTGTCGTGCTTGTTCTGTTGTCCATCTTGGTTGGTTTTCTGCCCATTGGAAACACGGATCTGGCCGGACTCATTGTGGCTCATACAGAAATTTTAAGCGTGTCGTCTATCGTGACACTGATCTACCTGTTTCGGAAATACTTTGCTGGTGAGCAAAAGACGAAACAGGGTGGCAAACCGCCGAAATTTGGCCAGATATTAGAATCAGATCAAGCTGAAGTGTATCTGTGTCTGACCATGTTTTTCGTGGCTGGAATGATCTTGTATGCATCGGCTTTGGGCTTCATGGCATTTGATGTCTATGCTGCTGGATTTGGCCACCAATTTGCATGGGTTGTCCTGGCAGTGGCCGTTGTGTTTGGAGTGAAAGGGTACTGGCTTCCAGCGTTCTGTCTGGTTTTTGCAGTGATTGGGTTTGGTTGCCGAATCGCTGGGTCGCCAAACGTGTGGAACTACATGGTGGACCCGTGGTTGGTGCTGATGTGTGGGGTGCGAATTTTCGCTTATTTGTGGCACCGGATCGTGAGTGGGCGAACTTCCTTGATTGCTTGATCAGATGGAAATCAGTTGTGTGAAATGCACACTGCATGGAGAGAACTGCTTGCGAGGCCAGATGAGCAAACAAATTGCTCTTTTCGCAGTCTGCCCATTTTTCTAAAGTAGTGAAACCCAGCGTTGGCTCAGAATCTTGTGTGATGTCTGTACCATTTTGATCAAATCAGATCTGTGCTGCTGAAGCCTTCGCTATGACGTATTCAAGGATGCAAATCGTCGATGTTGATTCAACTTACAAAAATTGAAAAGTGGCTTCTGCTCACGGTTTTTGTCATCGTGGCGTGTTCTGTTGTCATTTCGTTTGTCAGCCCAGATTTCTTCATCAACCACGTTGTGGTGGAAGACGGTTTGGTGGAATGGCTGACGGTTGTGGGTTTGCTAAGTTGCGCGGGGTTGGCTTTGGTGCGTTTTGCGTCGGGCAGGAAGCACAAGCGTAAAGGGATGTACCTTGCGGGATTACTTTTTACAGCTGCTGTGTTTACTTTTGGTGCGGGTGAAGAAATTTCGTGGGGCCAGCGTCTGATAGGAATTGAATCGCCCGAATTTTTTCAAAACAACAACGACCAGCAAGAAACAAATCTGCACAACCTTGTGATTGGCGGAACGAAAATCAATCGATTGGTTTTTGGTAAGATTTTAGCCGTCGTGATCTGTAGCTTTGCCTTCCTGCTTCCATGGATGTGGTCTCAGTCGACTAAGCTTCAGGATTTGGCAGCCACATTCGCGATCCCTGTGCCGAAACTGCTTCATGGCCTGATCTACTTGGGACTGTTCGGAATCATCAGTTGTGTTGATTCAGGGAAGCGTGGCGAACTGCTTGAATTTTCAGGCAGTGTCATCTTCTTTCTGATGATCCTGAATCCAATCAATGCTGACGTGTTTCGTGATCCTGAAAGCAACGCTGAGAGCCTAGAAATCAGCACCACCGAAGCGCCTCAAAAGATGGCAGCTTAAGCACATCGGCCTCAGGCCGGCTCTTCATCACTGTCGCTTGGAATCACTGTCGCTTGGAATCACTGCCATTTGGAATCACTGCCATCTGGAATCGCTGGCATGTGCTGCTGACAGGCGGAACCCATCAAGCGTGAATCAACTCAACTTGCTGCCCCTAAATCACCTCGCCCCCTGAATCACCGTCTTGGGTTGGTTGAACGGTAGCCGTTGATGCGGTACTGCCGCTTACGACGAGTCCTATCTGATATGTCACAATTGGGGCCAAGGTCGACTGCTGTTTATTGCTTGGCCTTGGGTGATGAATCTCTTTGTAGCAAGTGGACGGTTTTGACCTGTGTGCGGCAGTGTGAATGTGTTGTTTTGCGGCAATCAACCGATGATATTGCCGAAAAACGCCGATGCAGTGGAAACGCATAATGGTGGCTATTTGAAAGATTCCCTTTTTTGCAATCTGTTTTGCTTCGCTGGACAGGTTGTAAGCTGTTTTTAGGTAAGGGTTTACGTCGATTGTTTGAATCTGCTGTTTAATCTTTTCCAAAAACACCGGAGACCTGCTGACATTTGCGTTAATAACAGGGCCGCTTCGTAGCAAAACCTTGCGAGTTCTGGACTTCAGAACGGAAAATCAACGGTATACTAAAATTCAAGCTGTGGTAATTGATGTCCCAGCTTCTTGTCATTTTGTGTTTGAGTGGTGTTTAAGTTCGCTCAACCAGTTTTTTGGAGAAACGATATGCAGTCACGTCGAACTACCCGCCCATCGTCAAAAAGAGGCGGCTTTACCTTGATTGAATTGTTGGTGGTCATTTCGATCATTGCCGTTCTGATGTCACTGATTCTGCCTGCTGTTCAAAATGCTCGAGAAGCAGGTCGAAGAACTCAATGCTTGAATAATCTCCGAAATCTGACAACGGCAGCGGCGAGCTTTGCTTCTTCAAACAGCAGCCAATTGCCAGCCTTAAGTTACTACCCCATCAGCAACGCGGGTAGTGCTGCTCAAACGATTGAAGGTCGTAGCTGGTTAGTTGAAATACTGCCACATATTGATCAACAAGGTGCGTTTGATCGCTGGAATAAAGATGTTGCGTGGAATGCTGGAACAAATGCTGCCTTGGCGAATAATTTGTACATCGATGTTTTTGCATGTCCGAATGATGAATCAGCGTTTCAGATTCCTGGTGGTTTAAGCTATGTCGCCAACGGAGGTTTTACTCGGTCTGGTTCCGGTTCTCGCGACAATGACGATGGAATGGGGGCATTTGCCGCTGAACAGCATGCCAGCTCATTAGGCTTTGATTGGAATCTCAGCGGTGGTCCCGATAGCACAGACATTGCCGTTTCTCGTGCGACAGGTGTGTTTGGTGCAGAATATGAAATTGTGGGTGGTCCTAATTTGCGAAGTGACAGTGTGACGCTTGGCAAGATCTACGACGGAACATCAAATACTTTGATGCTGGGTGAAAATATCAACGCAGTTGGTGGTCAGAACTGGGCGAGTCCCAACCCGAACAGCGTTGGGTTTTTCTTTCCTGTTGTTGGTACTAACATAACAGCCACTGTCAATCTGATGACTGACGCTGAGGACTTGATTCCAACGGGATCGCTCCCCTTCCCCAATGAGTCTCGGAATGCAACAGATGGAACAAATCCATTCCTCACCAGTAACCATCCGAGTATCGTGAATGTCAGCTTCTGCGATGGCTCGACCCGAACCATTAGTGAAGACATCGATCGGGGTGTTTATGTTCAGTTGGTCACATCAGGTGCGACTCGGCTTCGCACCGGTATTGCTGCGGAAGATCCTTTGAGTGCTGACAGCTTCTAAGCGAGTTTGCCTGTGACTTGAAAAGTTCAAATATGAGGCCGCTGTCTGAATTGACAGCGGCCTTTTTTCGTTGAAGCTACAGACATGATTTCGATTCAACAATTGAATTTTCAGTTCCCAGCATCAAACTTCCGCTTAAGCATCGATGAATTGAAAATCAATGCGCTAAAAGCCACCGCGATTGTTGGGCCCAGTGGATCGGGAAAAACCACTTTACTGAATCTGATTGCCGGATTGCTGGTGCCTGACCAAGGCCAAATTCACATTGCAGACCGTTTGATTTCAACCGAATCAGATGTCAAACGCCGCCAGTTTCGATTACAGAACATCGGCATGGTGTTCCAGAATTTTGAACTGATCGACTACCTGTCCGTTCTGGACAACGTGCTGCTTCCTTGTCGAGTTGGATCACAGTTGAAACTTACCTCTGCCATCAAAGACAAGGCTGCTGGCTTGTTGGACACCTGTGGCTTGACTGGACATGTCAAAAAGTCAGTCACCAAGTTGTCTCAAGGAGAACGCCAGCGAGTCGCCATTTGCCGAGCTTTACTCACGTCGCCGTCATTGATTCTTGCCGACGAACCCACGGGGAATTTAGATCCTGTGACCTCAACATCGATTCTAGGCATGTTGCTTGAAGCGGTTGCCGAGTTGCCAACGACGTTTGTGATGGTCACTCATGATCATTCTTTGTTGCCTAAGTTCGACCACGTCGTTGATTTTAACCAATGTTTGGCGACCAACTGATGCACTCTTTCATCGCAAACCACAAGCGAAAGCTTTTAATTTCAGGGCAGGGGGTGTTGCGTCGTCAGGGGCTTTGCTGTGAATGCAAAGTCGCCTCAGGTTTCCGGTTGCAGCGTCTGGGGCAACGCCCCAGTGATTTGCCACACCCAGTCCGCAGCGCTGGGTGTGGAATGCCTTCTGTTCAAGTGGCCGTTAAACCATGTTGAATGCACTTTACCTTGCCACCAAATCGTTGTGGTGGGCTCGCGGCCGAGCCATCACGATCATTTTGTGCTTGGCTTTAACTTTGTGGCTGCCGTTAACCGTGCGAACGGTAATGCAGCAGTTTTCGGATGAGATCATTCAGCGAGCCGAAGTGACTCCACTGATTATCGGAGCGAAGGGGAGTCAGATCGACTTGGCTTTGCACGCTTTGTACTTTGAATCAGCGGCTCCCGATGAAACTCAGATGGCCGAAGTGACGTACGTCCGTGACTCGGGCTATGCAACCGCCATCCCTTTGCATCTGCGTTATCGAACTCAACGGAAAAACGGAGCGGAAGGTGCTCCAATCGTGGGAACCACGATCGACTATTTTCAGTTTCGAAAACTGTCATTGCAGTCGGGGCAGGGGCTGCAGATTTACGGAGACTGCGTGGTTGGTCAAAACGTGGCCAAACGCATGCAGTTGACCGTGGGCGATCAGTTGTTGTCGGCTCCTCGAAACACGTTTAATCTGGTAGGCGATTATCCGTTAAAGCTAAATGTGAAAGGGATTTTAAATCGTTCTCGTTCTCCCGACGACGACGCCGTGTTTGTGCATGTGGATACGACATGGATCATTGATGGCATTGGTCATGGTCATGTGGCGGTGGAAAACGAAGAAAAAGAGGGGCTAGGTACAATTTTGCCGTATACCGAAATTACGGCTGGCAACATCGATTCGTTTCACTTTCATGGTGATCGAAATCAGTTCCCCGTTTCTGCTGTGATTGCCGTGCCGGATTCCAAGAAGAATCAAACGCTGTTGTTGGGACGCTATGCATCTGTTCGCACAGAACAGGCTCAATGTTTAAAGCCAACGACAGTGGTGCAGAACTTGTTAAGCATTGTGTTTCGAGTCGAACAATTGGTGTGGATCAGTTCGGTGTTGGCCACCTTGGTAACGGCCGCTTTGATGAGTCTTGTGGTATTGCTTTCGATTCGACTGCGAGCGGCAGAAATGCAGACTTTGGCAAAAATCGGCTGTAGCAAAGTGACGTTGGTGGCGATTGTGGGAACAGAAATTGGGCTCATGATTTTTGCTGGAATCGCGGTGGCTGTTGCCGCGTCTTGGGCAACCAACCTGCTGATCGCAGATTCACTTCGCAGCCTCATGTTTTAGCGTCGGTCGTGTTGTGATTGACTCTGCTGGCCATGTTCACAGAGGGGCAGTGAAGGCGACGTTTTCAGGCTGTCCGGGGCTTTGTGAGTTCTGTGTTTTTTTGATTGCCGGGGAGCTGCTGAATTTTGGGATGGCGTTTGTTTCGTATGGGTTCTGAGCCGAGTTTTTAGCGAAAACGCTGTGTTTTTGCGTTGATGTTGCTGAAAATCGAACAGATGCTTAGTCTACAGCCACGAAGATAAGTCAAATTTGCTGGCCAGATGGCTGGCTTAACGATGTTGCAAGGATGTCAACAGTGACCCGAGCGGTCATCCAGTGTTTACGCAGGCCAAGGAAGGGCGTGTTTTTCAGCGATCATCAAGTCACTGTTGAGGTGTCACGATGACCAAGCTGCAAAGATACATTCTTTCTGAATTGCTGCGCGTCTTCTTTTTGATGGTCGTTGTGCTGACGGTCATGCTGGTATTTGTTGGCTTGTTAAAAGAGCGAGAAAGCCAAGGGCTAGGTTTCGAGCAGATCATTCAGATCATGCCGTACGTTGTGCCCAGTATGTTGCCTTTCACAATTCCTGCGACTTTGCTTTTAGCGGTCACCGTTGTTTACGGTCGAGTGGCTGGTGATCAAGAAGTGATTGCCGCTAAAGCTGCGGGAGTCAATCCTTTGCGTCTATTGACCCCTGCATTTGCCTTGGGGATTGCGATGGCGTTTGGGTCTTTCGCGATGACAAACTATGCGACTCCTTGGGCCATCGACAATATGGAACGCATTGTGACTCAAGCGATTGAAGACATCTTTTTGGATAAGCTGGCTTCTCAACATTACATCAGTGAGCCAGAAAAAGGCTTTTCGATTACTGTGGCGGATGTTCAAGAGCGGACTTTGGTAAATGCTACGTTTACAGTTCGAGACGGAAACCATCAGCAAGCAACGTTGAATGCTCGGTTAGCTCAAATTCGTTTTGACATGGACGAACGTAAAATCAAGGTTCGTATGCGTGATGTTCAAGCCAATGTGCCGGGGCGAGATTCTGGCTTGTCGCTTGACCAAAAAGAACTTGCGTTTCCATTGGATTTGGATGCTCGTACTCGAAATGCTCGGCATCAAACAATCGACGACATTTATGAACGGTTGGCAAGAGAAACGGCGGAAGCCAAACTGAACGAACAGCAACGCAATCAGCATGCGGCGATGCTGTTACTGACGGGCGACTTTCATCGCTTTAATGATTCCACTATGGAACAGTACGCTATGCATCCTCGGGGAATTCAGTACTCCAAGAGAAAACTGAATACCGAAATTCACAGCCGCTATGCGATGGCCGCAAGTTGCTTCTTCTTTGTGTTACTGGGAGGACCGTTTGCCGTCTACCAAGCTCGCCGGCAGTTTATTACGGCCTTCATTATGTGCTTTTTGCCCATTTTGTTGGTGTACTATCCGGTCACGTTTTTGATGGTGAACCTTGGCAAGACGGGCACGATTGATCCGGCTTGGGGCATGTGGGTGCCGAATGCCATTCTGGCTGTGGCCAGTTTGTGGGTGCTAAGAAAAGTGATTCAGCACTAACGCGAAGTTTTTAGTTTTAGGTTGGGTTTGAAACATGTTGGTTCAGTGAGTGATCTTCACTGAGCACAGTGAAGGCTAATTTTTGATGGCGTTTAGCCGATCAGACTTTGAATCACTTTTGCGTGTTCGACTCCCGTGAGCTTTTGATCCAGTCCTTGAAATTTGTAGCTGAAACGTTCGTGGTCGAAGCCCATCAGATGCAGAATGGTGGCATGGAAGTCTCGAATGTGAATGGGGTCTTTCACGATGTTGTATGAAAAATCATCGGTTTCGCCGTAGATTTGTCCTCCTCGTGAACCTCCTCCAGCCATCCACATGGTGAAGCAGCGAGGATGGTGATCGCGGCCATAGCTGGTGGGTGTCAGGCGACCTTGAGTATAAATGGTGCGACCAAATTCGCCTCCCCAAATGACGAGTGTGTCGTCTAGCATGCCTCGCTGTTCAAGGTCTTCTAAAAGTGCGTAGCAAGGTCGATCGATGTCTTTACATTGAGCCGGCATACGGCGTTGAACGGCACTGTGGTGATCCCAGTTGTTGTGATACACCTGAATAAATCGAACGCCTCGTTCTGCCAGTCGTCGAGCCATCAGCGCGGTGTAGGCAAACGAACCGGGTTTCTTTGCGTCTTCGCCGTACAGTTCGTAGATGTGGTCGGGTTCAGATTGGATGTCCGTGAGTTCTGGGACACTGGATTGCATTCGGAACGCCATTTCATACTGCTGAATTCGAGTCAGAGTTTCTGGGTCTTGAAGCCGTTGATAATTCAACTGATTCAGGGCGTTCAGGCCTTGAATAGACTGCCGTCGAATGTCTGCGGATACCCCCGCAGGATTGTTGATAAACAGAATGGGATCGCCGCTGCTGCGAAATGAAACTCCTGCGTGTTGGCCGGGTAGAAAACCGGCTCCCCAAAGCCGTGAGCTAATGGCTTGTTCTTGTTCTCGATTGCTGGGGGTGGCCACAAGCACAACGAACGCGGGCAGATTTTGGTTGTCGCTGCCTAGGCCATAAGAAGCCCACGAGCCTAAGCATGGTTTGCCGGGAACTTGATTTCCGGTTTGCATGGCAGCGATGGCAGGTTCATGGTTAATGGCTTCCGTGTGGAGGCTTTTCATCCAACAGATTTTGTCTGCTTTTTTGGCGAGATGAGGCAACAGGTTTTCGTTCATCCACATGCCGCATTCGCCCATTTGGCGGAAGTCATACTGAGACGGAGCAATGGGAAAGCGTTTTTGTTTGCTGGTCATCGTGGTGAGTCTTTGCCCGTTTCGAATGGATTCGGGCAGTTCTTTGTCGTACCAGTCTTTCATGCCGGGTTTATAGTCGAACAGATCGATTTGCGATGGACCACCGACCATATGCAAATAGATGACTCGTTTGGCCTTTGGTAAAAAGTGAGGCAGTGGCAAATGTGAATTCGCTTGATTGGCACGGACGGATTCTGCTGGCAATAAAGAGGCCAACGCCGCGCTGCCCAAGAGGTTGCGGCCTCGAGTAAAAAACTCACGGCGTGTGTGCCAAGCGTTTGAAAATGGATTCATGGCAGGGATTCCGTCGGGCAGGATGTGGGGGTGGATGATGTTCCGGGCGGTTGGCCCGGGCTGGGCAAATGATTGGCCTTTCAGGCCGGTTTTGATT
>CAYTUE010000007.1:20269-26633 GCA_964441085.1 uncultured Planctomycetaceae bacterium
GGGCAAATGATTGGCCTTTCAGGCCGGTTTTGATTTGTGATGGTTTGTTTTGTGGTGAGATTGGTGATGTCGTTTTTACTTACACAGGACTTCGTCAAGATTCATTAACTGATTGCCGATCATGGTCCACGCGGCCAGCTGAACGGGATCGTGATGATCCATGACGGGCGATTCGCCAACGGCAATGAGTTTTTTGGCATCGTCGACATGAGCTTGATAGTGAGCTTCAAATTGTTGGTGTTGCTGAAGAATGATTTTCTGTTCTGCATCCGATAACTTTCGAAACAGAACTTTTTCGGCCATCTGATTGACGATCCATGTGGGATTCGCTGCGACATCCAAACCGTCTGCAGCCAAGTTTCTGGCAGCTTCAACGAACGTGGGGTCGTTTAAAGTGACCAGAGCTTGTAACGGTGTGTTTGTGCGTTCTCGCCGAACCACACAGACTTCTCGACTGGGAGCGTTGAAGGTTTCTAGCGTGGGATTGGGAGCCATTCGTTTCCAGAATGTGTACAAGCTTCGGCGGTACAGGTCGTCGCCCACGCTTTGGACATATTTGCGAGTATTGCCATTGGGCAGCCCGACAACATTCCAGAGATTGGTTGGTTGATAGGGTTTCACAGGAGGGCCATGCAGTTTTTTCTTGATCAAGCCAGACGTTGCCAGCGCGTAGTCTCGAATCATTTCTGCGTCCATTCGAAAACGTGGGCCTCGAGACAATAAGCGGTTGTCTGGGTCTTTTTTCCGTTTGAAGGCCGTTGCTTGTGCCGTCTGGCGATAGGTGCTGCTCATGAAAATCTGTTTATAAAATCGTTTCACGTCCCAGCCGCTTTGAATGAAGTCGGTTGCCATCCAATCTAAAAGTTGAGGATGAGAAGGCAGAGCTCCCATGACTCCGAAGTCTTCGGTTGTTGTTACGATGCCCTGTCCAAAAATTTCCTGCCAAAATCGATTCACGGTGACTCGCGCGGTTAATGGGTTTGCGGGATCAATCAACCATTCCGCCAGCCCCAAACGATTGGTTGCCGCTCCTTTGGGAAGAGGGTGCAGAGCGGCAATGGGACGAGCGGTGACTTGCGCAGCGGGACGATCGTAGTTTCCTCGAATCAGCACGTGTGCCATCGGTACCGAATTGTTTTTTTCCTTCTGAATATGAGTCACCGCGCTGCGTGAGCGGATCACGTCCTGTTCATTTTGAAGGGCTTCCAGCTTCTTTGTGATCGCGACATACTGCTGGTCTTGTTCCGTGAGGTAGTAGGTTAACAATGCATCATTTTGAGACTTGGTTCGTTTGTCTTTTGCGATCGTGAGGTAGTCGGCGATATTGATCGCCTTGCCCGTAGCCAGTTGGCTGATGTCGGTAGAGCTGAGTTGACGATCGTAAAGCCGGACATCTTGAACAGACCCATTTTCGAAGACTGCCGATTGACTTCGTTGTCCGATCTTGAATGGTTGTTCGTTGCGAATGTTGGATTCTGGCTTCAGCGTATTGGTTTCAATTCGCGTTTTTAATTGTTTGCCATCGGCATACAAACGAATGCCTGTTGGTGTTCCAGAACCATCGTAAGTGACAGCCAAGTGAGTCCATTTGTTTTTTGACAGCACGGCCGTACTTGCCACAACCTTGATGGCATTGCCGGGCCACTGGTCGATGATATGGATTCCGAACGAGCGTCTTTGTTGCCACAGGTCCCAACCTCGGTGGGAATTGGCAACATCCATTTTGGCCATGATCGCCACAGATGCGGATGGGTTTGCCACTTTAACCCACGTGGCACAGGTAAAGGAATCGATCGACTGAAAATCGCCTGCCTTGGCCACGGTGAATGTGTTGCCTTTGGACAGTTTGGGAGTCTTTTTGAATTTGGAATCTGATTGCCAGTGGACTTTGCCTATGGGTTTCACCGTTGTGGCCAGACTTCCTTTTGATTGGATGGTTGCCCCTTTCTGTTCGTCGAAGGGAATGTGAAGTTGCAGACCTTGACTGGCTGTTGAAAGAGGAATGTCTTCTGGGACAACGGTGGAAAGCCAACGCTGAAATGCTGGGGCCGCTTGTTTGCGAGATTGATTTTGTTGTTGAGTTGCGTCTGCGATTTCCTCTGGTAAAGCCTCCCATCGTGTTTGATCTTTGATCGCAGGAACTTTGATTACGGGGCCTCGCCCATCTTTGACGTTGCCATCTTTTGCCTTTTGAGTCGTGTTGCGGAAGTAGGCTGACAGGCTGTAGTAGTCTTCATGAGAAATGGGATCGAATTTGTGGTCGTGGCACTGAGCACAGTTGGTTGTGAGACCCAAGTAAACCCAACCTAATGTTTGAACTCGATCCATCGCGTAGTTGGCCAAGTTTTCTTCATCGATCGTGCCGCCTTCGTTGGTGGTGATATTGCAGCGTTGAAAGCCGGTGGCGATGAGTTGGTCAGTGGATGGTGATGGCAGCAGGTCGCCAGCAATTTGTTCGATGGTAAAGTCATCGAAGGGCTGGTTACGATTAAAACTACGAATGACCCAGTCACGATAGGGCCACATTTCTCGATAATTATCGTAGTGCAAGCCATGAGTGTCTGCGTATCGAGCGGCGTCGAGCCAATAGCGTGCTCGATGTTCACCCCATGCCGAAGTGGCCATCAAGCGATCGATCCATGTCGAAAGTGTGGCTTCGGAATCAAGTGCATACTCTTTTTCGAATTGATCCGTCTGTGAAACAGTGGGGGGCAGGCCGGTGATGTCTAAATGCAGTCGACGAAACAGACTTCGTGAGTCAACTTCTTTGGCGACAGTTAAGCCCGACTTTTGTAGTCGTGAGAGAACAAATCGATCGATTGCCGTGCGCGACCATTGATCTGTGGGGATGATTGGAACTGCAATCGGTTTCGGTGCTACGAAAGCCCAGTGGTCTTGGTATTTTGCTCCCGCGTTGACCCAGTCGACTAGCAGTTGCTTTTGCTGATTTGAGAGTGGTTTTTTCAGCTTGGGGGGAGGCATCACGATGTCTTTGTCGTGGCTGAAAATGCGTTCAATGATCGGGCTGTTGGTGGCGTCTCCTTCAATGATGGCTTTGGCGTCGAGCGCGTTGGTGCGGACATCCAATCGTAATTCGGCGGCTCGAGTTTCTGTGTCAGAACCATGACAGGCGAAACAGTGTTGCGCTAGGATCGGGCGAATTTCGGTGCTGAAATCTGGCCCTGTTTCTTCCGCTGAGATTGCAAGATCGGGCCATGCAACAAGACTCGCAGCGATCAAAAAGCAACGCATGCAAACACCATCGTGAAAAAGGCGGGACGTGCAGAGGAAGGTTGTCTGCTGATGGTGAGTGGCTCTCGCTACGGTGAACCGAAACGGGAGTGCAAAAATGACCTGCAGACCGTGTCTTCAATCCTACCGTGTTTCTTGCTTGGAATGAAACAAGAAAATTGAAGGCCGTTCGGGCGCCTAGATTTCGTACGAATACGATGCCTGCCATGGGCTACGCCGAATGGCTCAAATTTCGGCGGCTGATTGTTCATCACCTGAGGTTTGACGTCGGGATCTGTTGCTCGAATTAACGAACCAATTTGGCCTTTTTGTCCCATGGCACACCGCGATCGAAAATCGTGCCAAACGGTTGGTAGCGGTGATAGGGAACGGCTTCTGTTTTCCAATGGGTGAGGGTCGCGTCATAAATCTTCTGCATTTTGTTTAAGTCAGCTGTGTGGCTTTCGTCTGCAATCAAATTCTTCAGTTCGAGTGGATCACTGCTGGTGTGAAAGAGTTCTTCAGTGGCTTTCATTTGCTGGTTTTCATGAGGCCAATAGATGAACTTCCAATCTTTGGTGACAACAGCCAAGCTGTGAGCTGTTTTAGGGCCCCAGACATTGATTAAGGGAAGGGATTCGTGAATCGTTGCTTCTGGTGTATCTAGCAGCGTCATCAGATCGCGGCCATCCATTTGATCTGGCACGGGAAGTCCAGCGAGTGTCAGAAGTGTGGGAGCAAAATCGACATTCCCAGTCAGCGCGTCGCAGCGTAGACCTTTGCCGCGACATTCGTGTCGAGGATCATACACGATCAAGGGAACTCGACAGGCTTCTTCGTATGGCAGTACTTTTGATCCGTAGCCATGAGAACCACACAAAAAGCCGTTGTCTGATGTATAGATCACGACCGTGTTTTGATCGACATGATTGGCTGCCAGTGCATCTCGAATCATTCCCACGGCAGCATCGATGGCATAGATTTGCTGATGATATTTCGCCATGACTGCGTTGTACTGATCTGAATAGTGCCAGCTATGAAACCGTTCGAACTGCCGCCCCGTGCGACTTTGAGGTGAGAGATGAGCGCCGAGTTCTCGCCCGTAGTTGCCGGGTTCTGGAAAGATGCTTGATTGATAGACAGTTTTATCAACGGGATCAGGTTGAACAGGTTGGTGAGGAGCCTTGAAGCTAATCGATAGACAAAACGGCCGTTCAGATTTCGCAGCTTCCGCAATGAAGTCTCGTCCGAATGCTCCGTATGCTCGTGTGGAGTGAGGAAATTCTTTGGCGTACTTTGCAATCGATGCATTGTTTTTTGTGACGTAACTTGTTTGGCTGGGACTGGCTCCCCACCAATCAAAATCGTTTTTAGGGAGCTGTGATTTTTGCTTAGGTGCGTCGGCGACTTCGAGGCCAATTTTTCCAGCAAACGCAGTCAGATATCCTGCTTGGCGTAGAAGAACAGGGTAGCTTTGATTCCATGTGCTGCGAAGCAAGGGACCATGGCTGAAGTTACAGCCGGTTTTGTATTCGAACATGCCTGTTAACACGTTGGCTCGGCTGGCCATGCAAATGGCGGTTGTGGTGTAGTGATTGTCAAACACCATACCGTCTGCTGCAAGTTGGTCTAAATTCTTAGTCTTCACGTTGATCGTGCCGTAGCATCCCATGGAATCGACATTTTGATCGTCTGCCATAAGGAACACAAAATTGGGACGCTTTGGCTGTGCTGCTTCGGTAAAATTCGAAACAAAACAGGTCAAGAGAAGGCAGCTTGAAAGAAGAGTGGTCGGAAGACGATTCATGGGGAGGCAGTTCGATGATGATGGTGGAGAAGGAGAGAGCCAGCATGTTATAGGAAATGCATAAAGGCTCTTGTGTGACGCAATTGTTTTTGTGCATGTTGGTGACATGCTTCCATCGATATTTTATTGCGGTAAAGTGTACTGTGGTGACGAGTGCGAGGCTTTTGTTTTAGAATTAAAGTGGCAGATGAAAACTTTTTTTTGGCGTTTGGTGGTTTTGGTTTTGTTTTTGGCTGTCAGCGGTTCAGCCGCACGGGGCGCAGATCAACCGAACATTGTGTTCTTTTTCGCTGACGATCAAACCACCAATACACTTGGTTGTTATGGGAATGAAGTTGTTCAGACTCCCCATATCGATCAACTGGCAAGCCAAGGGACGCAGTTTTCCAATGCGTTCGTTAGCCATTCGATTTGCTGGGTTTCTCGAACAACCATTCTGACAGGGTTAACCGGTCGAACTTATGGAACACCGGGGCGCCGTGATCAAGCTCGTTCGGAAGCAGTGGAAACTTTGTATTCCGATCTCCTGCGAGCCAACGGTTATCGAACGGGCTACTTTGGGAAATGGCATGCTCAAATGCCAGCCTCGTTTCGGCAGCAAGATCATTTTGATGAGTTCCAATCGATCAGCCGCAATCCATTTTTTAAAAAACAGGCCGACGGAAGCATTCGCCACGAAACAGAAGTGATCGTGGATCAAGGCATTGACTTTGTGAAGTCTCAACCAAAGGGCAAGCCCTTCGCGTTGAACATGTGGTTCAATTCTTGTCATGCTGAAGATGGTGATCGACGACCAGGTATCGGACATTTTGCGTGGCCTCGAGCAGTCGATGGAATGTATGACGACATTACGATTGCTCCTCCTAAGCTGAATGATCCTGCGATTTTTGACGCGTTGCCAGACTTCTTGAAGACCACGATTAACCGAGAACGATTTTTCTGGCGCTGGAATACAGAAGAACGCTATCAGACCAATGTGCGAGCCTACTACCGGATGGTCAGCGGTATCGACGGAGCCATTGGTCGCTTTCGCAAAGTGCTGGAACAGGAAGGCTTGGCCGACAACACGATTATCGTGTATTCAGCCGACAACGGATACTACATGGGAAATCGAGGTCTTGCCGGCAAGTGGTCTCACTATGACGAATCGTTGCGAGTTCCCATGATTGTGATGGATCCAAGAGTGTCTCAAGATCAGCGAGGAAAAGTGGTTCCTCATATTGCTTTGAATCTTGACCTACCCGCGACATTTTTGGATTGGGCGGGCGTTGAAATTCCAGCCACTTATCAAGGCCGCAGTCTGAATTCGATTGTGAGCGGTAATGC
>CAYTUE010000007.1:26733-28080 GCA_964441085.1 uncultured Planctomycetaceae bacterium
TGCAAACAGTGGTACTGCAAAGCAGTGGCGAACCGATTCGTTCCATGAACACTTTGCCGTGCGAAATCGGATTCCTGCGTTCGAAGGAATTCGTAACGATCAATTTAAGTACGTGAGATACGTGGACCATGAGCGGACTGAATTTTTACACGACCTGAAGAATGATCCCGATGAATTAGTGAATCTGGTGGGTGATTCCAAGTTTGAATCCATTCTTAAAACAATGAGAAAACGAACGGACGAACGAGTGGCTGAACTGGGTGGCCCATTGCATCCTTTGTCGCAAAAATTTAATCCTTCGACAGTGCCTCATCCTGAAGCTGCAGCGGGTTTGGTTGCACGACATGGCCCCGACGGATTTGCCAGTTTGTTTAACGGTCGCACGTTGCAGCAGTGGGACGGTGATCCCAAGTACTGGTCTGTCAAAGATGGAGCCATCACGGGTGTGACTGATGGCAGTCTGAAAAGAAATCGCTTTCTCACGTGGAAGCTTGGGACAGTGCAGAACTTTGATTTGCGAATCAAGGTGAAGATCTCTGCGGGGGGTAACAGCGGCATACAGTATCGTGGAACATGTGCTCCAGATATCGGAATCGACAAGGGAGTGAATGCTGCCTTGGATATTGTTCACGGTTACCAATGCGATGTGGTGGCCGGGAACTCTGTATACAACGGAATGCTGTATGAAGAAAAGGGCCGCCGCATTTTGTGCCATGCGGGTGAAAAAGTGGTGATTGATTCGAGTGGCCAACCTTGGGTTACGGGGACCATGCCGGTGAAAGCCCTTGTCGATGAGGAATGGCATGATTACCGAGTTTTGGTCCAAGGCAATCATCACCAGCACTGGATTGATGGTCATCTGACGGCGGATGTCATCGACTTCGATGAAAAAAATCGCAAGCTGGAAGGTGTGTTGGCCGTTCAAGTGCATGTCGGGCCAGCGATGACTGTGCAGTATAAAGAGATCAAGATGAAGCACTTGCCCGACCATTTGCCTCTTCTGAAGATGGAAGACCACCCGATTGCAGCCGATGCCTATGGCGTGCGTCCTCAAGGAAAACTGCCGAAGGGATGGAAGCCTCCGGTTTATAGTCAGCAGTAACGATAGACAGGTATTTTTCCGGCTTGATGATCGATCTGTCGCGTTTTAAGGCTGCGAGATGGCTGAGCGTGTGCGAACTTTGGTGGTTGTCGACACTGTCAAAGTTCGGCAAATTCTACCGATTGTGAAAGCAACGGGAAAGATTTGCCATGGCAGAGCTGTTGTGATCATCGCGTGTGACGTGAGTGTTTGATTCCTAGGGTATGACATTAAGTGACAGCTTGAGTGGCCTTGCGGGCTATGCC
>CAYTUE010000007.1:28180-45483 GCA_964441085.1 uncultured Planctomycetaceae bacterium
TTCCAACGGGTTGGTTCCAACGAGTTGGTTCAGACTCATCATTCATCGTGCATCTTGTGTGGACAAATGCCGTGATCATTCGCTGTTTATTTTTGATTGTCTTCTTCTGTCTTCCATTTGGCTGCGCTGGAATTGGAACATCAAAGTGGGCGAATGATGATCCGATTTATGCCGAAAAGTATGCTTCGAACTATTCCAGCAACGATGGTGAAAAAGTGGCTCGCATGCTGAAGCAGGCCGTTGATGCTCGGCACGTTGCTGGTCGCAATGGTGTTTATGCTGGGTTTGCAGGGGCAAGCGACCCCGGAACGGCTGGGGCTGAAATCGGTGGTTTTACCTATGTGCATCCGGCTATGGAAATTCGAGGCGGGTTGAAGGGAGTTCTTGGCACGGGGGCTAATGATTGGTTTGCTGGCCTAGACTTGGGGACTCGACTGCAAGCTCCCTCTCGATTGGCTCCCTTTGTGGGAGTCGGCACCTTTGTGGGGTGGAATGGGAATGAAGTGGGAGCTAGGAATGACTTCATAGACAACGATGGTGACGGAGCGATTGATGAGCTCGGTGAAACAAAGGACCAAGATAATTTTTTGGCGTCCGTTTATCCGGAAGTCGGCGTTCACTTTTGGCTGGACAGCAAACTCAGAATGACGGGGAGTGCTCAGTATCACGTCACCACAGCAGGCCGCGATTCGGACTTTTGGTTCTTCGGGTTCACTTTCAGTTGGCTGAATTCTGCGGACTCTGTGTTACCAGAAGCGATTCCGGATTCTAGTTCTTAGTCAAAGTGTGCTGCAGAATGAAATCCACAATGGGTGTGCTGTCCTTGAGCCCATGAGGATGATGTCCGATTCCGGGTTTTGCGATCAGTTGAATACTGCCTCCCAAAGCCTTGTAGCGTTCCGCAATGATTCCCGTGTTTTCATCCCATGGCACAACCTTGTCTGCGTCTCCGTAAACATGCAGTAAGGGCACCTTGGCGTCGGCGAGTGGCTGCAGTTGGTCGATCGGATTGCCTTGGTATGCTTTTGCTTCTTCAGCGTTCTTAAAATTCCATTGCTGCAGAACCCGTTTCCAATTTTTTGGGCTGCCCGTGCCTTTTTGAAATCCTCCAGGCCAGCTTTTAAAATCGCAAACAGGGGCATCACCGTACAGGCATGCTACTCTGTTTGGATTCGCGATTGCCCAGTTGTAGCAGTACAAACCGCCTCGACTTAGCCCCACCAAAGCGGGCTTCTTTGCGAGTCCATGAACGGTTGTCATGTGACGGTAACAATTGTTCCAGTGCTGTACGGCTGCTGGGCTGCCCAGCATGTCGGGGACTTTCAAATACACAATGTGAAAGCCTTTTTTTAGAAGTGCGATGTCTGGAGCAGGCTTGTGTCCAAAAAATTCACCGTGCCAAACCCATGGCTGTCCTGCAGCGGGCTGATTGGGGATGACAACTAAAACAGACTGACCATCGATCTGAAAGTCACAGCGTCGAAAGCCCTTCCATTCTGAAAACTTGCCAGCGAAAGGTTTGGCCTGAACTGTCTTTTCTTCGGCCTGAACGGCAGGAGCCCAAGTTGCGATCAGCATCAGGACGAGGCACACAGATTTCAAAACTGGTTTCATTCCGTTGTTCTTTCTGAGTAAGAGCACTTCCAGCTGATCAAAATAGAAAGCCTTAGAACAGCTTCCAAGCGATTTCGTGGCAAACAATTTTTAAATGAATGGGCTGAGGTCGGTGGCGAGCTTTGTCGGGGACGGGCCCATTGATCCACCGTAGCCGTATTACCGTAGCTATATGACAGTCTCGGTGAGGCAAAGCCGTACCGCATTGCGAATCCTGACACCGTTTTGGCTCCACACGAACCATGCCACGAAACGCTTGAATTCCTTCCAGTGACACTCCACCGGAAAATAGCCTGTCATGTCACAAGGTGAAGTCTGGTGTTCAAGTTCGAGAGCATGGTCTAGACTGCCGCCCAATGGCAAATTCGGATGTGCCGAATTGCCTTCTTTGCCACCTAGATTGTGAATGAAAAAACATGAGTTGGTTTCGTGGTTTCATCGCGAGTGTCGCGTTGTTGGGATCTGTGTCTTCTGTCGTGTCGGAAGATTTGTTTTCGGGGATTGATCCCGATGGTTTTGACCGCAAGGTGCGTGTTCAAGACGACTTGTACAAGCATGTCAATGGGCGTTGGTTGCTGAATACAGCCATCCCGTCGGATAAGTCAAACTATGGTTCGTTCAGCGCGTTGGCTGATCGTGCTCAAGCAAACATTCGCACGATTATTGAAGAAGCAGCAAAGAATCCAACCGATGCGAACAGTCGCAAAGTGGGTAACTTTTATAAGAGCTTTATGAATACCGATGTGATTGACGAAGTGGGCATTGCTCCTCTTCAAGAATCCATCACTGCCATTCGTAACTTGAAAAACACAGAAGACGTGTATCGACAGTTTGGTCGAATGCAGGTGCAGGGAGTCGGCGGACCGATTGGTTTCTTTGTCACAACGGATGCCAAGAATAGTTCTCAGTACTTGGCGGCCATCGTTCAAAGTGGAACATCGCTTCCAGACCGAGACTACTATTTAAAAGATGATGAAAAGTACACGCAGGCTCGAGCTGCTTTAAAGAAGTACATCGAAACGTTGTTCGAATTGGCCGAGCTTTCAGAATATGCATCTTCTGCGGATGCCATTATTGAACTGGAAACCAAGCTGGCGAAGGCTCAGTGGACTCGCACGGAAATGCGAAACGCCGAAAAACGATACAACAAATATGAGGTGTCGGATTTGCCCACGTTGGCCGCTTCCATTCCTTGGGCCGTGTTTTTGGACGCGGTGGGTGTGCCTGATCTGCAAGAAATCAATGTGATGACTCCCAGCTTCTTTGAAGCATTGGAACCCATCGCAACATCTACAGAATTAGACACGGTGAAGGCCTACATGACATACCACTTGTTAAGCACCATGGCTCCGGTGTTGAGTCAGCCCTACGTTGATGCCAGTTTTAATCTGTACCGCAAAGAACTTGCTGGAGTCCCCGAACAACAGCCTCGTTGGAAGCGTGCTGTTAACGCAACCAGTGGCGCTGGGGCAGGGGACTTTGGGGCACTTGGCGAAGCGGTTGCTCAAATCTATGTGGCTCGACACTTCAAGCCCGAAGCAAAACGCAGTATGGACAAGCTGGTCGCGAACCTGCTGAAAGCCTATGAAATCAGCATCAAGGATCTGTCATGGATGACACCGGAAACCAAAGCAAAAGCTTTAGACAAGCTTGCCAAGATTACTCCCAAGATTGGCTACCCGGAAGAATGGCGAGACTATTCCAAGCTGGAAGTGAAAGCCGACGATCTCTTGGGGAACGTGCGACGGTCTGCCGAATTCGAACATCAACGAATGATTGATAAGCTTGGCAAGCCAGTGGATAAAAAAGAATGGGGCATGACGTCTCAAACGGTGAACGCGTACTACAACCCCAGCAAAAATGAAATTGTGTTTCCGGCCGCCATTCTGCAACCTCCCTTCTTTACTGCCGATGCTGATGATGCGGTAAATTACGGCGGAATAGGAGCGGTCATCGGTCACGAAATCAGTCATGGTTTCGACGACCAAGGCAGCAAGTATGACGGAGACGGCAATCTCGAAAACTGGTGGACAGATGCGGATAAGAAAGCGTTTGAAGCCTTGGCCGATCGCTTAGTCGCTCAGTTTGCAGGCTATGAAGCGATGCCAGGCAAGACCTTGAATGGCCGTTTGACTTTGGGAGAAAACATTGCCGACTTAAGTGGAATGGCCATTTCACTGAAAGCCTACGAACTGTCTTTGGATGGCCAAGATTCTCCCGTGATTGATGAAACCACGGGAACCCAAAGGTTCTTCTTTGGCTGGGCTCAGGTTTGGCGAAGGCTGTATCGAGACGCTGAATTGTCGAAGCGTTTGCTCACGGATCCGCATTCGCCTTCTGAATTTCGAGCCAACGGGCCCATCACGAATCTGGATGCGTTCTATGAAGCATTTGATGTGAAGCCGGGCGACAAGCTGTATAAGAAACCTGAAGATCGAATTCAGATTTGGTAGATCGTTTGCCAATTGAAAAAGAACGCCATCATCGAATCAATTCGGTGGTGGCGTTTTTTGTTGCGCTGAAAATGGCTTGTTTCGATCCGTCGGTGAGATGTCGTTGATTCTTCTGATGACACTATTTTTTGCTGGTTTGAATCTGTTGTGCGGGGATTTCATACATCCACAGATGAGCATCATGATCAAGTTCGAAGTTGGAATCTTGCTGTGAAAATTCAAGGCCTGAAGATTCGGGAAGAGTCCCCACCAAGAAAGCTCTCACTTGATTTGGGATCGTTGTTGTGGTGGGCAGTCTGAAAGGAGAAAATAACTCGCCGAGATTCAGGTCTGTACTTTGTGCATTTTTTCTGATCTTCAAAGGAAAGCTTGTTTTTTGATTGGCAGCCAAGTCGTTGAGATCCACGACAATTGGTTCACTGTCCGATTCCACTTGAAGGATCAGCTGCACATTTTTGATGGTCGTCGATGCTGTGTTTCGAATGTGAATTGCACCTGTCATCGTTTGACGCTTTACGCCAGCGAGCTTGAGTTCAACATCAGGAGTTGTCATTTCGGGATGAAAATCGGTGGCTCGAAGTCGCTTTGTGCCCCACGGGGTTATTTCGGCTTGAAGTTGATAGCGGTTGCTGGCTGTTGCTTCGTTGGCTCGCCAGTCGAATGCTTCAAATGTCATGCCCCATTGACCGTGGTTTCCATAGTGGTAATAAGATTGGGGACTGGGAGACTCCGCCTGGAGATCGGGCTGTTTTCCTGTGACTGTCACTTGGCTGGCAATGCCTCCGGTCGATCGAACTTCAATGTCGGCAAATTGAATGCCTCCATTTTCACCGGGTACAGTCAGAGTCAACATCCGAGCCTCGCCTGTACTGTTTCTTAAGGTGGCACCCAGAATCGCTGCGGTGCAGCAGCCGATTCCAATCAGGCCAACTGTGTAGGGAAGGACTTTGCGTTTGAGTTTCGTTGTGACAAAGACAATCGGAACAGTACACAGAACGAGGTATCCAAAAAAGTAACCCATGATTGCCACTCGAGTCGCATTGCGGCCATAGCTTCGACGGCGATTGAGGACTTCAAGGCCAACCGTTGATTGGATGGCGCTTTGAGGCAGAGTGGCGATCGATCGATAGATGCGTTCTTCGGCTGCGGCTGTGGAATTGCCAAACAGTGAGTCAGGGTACAGCACGATTTGACCCAGTCCACACCGTCGAACAAACAACGTGTTCTTCAGGACTGCTGGACTGATTGCAAAAGGCAGTGCTTGTTCGATTTTTTCGAGTAGTTCTGTTGCCTGCGAATGAAGATACAAAGATCCGCCTGTTGAAATCCAGTGGGCAATGGCTGTGATTTGAGCAGCGTTCAGCTGATCTGGATTAACACTGTCGATTGCTACGATGGCTCGAAGACACTCCAGCGGGGCGAAGTGATCTGGAACTTGCCATGTTTTGATGTTGCTGGTTGCAACTTGATACCCAGCTTCAGTGAATTCGACGGTGATGCTATTTTGCCAGCCATTGGGACGACTGTGCATATTGACTATTGCTGTTGACGTGACTGGCAAGTCGATACGGAACTGATGCTGCGTTCGACCGTCATGCAGAATGCCGACTTTGTGAGCGCCTTGTGCATTGTTGTTGGAATAGCCTGCCCAAGACAGCGGCTGTTGCCAAACGGTTTTGCCTTCGCTAACGAATGCCAGTAACGGGCTGCCCCACCTTTCGAAATTCTTAATTGCACAAAACCGTCTTGCCTGACCGGGGGCAAGATAGATTTCACCTAAGTTTAGTTTGCTGCCTCGCCAATGATCTGAAATTTCTAAGCGACCTTCAATCGTCTGATTCGTGTTGTTTCTGATGAAGGCAGTGAAGGCTGTTGGCTCTTCGGACGAAGACGGTATTCCCAAGCCAATACGAGCCTCAATATCCAACCCGGGCAGCAGCGAAATCGCGTCTGTCTGATCGATTGCCTGAGCTTGCACAGGGGCTTGTAAACAAATCATTGCTGCAAGCAGAGGCAGCAGGCCATAAATGATTCTGGTCATGTTGTGGTCTCCACCGAGGGGCTGGCGATTTGTGTTTTGACTGCTGATGGATCAAGCAGTCCATCCTCAAGAAGGCGGTTGCCTTTTCGATAGAATCGAATCAACACCAGCAACACCAGTGCTTGTGACAGATAGAAGACCCACCAAAACCTGTGGAATGGAATTCGAGGCGAAGTTTCTCCACCGATGACAGCCAGCTGCAAAGGAGGAGAAATCATGGCGATGGCAGCGCTGATGGTTTGCATTGGCCCAGTCGCGGCTCGATAAGACAATTCGTCAACAATTAACAGCGGCAGCACGGGAAGCCCACAAATTATGACTCCGTATGCGACATAGGTCCAAAAGAAGGCAACCAGCTTCATCCACATTTTTTGGCAGAACCAGCGTTGCGTCAGGTAGGCGGAGAGACCGCATAAATTGAGAGCGAGCGTTCCTTCGTATAGCAATCGAGGCAGGTGAATTGTATTCCAGTAAGACGAGGTCGATTGTGTTGCTGGCGGCATCAACGAGAAACCACTTGTGAGGGCGTTTGAATGTTCGAGACCTAGAAATACTCCGATATTGATCGCACTGGATAGCAGCATCAGACAGATGAAACCTGTCCAATCTAATGTGCTGACTGTCGCCTTTTTTTTGCCAAACACTGTCACTGATTGCAACGTTGTGTTTCGAGCATGGGAAAACAGAAGGATGCCCAGCGCTAAGGTGATGCCGTGTCGAACCAAACCAATGGTGTGGAACTCGTAAGCAAAACGTCGATTCGAATTCGGATCATTCATGCCCACGTTTTGGCTGAATTCAATCGTGAAGTAGGTGCGCAGTCCTTCCACAATTGCAATGGCCGCCAGCAAGACAGAAAAGCCCAACCCCCAACGAATGAAGCCTTCGTGTCTCGTGAGAAAGCTGCTGCGGTTTTGATACAGAAAGGCGATTTCTGAAGGTCTTTGAATATGCAGGCGAAAGCGAAATCGTTTTCTTTTGCTGGCGTCTCCAGGCTTCACGACTTCTCCGAACGTACTGTTCGATTTGACGATTCCGTACAGCGGTCCCAAGTGAATGCACAATGCTGCTACGCAGCTCATCACTGTCATGCAGGTAAGGCAGCCAGCAAAGACGGGCCAGAACGAATCAAAGGGGCGGTCGTTGGCCAGCATTGGGTTGGACGCATAAACCGGCTGTAAAAACGCGGGGACAGGAGTCATCAGCATGGGTTGAGGGGCCGCTGGAATGGCTCCGAGCATTCCACAAAACATAACCAGTGAAATCACCGCAAGCCCAGCGATGATTTCGTTGACGTACAGTGAAAACCAAAGAGTGCATAGAGACAGCATCATGCAATACGACACGATTAGAATCAGACATCCAAGGAAAATGGTGACCTGAAAACCACCGAAGGAGATGGCCAACACCACATGCGGCAGGAGCAGAAAGAGCAGCAGTCCAATTAAGTTGATCTGAGCTGTCACGTTTCCAATCAGCAGTCGGAACGGTGAGATTCCGCTGAGGACAATTTGATCGAAGTAGCGGCCAATACGAGGTCCAAGGAATACGGTTGCCAGCCGAAACGGAATCATCACTGTCGCAATGACCAAGGTGGCTCCGAGCAGGATGAGCGAAAATAGTCCGCCAAACCCGAGCGATTCTGTGATCACTCGAAAGTCACGATCATCCGGTTCCAGTAGGAAGGGAAAAATCAGGCTTAAGACAAACAGGTTCAACAGAACTCCTGCAGTCGCAACCATGGGGCCAGAAAATCGAGTCGCCCCCTGATTTACTGATGCAGGATTGTCGTGCAGGATTGTTGAAAAGCGGGAAATGATGTTCATGTCACTTTCCCTTCTGTTGTCTTCAGGAAGATTTCTTCGAGGCCCGATTGTTCTTCTGAATAGAAGGTGACTCGCATATTTTGCTGCAACATCGCAGTTAAAAGTTCGTTGGATTCGAGTTGTTCAACCGTGCAAACGAGGAAGCCGTCTTCTTCTTCAACCGAGCGGCAGTCGGTTCGATCGTTCAGAAGTTTGATTGCCGCTTCTGACTGTTCTACCTTCAGGCGAATGACTTGGTGTTCTAAAGATGTTTGTTGTCTTAAATCCTGAAGGTTGCCATCCATCACCAAGCGACCTGCTTCCATGATGGCGATTTGATCGCTGATGTCTTCGATATCAGGCAGGATATGCGAACTGATAATCGTGGTTTTTCCGAGTGATGACAGAGTCCGAATGATGGCTCGCAGTTCGGTTCGTGCTCGAGGATCAAGTCCGCTGGCAGGTTCGTCTAGGATCAACAGTTCGGGATCATGCAGCAAGGTTTTTGCCAACAATACTCTCTGACGATTGCCCGTGGACAGGCCCTTTACTGTGAGATGTTCTCGTCCTTTTAAGTCGGTCAGTTCGCAAACATCTGCGATGCGAGCGGGGCGTTGATTGGCTGAAATGCCATGAAGACAACCGAAGTAGTTCAGGTATTCTTCAATGGTCAGACTGCCGGGACTGCCAAATTCGGCTGGCATGAAACCCAGTTGGCTTCTGGCTTCTTTGGGTTTGTGGACAACCGAACGCCCTTGAATCAGCACATCTCCAGAATCTGGTTTCGCTAGCGAGCAAATCAGCCGCAGCAAGGTGGTCTTACCGGCTCCGTTGGGGCCAATCAGTCCCAAAGTCTGGCCTGGCTGGAGTGAGAGACTGACACGATCGACAGCAGTGAGGCTGTCATAAGTTTTGGTCACTTTCTGAATTTCCACGACGGGCTGTGTCAAATGAATGCTTTCTGTTGTCGAAAGGTTGTGATGATTGGTTGTGTTTGCAACGCCAAACAGATTCTGATGCAGACGGCTTTTGAATGACAGCGAATTTGTTGACTTAGTTTCGCAAATGCCAGACGACAAGGACTGAAGTTGTCATCAGCCGAACGGGATTCGCTTTCTGCTTCAGGATATTGCGCTTAAAGTGAGCCCCGAATTTTTTTTGGCATGTTGACTGACGATTGGAATAAGGAAGACATCCACAAGATCAGTGATTTTTTTTCATCCTATACGACTGGGAGTCCGTTCCTGTCATTGTCTACCTCCGTGGACACCGTTCCGCTTTGGCCGGTGGTTGGAAATCGAACCCGATTGGTTTTGGCTTGTCCTAGGATTTTAACCATGAAACTTCGCACGCATCTTGCTGTGTCGCAGCTTTTCATTTGGTGTGGAAACTTTTTCGCGATGATTGTCGCCGTCATCGTGTTGAACACATTGGATTTTTCGAGTGTTGCTTTGGTGTGTTTGGTGATCGGCTACGGAATCGGCTACCTCGTGATGAAGTACCTGCTTGAGCATTTGTTGAAGGCGGAATGTCCCGATTGTGGAATGGCCTGCAGAGCAGATGGTCGACAGCAAATTGTCTATCGCTGCGACAATTGTGCTTTTACGTGGAATTCTGGTGTGCGGAAGAATTCTGGAGGTGGGTCGGGCTTGGGGAACTAGCACATTGCTTCGATTTCTGATGGCTCACCTGAATGTTGGCAAACCCAGTGACCCCGAAATGAGAAATTGACGTTGCGCTCGTGCAAAGAAATCTGGCACAAAGGAAAGGCCGGGCTGATTTTTATCCCAGATTGTTCTAACGTATGTGTCATATTGACCAGCACTTCAGACGTTTCGATTTTGGTCACACGGATTGCAGTGATCAAACCTGACGCGAAGGGTTGGCAAATCAAGAGTTCCAGAAACATGAACAGAGTATCCCAGTGACTTCCTTTAAGTTTTCATCCGTTCAACGCATGAAAAGCACCGACGATTTTCGTCGGTGCTACAATACAGGACAGCGCGCTGGCGATGGTCATCTGTTAGTTTTTATGATGGCGAATCAGTTGTCACAAAGTCGCTTGGGGGTCAGTGTTTCCAAGAAGCACGGCAACGCAGTGGCCAGAAATCGCAAGAAGCGACTGCTTAGAAACTCCTTTCGGCTGCTACAGCACGAACTTCCTGATGGATTCGATCTGGTACTGGTTCCTCGACAGCGACCAGATTCCACCACATTCGACTACCAGAAATCATTGAAGCGTTTGGTGGCCAAGCTGGTTCGTCGTTTGGATTCAGGTGCGGCAGAATGACTTGGTTGCAGCACATTGTGCGAATCCCCAGTCTTCTTGCCATTGGTCTGGTTCGGATTTACCAGCAATTCATCAGCCCTTGGATCGGCCCTCGCTGTCGATTTCATCCGACTTGCAGTCAGTACAGCATTTTAGCACTCAAGAAGTACGGACTGATTCGAGGAGTATGGAAGACAGCCGTGCGTCTTTTAAAGTGCCATCCTTGGCATCCTGGCGGACACGATCCTCCCTAGTTTTCGGCGGGATGTCTGATGATTAATTTGATTTCACTTTAAGTCGCTGGATTCAGATTCCACTGATGTTTGCCATGCCGCATGTTGTTGATGCTGATGGGCCGTGTTTTGAACAACCGCCGCAGCCAGCCATGCTTTGGCTAAGTGAGTGGAATCTGCGGGAAATCGCAGGCCATCGAACGTTGTTTCTGTATTGATCGCTTGCTGAGCCAGCGTTTTCAGAGCTTGTGATGCAGTCGGCTGAAAGTTCGACTTCAAGTGTTGTGCATCTTGAACGCATCGTTTGATGGTTGATCGTGACAGTGCGTGGCGTCCTCCCAGAACAATGGCTTGTAGCCAAGCACTCAGGATTCCTTCGGTCTGCGTGCTTTTCGCGTTCGGATTCAGTAAGTCTTTGGATGAAAATTCAACCGCGAGGACGGGTTCTTTTTGTGCAGAACTGAGTTGAGATCTCCGCAGAGTCTCCAATCCCAGATCAATGTGAACTCCCGATTTCGTTTGTAGAGTCGGAATGTCGTTTGAATCTTCTGCCGTGTGGTTGATGCTTGGTTCGTTGGCTTTGGGGGGACTGATTGACAGCAGTTGAAAGTGTCCCGGTTGGAGGGGTAATAGTCGGCAGAGGCATTGGATTTGTAAACCGGGAGCTCGACACAGTAACGTCAAGTTGTCTCGATATGGTAAGTCTTTGGTGTCTGCTGTTATTGTGAGCCGGACTTGAATCTCTTCTTCGATCTGCAGAATCAAATCGCAGTCGTGATATCCACACACGGTTCCTGTGAGAAACATCAGTCCCGCGCCTTCACGGGCGATTGCTCCTACTGCATCTTGTTGATCAAAGTAACGTTGGATTTGTGTTGTGAGTGGTTCAGCAAAGCGGTCGGCAATGGGTTGGCAATTCCAACCATCGCTTTGTGATGGCACTGCCTTTGCAGAATCTGAACCTCCGACTCGACCGTCATCTGAAATCGTGGCTTTGGAAATCAGCAGTTTTTGTTGTGAGAGATCCGCATGAGAAAGTGCTAATCCGGCGAGTGTGACATTCGATTTCCAAGCCTGAGGAATTCGACTTGTTGTGCCTGGTTGCACGTCACTGACTGAAACGACATCACCCTGTTCGCTAAGCATCCAAGTGATCACTCCAGCGTAGCCACTGGCTGTCAGGACTGGTTCGCAGCATAGTCCAAACAGTTTTAAACTGACAACAGGGTGGTAGCGACGGCGAGCCGTTCCAATCCATTTTGGCGAGATCGAAGAGAGGCCGCCCGTGATTTGGTGAGCGACAAGCAAAGCTTCGTGCGCACTTTGTACTGCTTGCGTGGATAGAAATTCTTCGCTTCCTGTGCGAGCTAAGCGAGCAAAATTGATGAGCCGAAGTCCGGCAGCCGCCAGTCGGTGCAACCCAGTGGCTCGACATTCATGGATGGCCCGAAGCAATTTCGACTGAATCGAACCTCCGGTGGCTCGAAGTCCGCTGCTCAGAATTTCGGCCACTGCCAGCTGCATCATATTGGCTGCTTGAATGTGATCGGCAGTGAGCGTGCCATCAACAGAATCTTCGTTGGTCACTTCAGTTGTTTGATCAGGACTGTGTTGATGGTTTTCGTCGGATGACGCTGGTTGTGCTTCTTGGTCAGCAATTGCCAGACAGTTACTGACAGCCAGCACGTGAAAGCACTTGGGGCTTAACAGACACGAACACGTGATCTCTTGAAGTGAGCGGACGACAGCATTTGTAATTTGGACAGTTTCTGAATCGGTAGCGATATTCCACTGGCCATCTTTAACCGTCCAATTCCAAGAATCCGCAATGGCGGGATTCTTGTCAAACTTTCGCAGCAGGCGAGATGCTGCTGATTCGTTGATGTCGGCGAGTTGGTTTGCGGAGATTGTGGGTCGGTCGGTCATCGAATTTGTTCTCCCACCCAGCGAGCCAATTGATTGGGGCTAAGAGCGGCAACTGGCATCCCACAGGCTGCGACTTGTTGAGCAATTCCTGCGTGATAGCGAGGTTTGCCATCGTCCGATAGTGCGGCCAATCCGAGTGTTCGGGCTCCCGAATCTGTCAAAGCCTGAACCTGATTGAGCAGAGCAGGGACGCTACTGCCTTCTTCGAAATCTGTGACAAGCAGAACGATTGTTCGAGACGGCACAGTCATTTTTTCTCGAGCAGCTTGTAAGCCCGTTGCGATGGATGTTCCGCCTCCCACTTGGACTTCGAGAAGCATTTGCAGTGGATCGTCAACGGTTCCTGAAAAGTCAACGACTTCGGTATTGAAGGCAAGGAAACTGACGCTGACCGCGGGGAGTCCAGAAAAAATGGCGGCTGTGATGGCACTGTAAATCACAGATGGTTCCATAGAACCTGAAATATCTAGCACATAAACAATGTGCCAGTCGACGCTTCGTTTTGCGGGTTGCTGAAAGTAGAACGTTTCCGGGGCGAGCCGAAGACCTTCTGCTGTTGTACGAGCAGTATGCAGATTTGCAAGTACGGTTCTTTTTAAGTCGAGCTTGCTGGTGCGTCGTCGAGTTGGTCGAGGCGTGCATAGCCCGGTGAGTGAAGGGGCCATGCGAGTTGCCAATTCTTTGGCCAGCTTTTCGGTGATGCGTTTAGCTAATTTTCGCAGTGTTTCTGTTTGATGTTCGGGCAGGTTTCCTCGCAACGAAAGCACTTGTTCTAGGAGTTCAACTGACGGACGAACTTGGTCATGGTCGAGCAGTTCTAAAGCCGCGTTGCGTCCTTGCAACAGCGAGTCTCCTAATACTTCCTCACGAACATCGTCTGGGAAGATTTGGCTGAGTTCATCGTTCCATTCTCGAGTACTGGGAAAGCCTTGCTCTTGTCCTCCTCGATTTCCTAGCGGGCTTCCCGCTTCTTCTTTTGTGCGATTTGCCTGCCCGTACAGTTCGTCTAATGCACAGGCTGTTCGGCAAGCTGCGGGGCTCATTTCCGCATCGTTGTCACCCAGAATCAGTCTCCAGCGATCTGTGATTGACAGGCTGTGTTGAGTGGTTGTTGTGGAATTTTTTATGTCTGTGTCATCCAGCACGGTGTTGTCTGGAATCGTGGTGAAATCGTCAGTCAACACCATGTCGGGTATCAGTTTTTTGAGCGCTATGGCTGCCGCCTGGTCTGCTTCGAAGATTGTTTGCTGTTCCGCTGCCGTGAGAGACGTTTGGTAGCGAGTGGTGCCTGTGGCTTGGCTGAAATCAGTCGAGTATCGATCTTGGATCAGCTGACGAAGAACTTTTTTCTGCTGCTGTGACAGATCTGAAAAGCCTTTTCGAGCTGCGGGAAGGGCTTGAAGGAAATCAGCATCTGGATATTCCTGAAGACGTTTGTCGATTCCATTTAAGTCGTTGAAATCAGACATCAGTCGAGGCCCAATGATCATCAGCATGGCTTGTAAACGCCCCGCCAGTTGCTGGCGTCCGTGGCTGGATACGGTTGCATCGAACCAGCTACTGGTTTGTTGATGAAAGTCTGCTTGGTCGATTTGTTCTAGAATCAGCAGGACAGCTGTGGCAGCTCCTTGCATCAAGGGACTGCCGTTTTGTTGCATTTTTCGGATGCAATAAAGCAGCCGTCCCGCATCAATGGGATGCACATCGTTTTGTTGCTGGTACCACAAAATTAAATCGAGAAGCCCGCTCACATCGGCTCCGTCTTCTGATCCAAGGCATCCATCCAGCAGAGCAATAGCGGCTTGAAGCAAGGGGCGAGTGTCAGTATCAGCAGAAGGCTGAAAGACTTGGCACATCTCAGTAGGGCAGGATGATATGTCGTTCGGCATACCGGCGATATGACCGGCTGTCAGTCGATCGAGAAAAGTCATCGCCTGCACCAATTCGGACAACGATGCGGCGACAGCAAACGAACCTGTGATCCATGTGAGGCCCAGATTCACCAGATCGTGGAACCCACATTCTGCTGCGGTTTCAAATGTCGTTAATTCTGCGATGGAATAGTCTGTGATATCGGAGGGAAGTCGGCTGGTGAGTGTGCCGCGTGCAGCCTGTTCTAAGGTGACTCCTTTGCTGGCAGATAAAGCGATTGTTGCAGCTGTGGCATTGGTCCATTCCAGCATCCAGACAGATGTTAGGTTTTCACGCCCAGCCGCGGTGTCTGTTGTTTGAGCTGTCGCGTAGGGAATTTGGCATACACAAAGTTGTTGAAAGATGATTTCACGTGCTCGGTCCAGTCGCTTGCGCAATCGATCCAGTCGCATGCGTTTTTGTTGACCGATCGTGTCTGCTGCGGGCAAGTTGTAGCGTTTCAAAAGATCATCAATGACAGGTTCTAGGCCGCACCGAGGAATGTTTTCTGGCAAGCAACCAGATCGATCTCCCACCAAGACCGACTGCATGGCGGTCGCGACTGCTTTGCCAATCCCGTAAATTTGCCCTTGGCTCAGACATAGCTGTA
Source organism: uncultured Planctomycetaceae bacterium (assembly GCA_964441085.1). Taxonomy (GTDB): domain Bacteria; phylum Planctomycetota; class Planctomycetia; order Planctomycetales; family Planctomycetaceae; genus Fuerstiella. The sequence continues at coordinate 43,043 of CAYTUE010000007.1, forward strand.
AAGCTTCTAGCAATTCCTGTCGGCTGGCGACTTGGTAGCCACGAACAGTCGCCAGATCTTTTGCAATTCGCACGACTTCTTGACCTTCCGCAGCGTTCATCGGATGGCCGGCAGATCTCATGTGTCGGCAGATGGAAACAGTAAGATCTGCGACGGCATGCTGTTGTTGTTGGATGGAAGCACTTTCGAAGACCGCTTGATGCCACATGGGATCTCGAACGCCAGCGGGGTAGCCGGAACGCTCATCCAGTTGGTCGAATGAATACGGAATCAAAGCCGTCGCAATTTCAGCGTCATTGATCGATTGTGTCTGTGAATCTTCGGGCGTTTCGTCGTCAACAGGAGACCACAATGCGGGTTCTGCAAGAAGAGCGGCTGCGTGGAAAGCACCTACTACAGCCACCAAGCGGCTGCCTTCGTGTTTGGCGATACAGGATCTCATCGAGTGTTCGCGACGCCGATCATATGTTGACACCGACTTTTGGTTCCATCGCAACGTCCAGCCAAAGAGTAGCGCGGCTTGTCGGATTTGTTCGGCCGTGGAATGACCGGCTCGAGCTTCAACTTGACGATCCCAAAGTTGCCCCGTGTCTTGGCATTCTGCATTTCGCAGCAGGGGCGGCAGTAAGTTGTGAGATGCCGCATCAGTGACTTCGCGATCTGAGTGCCGATTGGCGATTGGTAGGTCGATTGGTTCGATGGGCACGTTGTTTTTGAACGCCCATCGAATGGCGACCAGTTCGGGCGAAAAATCGGCGAATGGATAAAAGCTAAGTCGAGACGTCGCGTCTTTGGGGCACCCAGCGAGTGCTACAGGAGCCTTCGTTTCAGTATCAGCGAGCCATGGTAACCAAGATTCAAATTCAGGAGGCAGTTCTAGCAGAATGACATCAGGTGATTGTTCTTCCAGAAGGTCGACCATGCACTTGGCAAGTGCGGCTGAATGGTGACGGATTCCAATCAGGTACGGTTGCGAACAGTGATAAAGACGGTCGACGACACCGTCTGGATTAAGTTCATCAGGGAGCATGAGCAATCTTGTCCGTCATTGATGGCGTTTCTGTGTGAGGTGGCAGTCGGTTGGCAATGAGCTAGTGATAAGGTGCTCTGGTTAGGATTCTTCCAGTACGCTGCGCAGTTCAACCAAGCGTTTCCAAGATCGGTCTCCCGATTTTGCTCGACGCTTAACAACGCTGTCCCAATAGGCCAACAATCGTCCTCGATCTGCTTCTTCGTCTTTCAGGACAACACCGAGCAGCTGTCCGGGAAGTAGGCTGAGCGGATCGATGTCTGATGGAAAGTAGGCTGTTTGTCTTCCAATCGCTGCTGCAATGGCAACCGCTTCTGCTGTACTCATCACAGTTCCCGGTTTTTCAACAGACCAGCCTTCGACGGTGCGGCCATCTCGAAGGTCTCGAAAGGTGGTGACCAGAAGATCCAGCAAACCTTCATCGACAGTGGCAGGCACATTGCTTTCTTCAAGGAGGGCTTTGCTTTGGCGTTTGACAAGTTCGACTTCTCGATCATGTTCGCTGATGGGAGCAATCACTTCGAAGTTGAATCGTCGCTTTAAAGCCGCCGACATTTCGGACACTCCTTTGTCTCGAAGGTTGGCCGTTGCGATCACGTTAAATCCGGGAACAGCAAATAGGCTGGTATCTTGGCCAGCTAGTTCGGGAATCATTAACCGTCGTTCAGACAATAAAGAAATTAACGAATCTTGAACTTCGGGGAGACAGCGAGTCACTTCTTCGCAGCGAACAATTTTTCCCTGTTGCATCCCCAGATACATGGGAGACGGTACCAGTGCTTCGGGGCTTGGACCGGAAGCCAGCAGTTGTCCATAGTTCCATGAATAGCGGAACTGATCTTCTGTTGAACCGGCGGTTCCTTGAATGGTGAGATCGCTGGTGCCAGAAATCGCGGCTGATAAAAGTTCGGACAGCATCGACTTGGCTGTTCCCGGTTCGCCCACCAGTAGTAATCCTCGCTCACCCGCCAATGTCACCACGCAGCGTTCCACGATCGCTCGGTCACCAACGAACTTTTCGCTGATGGTCATGGAAGCGGGCAGGTCGCTTGAGGGACCGCCTTTGGGACGTTTGAGTTTGTCTTTTCCAGAGCCACAGATGAAGGTGACGATGGCAGTCGGAGACAACTTCCAGCCAGCAGGTTTGGGCCCCGAATCTTGAGCTTCTAGAAACTCAAGTTCTTTGGCATAGCGTTCTTCGGCCGGTGGAGACTGGCGAGCATTGCTAAGATCTTCAGGCAAAGCGGGTGAACCGTTTTTTCTGTTGTTAACTGAAGCACTGTTGTTTTCGTCCGTGTTGGCAGCGAGTGCCGTTTTACGAACCGCCTTTTTTTTCGCCATTTTAAACTTCCTCGTATCGTGGTTCATCGCCCGATGTGATTCGTTTCCAGCCGGCTTCAAACAAAGTGTG
>CAYTUE010000007.1:45583-57567 GCA_964441085.1 uncultured Planctomycetaceae bacterium
CCTTCATCGGATAGTTCTTTCGACTTGGCCGCTTTCTTAGCCACCTTCTTGATAAGGGCAGGGCACGAGTGAACGGGATTTGTTTCGTACTGACCTTCGGCGACCTTGGTCGATTGCAGTCGCGAAACGATCGTAGAGAAGTTTTTTTCTCGGACCAGTTTCGTCAGCCAGATCGCATCACAGCGTTGCACATATTCTTTAGTGACGCTGGCATCCAGTTGTTGTTGGGCTTTCTGGTAGTCGGCCGCTTTGGCAAGCTTCGCAGGGCGAAATGCTCGATGAGCCATGTTGTTCGTTAAAGTGGCGACCGCAGTGCCATCGTCTGCGATCAGGATTCCTTTTTGGCGTTTTAGTTTACCGTAAACAGCGGCAATTAGGTTTTTACGCGCTTTGTCGTCTTCCAGTTCCCACAGGTATGACGCGTTTGCTTCGATCAGCAAGTTGGGATTGGACAGGGCCTTTACCAAAGCTTCATACAGTGGCTGCAGCTTTTCCAATGACGAATGGCCGACCGGTAGAATGTAGGAAAGCCAAGCGATGCAAAGTGCTGAATTCTGCAGGATTTCCGCAGTGAAATTTGCTTCCGCAGGGCGATGCACGAGCTCTGTGTTGTCTTTGTCCAACTGAAAACTGCTTTTCACTTTTGGTGAAAATACAGGATGGTCTGCTGGAGAACTAAGAGCTTTCATTAGCTCCGATCTGTTTGCACCGTAGCCCAGCAATTTGCCAAAAGTTTCACTGTGTTCTGTGGGAATCAAGGATACGTCGGGCTGTGCCTTTTGATATGCGGCTTTCAACCGTTGCCCGAAGGCCACTGGTGGGTCTTGCCATAGTTCGGCGACCTGCCCATCTAGGGCTTCAACCAATAAGTCCATACGAACTTCCGGTTCAATCATTTTTAGGGCTTCTTTTGCTGCCGAGGCTTCCTTGGTTTTCAGTTTCATCGCAGTACGCAAGTGCTTCGGCATGAAGTTGGCTTCGTAGGCATCCAGCTTTGGAAAGCCAAACCAGATCAATGAAACTTCGGCCACGCTGATTTTTAAGTCTGCTGCCAGTTCACTGATCAGGCTAAGTTTGGGATATTGCCGCAGATGCTTTGCAGAGCCTGCTAGGAATTCTTTGAGTTGCTTTCCAGACCACTGGTTGGCGAAAGCCGTGTTATCGGAATCTTGCTTGACTCCCTTTAATTCAATGAACTCTCCCGTCTTGCTGTATTCCAAAATCGTGTAGCTGCGCCAGTCTTTCGAAATCAGAAAACGTGACTGTCCTTTGATCCAGCTGAAGGCCAAGTCACTGTCTTCTTCTTCTTCTTCTTCGTCATCTTGGTTGGGGACAGGAAATGGGAGAGTGTCTTTGGATTCTATTGTGAACATTCGAAAGCTGCCGGGTAAATCACACAGCCCAGCATCCAACACACATTGAAATGTGCTTCTCCATTCATCATGCGTTTCGTCTTCTTGCTTCCAGAACAGGCTCCAGATTTTTGCTGGCAGGTGCTCAAGCAACGCAGCAACAATGGGAACGGTTGCCATGGACGAACAAAAAGACTTGGTTTCGCCTCGCAGAAATGCGGCCGAATCAGCGATTCCCGCTGACAAATTGATGGCTTGGGAACCATATACATGCTTGCCCAACTGCCGGATGGTGGCCACGATTTTTTTGTCTTCGACGTTCGGTACGTTTGTCTTACCTGCCTTCTTGGGATCTCGGTTTTCAATTTGTTGTTGCAGTTCTCTACTGCGTCGTTCGTATCTCAGAATGATCGAACGGATGCCTTCTTGAAGCCGACTGTCTTTGAGTTTTGGGAATGTCTTTCTGATGGCGTCGTTCAGGTTTTTGACACTGACGGTCTTGTCAGATTTAGACTTCTTCTGTTGCATGTCCTTGGCAGCAGCGTCCACCAGTGTCTGAGCCTGCTTGCGAGTGATTTTGCGGAGCAGTTTTGAAGTCGCAAGGTCTCGAACTTTCAAAACGTGCCAGAATGGGCCGGGGTAGGTCGTGGCATGTCCTTGGAAGTACGTGTCATGATGATCAGAAAACACGACTGATCGGAATTCTCCATCAGCCGAAAGCACACTCCCTTCAAAGCCTCGATAGGAGTCTTGGAAGATCATCGGGAGCACTTTTTGAGTGCCTGGTTGTTGCAACAGCGCGCTGGGGTGGTCTTGTTTTTTTGTACCAGACCATGTTCGCCCGTCGATGGATTCGCATTCGTGATTTCCCGCTTCATCATTTCGAACACGAAAGCCAATGTTTCCCTTAACTGCGCCCAGTGGTGAATGGTCAACAAGGCCCGGGTAGCTTAGTAACTGCATATTGTGCAGATTCAATTTGGTACCGTGTTTGGCAAAGTCTTCGAAGAACTTAGGGAGAGATTTACGGCCTGTTTCTGATGTACTTGGATCGTATTCTCGGCAGGAAAGTTCGTTGTAATTTTCATCCCAGCCATATTTCCAATAGTCGTTCCCATCATGAAGGAAGGGGCTTGGATCCGTTTCAGTTAAATGTTCTGAATCACCAGCATGTATGACATACTGACCAGTCAATGTTCCTCCGTCTGTCAGATGCATGACGGGATCTGTCAGGTGTTTTTTGCTGTTGCTGTAGGCTGTGTCTGATACTTTCGGTTTACTGTTCCAGAAGTGTTCGGCTCGATAATCATGTTCGGCGACAACTTTTAAATCGGAATCTAAGTACTGCAAGCTGATGAGCTTTTTGTTTTTGGGGAGATTCAGTTCTGCTTCGAAAATTATTTCGTCGCCTCGCACAACAACGGCTTTGATTCCATCGCTTACGATGGCGTCCGGGAATGATCCGCAAATGAGCAGCTTGTTTTTAGGGAGATTCAGATCGTCTGTTAACTTGTGTGGTCCGTTGAATGAATCGACGACTTCTTCCAGTTTCGGCCAAGCGTACTCTGTCGGAATCAGAGTCTGTAGCGTATTGATGAGTGCTGGAATGGGATCAAGCTTCTTAAGCTTCGCCGCCGCTTTGGGGAATTCCTGAAACGTTTCTGGGCGAGTCTTTTTGACGAACGAAGCTTGTTTGTCATCGAAGTCTGGCATGCCTCCACCGCACAGCAGATTAAGTGTTGTTAATAACCATGCTTCTCGAGCTTCTTTCAGTGCTTCCTTGCCGATGGCCGCATTTTCAAATTCTGCACTGCCGAATGCAGGATCGACGGCATCAAACAAAGTTTGAGTGAAGCGTTTGTCATTTTTTACAAACAAAGGATCTCGAGGACGATCCTTCGCTCCTTTATCTCCTGTCGCATTGATTGCCCAATGTACTAAGTCAATTTCCAAATTTGCCGCTGGATCAGCGACAGGGATTTTCAGTGACAATGCCAGATCCAGCAGGTCCAGATCAACTCGCTGATCGTCTTTCGTCCAGCGGTAACTGGTATACAAATTCACCGGTGTTTTGTCGGCGATCAGTCGGTCGGCCATTTCGATGAGTATGTCGTAGGCCATTTGAGGACACTTAGCATTTGCTTCTAGCAACCTATGAAACCATGCGGCGGGGCCATCGTTGGGGCCCGCTTCTTCCGGAATGTCTGTCTTCCAAGCGTTCTCAAGAATTCCCCACGATTTTAAGTTCTCTAGCCACTGCCAGATTTCGGGATCTGACCACGATGAAGCTTTTGGAATCAGGTTGAGCAGTATTCCGGCGACTTTCGGTTTGTTGGTCGCAAGAGTTTTGATGTGGGGTGATGCAGACTTCCAAAAACCCATGGCAGCCCGATTCATCGATGGGCTTTCAATCATGAGTTCCAACAGGGCGGGGAGTTCTTCTTTGGGATCTTTGCCGGCTGCCTTGATCAATGGGGCCAGATCTTTACAAGCGTTGGTCCATGGAGGCAGTCCTCCGAGCGTACGACGGACGGTCAAGTTTTTCATGAACTCCCATGCGGCGATTGGTTCATGAGCTACCAGCAGGTCTTTGCCATATTGAGTTAACGCTTTGGCACTGACACAGCCCGCCAAGGCAAATTCTAAGAATGAATCTTGACGCAGGTTTTCATCAACGGACAGACCATGCACGCTTTCGGCTTCACGAGCTTTACCGAATGCTCGAGACGCATAGGTTGCGTTGCCCACGGCAATGAATTCTCGCCCCGTTTGTTCCCAGAATGAAGGCAGGAAATGAGCCACACTTTTGCCCAAACGATTGGCAATTTCGGTGAGACCTTCCCACGCATGACCAGGCTTTGAGTTGGCTCGGCGAATTTCCTTTCGGAATTCCTTGACCAGTTCTAACGCATATTTGGCATGGTCTGGATCATGCACCAGCGCCCAACCGGGAAAGCCCAGTGCTTGGCGTCGCTGTTTGGCGATCGGCCCAGCGACTGTGGGTTCGCTGAATCCGAGGAATTCCATCATGATGTCGTCACCCGTGGCCAAGTTATCGGCCGTTAAGCGAACGATGGGATCCGCCAAGGCTGGGTGCGTGTAGCTGCGAGCACTGACTGTGTCGATGCCGTCGTTCTCTTTCAACTTTGCAGTGGTGGGTAAGAAAGCTCCGGCTTCAAGCAGCTGTGCGGGGGTTGCCATGGGAAGGTTTCCTGCAAGGGATGAAAGGGGCTTTGGCCAGTGATGTGTAACAGATGCAATTCGTCGTTCGTTCTGCCACAGGTTCAGTCGTCTGCCACCGAAGTTCGGCGACTTCAGTGAATTGGCAATTGAGATTTGCCGAATGGATCAATTTTCTTCTTCGTCTTTGACAACTCGTTTGGCATAAATGGCGGCTGCCATTTTCATGCCTTCTGAAAACGTAACAGGGCCGACATCTGATAGTTGAACGGCGGTGTCTGATTCGTTGGTGAACATCAGTTCGTCGGTGTAGGTTTCGGATTCTGGGTATTCGGCTCCGATCCAGTATCGAGCCTCCAACAGCTTGCCGCTTTCCCAGACAGGGCAGCACGCGTATCCACCACTCACTTTATAGCCCAGCCGTCGACACAGGCTTAAAGCATGAGTGAGCATTTCGAACTTGCCGTTACCAAAGTCTTTGATCGACGTGCCGCTTTGCTGTTGATCTGTGGGTGACCAAGTTTGGCGAAACAGCTGATCCAAGCTTTGTTCAAATTGCAGTTCGACCGCCAGTTCTCGAAAGTCATCCAGATCATCCAACAGAATAGGGTGTGGAATGGCGATGGTGTCGGACTTCAGCCACTGAGTCTCGCCGTCTGCATCGACGATACCGACTCCTTTTTTTGCGTCGACATCTTTCAAAAATCCGGCCGCCGTTTGATCGATTGATTTTTGTTTTGCGCCTGCTTTGGTTGTTGGAACAACGACCGTGTTGATCAACAAATTTCGCCAAGTTGGGTCGGCCCACACCGATGCCAACACTTTGCGAGGAACCGGCAGAGACCTAAGCATCCACAGTTCGGCTTTACTTTGGCATTCTTGCTGATGTTCTTTCAGCCAGTCTCGAACGGCTAATAATTCTTGTCCGAGGTCGGAATCCTTCAACCACTTGGGGATGGACGCGAGTTGCTTTCCCTTTGGGTTACGGCACTGAAGTTTGCCGTCAATCAAAGCCACCGTGTAGTCTTTATCTGTGGGCAGCCATTTTACGGAAGAGTCAGTTTCCAAAACGGCGGAAGAAGATGTGCCCATCGCAGTGCCTCTTGCTGAATTCAATTGTCTTACTATCGGTTCGACAGCATAACACCCTGAAGGTCGTTCGCAAGGATCACCAGTCTGTGACGAACTGATGAAGACGGGGGAACACCAGCATCGTACTTCTTTGCAATTGGTTGGGCTGACGACTTTGATTCTTCTCACACTGTCGTTGGCTTGGCAGTCGAAGTCCTGTTTCAACGTATTGTTCTTCGAATACTTGCTCGCTTCAATTTGCGGCTGAGTGTATTGTGAACTGATTGAAAAGATCGGCGACGAGTATGGTGAAGAAGGCAGGACTTCTTCCCAAAATTTTTATATGCTGAATTTTTCACTGAGATGAATGTTAAACAAACTAGCAACGCTGAGAGTGGATGAGGCCAATGCCAAGACAAGACGAGAGACGAGAGAAGAAGACGAGAGACGGTTAACTTAAGAATGATGAAATCCTGTGATCCAAGGGCCTCATCTTCGATTCGATTTTACCCACTGAAAGTGCAATGAAATTTTTACCAATGCCATTCAAACTGTCCCCTTTGTTGCTTCTTGTTCTTGTTCAATCAGCGACCGCGTTTCAGCCACCGAACGTCATTATTTTTTACGTTGATGATTTGGGTTGGCAGGATGTTCAGATCGATGATGTGGACAAGCCTTGCCCCTATGAAACGCCCCATTTGGTTGAACTTGCGAAGGCGGGAATGACGTTTTCCGAAGCGTATTCACCTGCTCCCACGTGTTCCCCTTCGCGAGCGGGAATCATCACGGGGCAGCATCCTGCCAAAATTAAGCTCACCCATGTTGATCTTGGTAAAATGCCCACGGCCCGTACGAAGGAACGCCTGTTGGCTCCGTATTTGCAATCTCATCTCGATTTGGATTTGATGACTCTGGCAGATGCCATGAAGGAAAACGGCTATCGCACGGGACATGTTGGGAAATGGCATGTGGGTTTAACGGCAGCCAGCTATGGATTTGATTTTGTGAATCAGACTCGAGGCGTTCATCGAGGAATGGATGACCGTACTCAAGGTTTTGCTACGTCAAAAGATTCCACCTATCCACTGAGCAAGAAAAAGTATGCTCCCTTCAGCAAACAGAATCCCGACGGAATTTCGTATCCCTTTGACGAAGTGACTCAGTCTGCCATCGATTTCATCGACGACAGCAAGCAGCAACCGTTCTTTTTAAATCTATGCCACTGGATGGTGCATTGGCCCGTGTTGACCCGCAATGGGGAATTATTGCAGCACTACTGTGACAAGTTTGATTTGCCGTTTCCTTTGCCACCGGGCGACATGAAACGAGAAGGTCAGCAGAATCCGTATTTTGCGGCAATGACGACAACGGTCGATTGGAGTCTTGGTCGGCTGGTTGAATATCTTAAGCAGACAGATGATCCTCGCAGTCCCGGCAAAAAACTGATTGACACGACTTATCTCTTTTTCACGTCAGACAACGGCGGTGCGGAAATTCATGGCAAGGAAATCATTTCAGACAACGCCCCGTTGAAGTATGGAAAAAAACATCCCGAAGAAGGCGGCATTCGTGTGCCCATGGTTGTCGTTGGCCCTGGGATCGTGGGTGGTAGTCGCTTTGATGGATTGGTGAATCAACTGGACTACTTTCCAACCATCCTTAAACTCACAGGAGCAAAGATTGCGGATGATCAGTTTGATGAGTTAAGTGGGTTGGATATTTCGAACGTCTTAACAGGCAAAAGTGAAGTGGTCACAGATCATTCAGGCCAAGAACGAACTCATTTGTTTTGGCATTTTCCGCACAACGGTCCTTTGGCAATGAAGTCTGCAATCCGAGAAGGAGACTTCAAAATGTATCGGCGGTACGATTCGAACGACTATGAATTGTACCAGCTGTATCAGGACGGTCAGAGATTGGATTTGGAAGAGCAAAATGATCTTGCCAAACAACCGAAATTTGCTGCCGTTGTCCGACGATTAGCAGCAAAGCTTGATGCTGATTTACAGGCCAACGATGCGGAAATGCCGTATCGAAATCCCGCCTATCAAGCAAAGAAGACTGCATCTGCAGAAATCGCAAGGTTGTCGTTGAGTGCATCCAAGCAGAAAGCAACTTTGACGGTGAAAAGCGGGGGGCCAAGTATTAAAGAAGCACATGTGATTTATGGCGGTGGGTCGGCGACTTCCAAGGAAGCACAGAAGCGCAAGAAGCAGCTGGAACGCAGGATGCAAAGAAGGGGGCAGGGCAGCGAAGCGGTGGCGGACAATCACAAAACAGAGCGGCTGGGCATGAAGTACGCCGCAACGATCAGTGTTGATGGCCATTCCATCATCGCTGTCATTCCCAAGGGGGTTCAAAACTATCGATTCTTGTTTGTGGATTCCAACAATTTCTTGCATCACAGTGAAGTTCAACGTGTTGAGTAGTCATGCAGCGGTCGCACAATCCTGTGCCTCGCCATGCCCGTATGAACCGCGCCATCATGACTCTCGCAGCTGCGCTTACGGCGCAGCTGCGTTTGTGAATCATGGGGCTTCTCACAATTTATTCAAAATCAGGTCGTTGACGATGTTCAAAATGTTTTTTGTGTGTTTTGTATTCTTTGCTCTTGGGTTGAACCAAGTATCGTCCTGTGTTGCGTCGGATTCAACAGATGAAAATGCAGTCGACGATTCGAGTGAACGTCAATTGGACGATCGAATGCCAGCTTTTCGCTGGGACACTCTCCCGCTTTACATGCATATTCGAAAGGTGGATGCGTTCACCGCTGAGGAATTGGATTTCCTGGCCGGGTTCCCTTTGATTACCTTGGAAAAGACAACGGGGTCTCGCACTTATGGTTCGACGGACGAAGGTACGATTCAGGCTGCGAAAGCAATTAAGCAGGTGAATCCCGCTGCGAAGGTGTTGTTCTATCGCAATGTGATTGTTCACTATGGAGGGTACAGCTTCGATCAGCAGCTTGACGACATTCCGAATTGGTATCTGATTGATAAGCGAGGCAAGGAGCAATTGATTCGAAATGAATGTCAGGCCTACGACACTTCGAATTCAGCTTTGCGCAAGTGGTGGGTGACGACCGCGACGGATGTTTGTAAGAGCCCGTATGTGGATGGCGTGTTTTTAGATGGCAATGTCAAGGTGTTGTCGTCGTATTTGAAACGGCAATTGCCACCAAATAAGAAGCAGCAGACGATTGATGGCTATCGAGACATGATGACTGAAACTCGTCAGGTTCTTGGTCCGAAGAAGCTGATGATTGCGAATATGATCAGAGCCCGGTTTGACGAAGGGGGCGTGGAATTCATGAATTATTTTGACGGGTCTTATCTGGAGTGTTTTGTTACTCCCGCGGGAACTCAGTTAAACCAAGCTGATTATCTGGCAAAGGGAATCGCGGCGACTCAAAAGTCAGCTCGGCAGGGAAAGATCATTGCCATGACGATGTCGATCGGCGATAGCAGTGTGTCTGACGGTGTTGATGAATTACATAAACGAGTGGATGACATTTCCAAAATTCAGCAGGACGAATTGAATTTTAAACTGGCTTTGTTTTTGGTGTGTGCTGAAAAATATAGCTACCTATTTTTGAATGATGGGTACTGTGCCGATGTTCGAGGCAAAAACCGGGTTTGCCAAAGTGGGCTGTGGCTTAAGTCTTTGCCTGAATACAAGAAGAATTTGGGCGCACCCAAGGGGCCAGCAAAACAGCAGGGGTATGTGTACACTCGCGAATTTCAGCACGCTTCGGTTTGGTTAGATGTTGAAAAGAACCAGGGAAAGATCGATTGGAAATAGGTCGCAATGTTGCTTTCTTAAGACTTCCGTCCAATTCGACTCCAGCTGTTGGAAATTTCCAGTTGGATGGGAAGTAATACAAATAACCACATCCAGCACATGCTGAACGCGGCTCCTAGCCACTGGCTCAAACTTCCTAAGGTGGCATACGTCCCTGCGACGGCTCCGGCTAAAATTGGAGAGAGTAGAATCGTGACGAACACAGCAATCGGCAATGCGGCCCAACGAAAGTACAGCGACAGAAGCACGCTTGTGTGTACCAAAAATGATGTGATCAACAGCCACGACACCACCCATGGCAACCAGTTTTCGGTGCGCGCAATGAGTTCGATGTGCGTGAATAGCAGCAAGCATGACGCAACAATCCCCGGACTGATTGCAACAATGACGGCCGCTGCTTTCTGCTGAAAGATCTTCCAGTTAGAAATTGGAAGCATCAGTAAGTCGGCCGCTGTTCGATGATGGATTTCCAGAAACAGACTGTTGGACGCGTACATCAGCAATTCTAAACTGACGAGGAGTAACAAGCTGATTAACGCGATGCTGGCTGTATATGGAGTCAAGGCAAAAGAGGCTGTGGGGTAGCGAAGTTGCTGGTACACGGCGAAGGCCAAGATCACACAAAAGTACGCAACCAGTTTGACCAACCAGACAGTTTTTCCACCGCTGAAAAACACAAAATCCTTCCAAAGAATGGCGTGCTTCCAGCATCGACTGACCAAAATACGTCTGACTGCTACAGTTCGTCCGTGCTCTGGCCGTTTGCTTTCTTCTGAAAATCGTTCGAACAGCAGGACACTGGAAATTAGGCAAACGAAGCCACCGATCAGACTGTGACTAAGCTGATTGGACATCAACGGAACCTGTGCGTTTGAAGCCAGCACAGCTTGAAGACGAGGGCCAACGAATAGAAGCTGATGGTGTTCTTTTAAGGACTGAATCAACGCCACGAAAGACGGAGCCATCCATTTGGTGCCTTTCAACGCGAGCAGGGCATCGAAGCACGGGCCCGCGACAAGAAGCAGCAGGGTGATGATGGTGGCTAACGCTGCCGCTTTTCCGGTGGTACGGCAAACGACCGAACATAATAAAGCGAAGTTTGAAACAAGTAAAAGCCATCCGGCAAGCGCAAGGTAAGTGGCAAGAACTTGCTGAGGAGTGATGCCTCCCAAAGTGACTGCCAGCTGAGTAAACGGCAGTTGAACAAGCAGCAGAAGGAGAGCTGCGATCTGACGTGAGACCGACTTGCTTAGCACGATCGTGAGTGGCGTGGCTCCAGCCAATTTTAACAGCGCGAGATTCCCCGAATCTTTTTCTTCGGTCACGGCTGAAACAAAATAGCTGATGCCCGCAACGCAAATCATGATTACGTTGGTGTAACTGATCCTAGTAAACAGGGCTAAGCCCATTGGTGTGGTGCTGGTTGCGGAATCCAACCATGCGGCGAGCACCATGAATAAAATCAACACACAAAAGACGACTCGAATAACGTGAGGATACAGTGCTCTGGAATCTGATCTCAGCGACCAATTAAACAGACTGCGACTGCCCGCCGTCACGATCGAACTCCTTGAGTCGTCAGGTCCATGAAGGCTTGGTTCAGTTGTTTTCGATGAACATTGAATGCCAGCACGGAAATGTTCAAACCCAAGATTTCGGTCAGCACTTGGTTTGATTGGGCCTCCGCATTCAGTTCTAAGTCAAATTCTCCACGGGAACCGTATTCTGGAATGCTGGCCGTTTGAATGCCGGTCATTTGTTTGAGTTGGTCGACGGTACCATCTGGTGGATCTAACAGTCTGAGACGAAAGCGAGTTGTTTCTTGCTCTTCGTCGAGGAGTGAATCCATTGGGCCGCTAAATTTCACTTCGCCTCGATCGATGATCGTGACACTGTCACACAGTTCGGCCAATTCGCTCAGAATGTGGCTGCTAATGAAGATTGTCTTGCCAAGCCGACGCAGCTCTCGAAGAATGTCCATCAGTTCAATGCGTGCTCGTGGATCCAAACCGCTGGCAGGCTCATCAAGTAATAGTAGGTCGGGATCATGGACGAGGACGCGGGCCAGACTGACTCGTTGCTGCATGCCTCGTGATAATCCGCTAATCAAATCATTTTTGCGGCCTGCCATGTCGGTGAGCGTCAGAACATCGTTGATGACGTTGTCACGTTCTTGTAATTTCAGGCCGTAGGCGGCGGCGAAGAAATCTAAGTATTCGAACACAGTCATCTGACGATACATGCTAAAGTGATCGGGCATAAAACCGATCTTCTTTCGCACAGCGATTGCTTCTTGTTTGACATCAAATCCAAAGACTCTGACGTCGCCGTAATCTGATTTTAAAAGGGTGCAGATTGATTTGAGAGTTGTCGTTTTTCCGGCTCCGTTTGGTCCGACAAAGCCGTGAAGAGTTCCTGACTGCACCGAGAAAGAGACTTGGTTTAAAGCTTGATGACCTTTAAACGAATGTGTCAGGTTCGTGACTTGAATTGCGGGAACAGTTTTCGATGCGGTTCCAGATTCCGTTTCTGCAAGCAAGGGCATAGGGAAGACCTGCGAAGAAGTGTGTGATGAAGAAG
>CAYTUE010000007.1:57667-67326 GCA_964441085.1 uncultured Planctomycetaceae bacterium
TGAAGAAGGTCGCCGTACTTTCAAAGCCGGTGACAAAACTGTCTTACGGATTGAGGCTTAAATCTCGTGTGTAAAGCACCCAGCCGGTGCGGCGAACATTGTGGCTGATTTGCATATCAAGCTGTTTGGGAAGCGTTGTCAAAACAAGAAGTCGAATCCGATCGGGCGGTATAAAAAAGTGACTGGGAGAATCAACATGGTCTGCGAGCAGTGAGCGATGAACGATGTCGGGAACGGTTTGGTCTAAGTAAATTTCGTCTTTGTCTTTTTTATCTGTTGCCAGATTTTTCTGACGATCCCAGCCCCAAAAATTGTACTGATCTGATGCTTGGCAGAAGTCTGCCAGCTTCTGTCGAGCTGAAGTTAGGTTGAGCTGCTGGGTGTTGGCGTCGTAGTTCAGCGTGTGAATGTGATTTCCAGAAATCGCATACAATCGAGTGTGTTTGTCAACCTGAGGAAATGAATCGTCTGTTTGAATCACCAGCCTCGTCAGACGTTTTCCCTGAATCTGTTGTTCTGCGAGTGTCAGATTCCAAGGACTACTTTTTAGGTAGCGAGAACTGTTGAGCGATTGAGCTGAGTACGGTGGGATACGTACACTGGTTTGAGCGTTTTTGCCTGGAATGACATGTGCGGTTGTGTTGTCGCCTTGGATTCCAGCATTCATGAGTGCTTGACTATCGGGAGCAGAAAGTTGGTACTGGTCGCCTCCAGTCACAAACAGTGTGTTCCATTGTTGTATGGAAAGGTCTCCGTTGTCGGCCACCTTGGCAATGGCCAAGGTTTGCAGCCATGTTGATTCACCGTATCCTCGCTGACCAATGAACAAAAAGATCACACTGAACACGAGCGATAGCCCGGCGATTGCTGCGTAAGTGGTTAGGAAATGCAAGTGTCGCTTTTTGGATAGCAGATAGCAGCCGGGAAAAATCAGCAGCACATAGATGATGGCAAGACAGAATATCAGAAGCCAATTGTGTTCTGGCTGAGTACGCTCTTGCATCAGACGGTACATGTCTGTGTCGAGGTCTGATGACGTCCAACGGGTTAGCATCTGTTCGTTTTTGTCTTCTAGGTCTTCACTGGTGAAGTCAGCTTGGAGTCGACGGTCGAATGTGGCTCCTTTTCGAATCGCGTTTTCTGTGTCGCGGGCTGAAAGATCATTCAACCTGACATCATGTTTTTGAATTCGACCATGGCCCACACGAAATGTGGACAACGGCTGATCTAGGTTTGTCAGTAGGTCGTGAAATTGAGGGTATTGATTGTTTCTCGCCTTCAGAATGTGGACATTTCCTCCGAGGCGGACCCAGTCCATGAATGCTTTTTGTCGAGGTTCGTCCCAGTCGGGCGAATGGTCTAGAAAGACTGTATGCAAGGCGGTTGTTGCTGTGACATACGGCGGAAAAATTTCTTCTGGGTATGGTTTAAGATGCCTAGGGGCTTTGGATCTTAAATCTGTTGGCAGCAGCACGATGGCTTGCAGATGATCACTTGCTTGAGTTGAATTTTGTTGGCTGGCGAGTGAGAGATTTGGCTGCTTGATTTCGCCAAGCAAAAACGACTTTCGAGCTTGGCTATCTACCAGTTGCAGTCGCCATGTTTGCTGAAAGCTTTCTGCAATGTACGGATAAAACTGAATCCAGCGTCGTTCGGTGGCCCCGATATAAACTGTCTGGTGATAGCCGGTTCCAGTTGCAGACATGATCCGGTTTGATTTTTGAAGGATGAGCTGGCCGTCAATCGCATCATTTGAGCCGTTGTCAATCAGGATAGAAACGGGATTGAACTGTCCCGGCTGAATTTTTCCATTGAATCCCCAGATGGTTTCTTTGATTTTGATTTGGCGCGAATTGATTTGAGCCACTGCCATCATGGGTTGCCCAATCAGGGTGATGACTGAGACGATCAAAAGAAGAGGCAATCGCATCTTGATGGAAGGCTGTGTCAAAAAACAGTGGGATGTTTGTGCGTCGCTGTTCGTTTTCATCAGAGACTGGTTCCTTCCATTTGTGTTGCTACGTCCCTTGAAAACGGCGCCGCATCGTTTTCTCGCCGCTTGAGTAGACTAGGAAGACATCTGAGAATAAACATCCTGAGGCCCAAAAATAGGAGCGTGTTTAACAGCGTGGCACAAACAGAAAATTGAAGGGGATTCATTTCTAATCTACCAACCGTCCATGCTGTCGATGATTGCGTCATTTGCTGCAGAGCCGCTTCGTTGGATATAACAGTGAAAATAGGAGAAAGATATCTCAGGTAGACAAAAGTATCGTTCCAGAAAAGAAACGAAAATGCGTTGGGAAGAAATGGTCCAAAAACACAGAGTGCGACGACAGTTGCGGCTGCCAGCACAGCTTTTAGTTGCGAGTGAAACATTAATCCCAAGCTAGCTGACAACCAGGTAATGCATGCTAACAGCAGAAACGTGTTAAAAATTGCCAGCACCGGATAGCAGAGACTGTAGAGGAAATTCATTCCAAAGGAGGTGAACTGTACTTGCACAAGAAACAGAGTGAGATGCACAGTCAGGACAGGAACAGCCATCACAATGATAAGGCGTTTGGTTCCTGCAATCTTCTGTTCGAAAATTTCTCGAGCTGAAAGCGGACACGCAAGAAGTGATTCCAGAGTCTGTCGAGCTCGTTCTGAAACCATCAGCGTGGCTGCTTTCATGCAAATGATCAAGGCTGCCAATCCCCACAAAATGGCAAGTAAGACGTAGAGCCCTTCGAATTGCTGGTAAGCAGAATTGATCGCGGAAACCGCACAGACAAACAGCGTAGGGAACTGCAGCATGATCAAGATGCGAAACAGATATCGAGCCTTGCCAAGAGACTTCTTCGAGCGTTCTCGCCAAGCAATCGGGTCAGTCGTTGGATAGTTGTTGCCATCCTTGACCAATTCGATTCCACCCGTTGTCCGCTGATTTAACCACTGAAAAAAACGATCGACAAATCGAAACATCTTCAGTGTTGCCGAAGACTGCGAAGTGAAGGCTCGACGGACCAGCAAGAAACGAGTTGTCAAAAGAAAGCAGGCTGTGATGATGATTGAAGGAATGGTTTGTTCAAAAATGCGAACAGTAAAGATGGTCGTGGCTGAAAAATCAAAGCCTTCAAGAATCTGACCGATGAGCGTGCTGTCTTCCATTCCAAATCCACGTATGTTGGCAAATGACGAATACCAAACGCCAGAAGGGATCCATGTTTGAAGTTCCAGCGGAAAGATCAGGATTAAGGCAAACGCCGTTGCGACATAAGACCCTGTGAATGCTCCGACGGTCGTTGGGAACCAAGCGGAACACAACAGTGCTAAGCTGCCCAGCAGAAAGCATTCGCATAGCAGCAACCAGATGGTTCCTAACAGCAGCGTGGTGTCGACTCCACCGAGCGAAAAGACGTGCGCTAAAACGGGGAAGGACAGCAGCAATAAAGTCAGCATGGGAATAATGCGACTTAGAAATTTTTCGATCACGATGTTTGCTGGAGACAGTTTTGTTAGCAGCAGAGTGCCGATGGTATTGCTTTCCTTTTCATAGGCAATTGCCGCGCAACACAGTGCAGGCATTAACACTTGAATCAGAATAAATAAAGACGGAGTCACTTGCGCAAAGATTGTGCCTCCCACACCCAGCATGGGGTTGATACCGGGTTGCAGCTGCGCACCAAGGCGATTTGACATCGCATGTTCGTAAATAAGGAACACATACAGCAGAATACAGATCGCTCCAACCAATCGAATCACGTAGGTGCGTTTTCGATTTGCTAGCTCGGTCAATTCTCGACGCAGCAAAGGGAGTTCGGGCAGCAGTTTCATGCCGTCTTGCCTTCCGTGAGTTTCATAAAGGCAGTTTCCATATCCATGGCTTCGGGTTGAAACATGGTGATGCGTGCTTTGAATTCCACCAAAGCTTGATGAAAGTCGCCCACAGACAGTAGGTCTTCCTTTAACCGGACGGCCCAGCGATCGACTTGCACTTCGATGCTGTCGACTCCAGGCAGTGCGGCCACTTTCGCTTCCAAGTCTTCAGCCGTTTCCTCGAATCGAATGTGGATAATGCGTTTCAATTGCAGCTGTCGAAAGATGTCTTCCAGTGAACCTTGAGCCACCATTTCACCCGTTTCAATGATGCCAATGCGTGTACACAATTGAGACAATTCGTGAAGAATATGGCTGCTGATTAAGATTGTTTTTCCCATGTCTTTTAAAGCCTTCAGCAGTTCTCGAACTTCAATTCGAGCTCTCGGATCCAGCCCACTGGCAGGTTCATCTAGCAGCAGTACGTCTGGGTCGTGCAGTAAAACTCGAGCCAGTGCAAGCCGTTGCTTCATGCCTCGAGACAAACCATCGACGGGTGATTTTGCCTTGTGAGTCAGATCAGTCAATGACAGCACATCGTCGATGATTCCCTTCCGCTTCTTTACCGGAAGACGGTAAGCGGCGGCGAAGAAGTGCAGATATTCCAGTGCCGTGAGATCTTCGTAGACTCCGAAGAAGTCGGGCATGTAGCCGATGTTTTCTCGCACCTGCTGAGGCTGAGATAACACGTCGAGACCTCCGACTAATGCCATTCCTTGGAACTTGGGCTGCAAGGTGGCCAGCACGCGAATTGTGGATGATTTACCAGCTCCGTTGGGGCCGATAAACCCGAACACTTCTCCCTTGGGAATGTCTAGGTTGATGCCTTTGACGGCTTCAAACTTTCCGTACGACACTCGCAGATCTCGAATTTGTACGGCTAAAGGAGGGGCAGTCGAATTTGCTGACCAGTCTTGAGAAGGTTGGTTCATTGGCTTGGTAGCATTTTGAAAGAAACGGGTGAACGACGTTACGACAAGAACAGTGAAAGTTGAACAGAACGTTACGGTTTGGGTGTATTGCGAAACAGCTTTCGAAACACGTTTGTCTGATTGCCTTCTTTCACTGCGATGATCAGCAACCATTGATTGGGATCGGTCAGATCTGCAATGGGCAGGTCTTCCAGCGAAGCATCACCCGTGGGCGCAATTTGCGAAACGATGCTGTAGTAGTCTGTTGCAAGTGACGCTGTCGAAGCTTCGATAACACCAAGTCCGAGGCTGTTTCTATGCCAGTCGAGCTGTTGACCATACATGTTCCGTTCTGCCTGAAGTTGGCTACGGCGAGTGATTGATGAATCAAAAATTTGCGTGGGGCGGTCAGCCTGAATTCGATGAATCTGCGATTGATGCATGACGATGGCATCCACAGTCAGCAGATCATCCTGAGTCTCCCAGTTGTTTAGCTGAGTGGCCAGTTTCTGACGTCCCTGAGCTGATGTCACTAAGTCGGCGTTGTTCCAGTTAATTTCAGGGATGCGATCGACTTCTGGTTGAAGGCGAAACGTGCGAGTTAAAAACGGATCCCATTGCGAAAGGCTGACTTCAGATTGATAATTCTGTGGAAATCGGCCTGACAGATTGATGACCTTCTTGTCGGTGGATGGAAGAGGATCATTGCTAAAGCCCACATACGTGGTGTCGGACATCGCCGCAGGCACATAAAATGCTTGCTTGTGTTTGGAACTGGCAATTGTGCTGGCTCCGTAAAAATTCATTTGCAAAGAGGTCTCACGAACAAGGCGGCCATCATCAACGACGTCGATGATGGAAACTTGTCCGCCGGTTTCCGTGCTGGACATATAACCATGAGCAATCATGATGGTAAGCCCAGTGAAAAATGCCGTGGTCACTGGAAACAAAATCCAAGTGAATTTACGAGCCTTCAGTAGCCCCAGAAGCCAGTAGTCCAACGGACCAATCGCAAGAACATAGGCCACTAATAAAGTGGCGATCACCCATGCCGGCACCATGCGAACTCCGTCGGGCATTAAGGCCGTGTTGGCTGTAGATGTCAGTCGGTTTTGCTGAGGACTTAAGTCTTGGTTATGTTGAAATACGACTGCGACATCATTCAAGCTTTGAAACCAATCGTTGACGTAACCTTTGTAAGTGTCGAAGCCAGTGACTCGCCATTGGTTGCCGATTTTTCGAACCGTGTAGCCTTGCTGTTTCATCCACTCAATCACGTCTTTATCAATCCATGGTTCGCCTTTTAGGATCGAAGAATCGTGCCGCACGTTCCACAAGTGGCCGACCAGTTGTCCTTTGTCTTCTGCTGTGAAAGTTTCTTCCAACTTGTCTGCCGCGGAAATCAAAGAGATGGCTCCTAGGCCATATCGTCGATTGAAAAATTTGCTCTGAGATTCACTCAGGATTTCCAGTTGCCCCGTTTTGTTTCGACTGATTTGAAACGATGGGTCGTTGGGTGATTCAAAGAGTGTTTTCAGGAAGCTTTCGTGGATTGATTTCAACGGTTGTTTGTCGGCAAGAACACACAGGCTGCCTCCTGCATCGACCCATGCCTTTAACGCATCCAGCTGAGATGTTTCCAATCGACCAAGAGCTTGGTCTGCCAACAGCACGACGTCGAAACACGTCAGATGCAATGGATTTTCTGGCAGGTCGAGGGCATCCCATGCTGCCGCGTAATAACGTATTTCGTTTGGATTGCCGTACGCTTGCGTGCTGTTTGTCGGAGATGTCTGAGCGCCGTTTAAATTTGCTGACGATGCTCTTGGAGCGTAGTTGCTCAGTGACAAGGTACGGTTCAGGAACTTCAAGTTTTTTGATGGGGTCTGATAATCCACTTGTCCACTGCATGAGCAAACCAAGGACGTACGCACATTGGGAGATGGAGTCAGAAGTTCGCGAGGCTCATTGGGGTTGTCTTCGTCGAGAGACAACGAAATACGTTTGCCGTCCGCTGTTTCAAACCATGCGGTGATCAGATACTGCTGGTTCCACGAATGGGCGACCGGAGGCAGAATGACCTGCATGAAATAGTCTGTGCCTTGCAGCACGATTCCTTCGTAGCGAAGGTTGGCAAGGATGTCACTTTCGGTTTGTACTGCTTGGTAGATGGTCAGCAGTAAGTCGCCTTCCAGCAACTGATTGCCTTCGTGTTCCAGCTTGATTCGAACGGGAATCGCTGCTCCTGATCGACCTCGAATCGACATCGTTTCCATCTGCATTCGCACGGGCGGCTTTTGAGCAACCGCAGCAGAAAATGGACTGGCAACGAACAGCAGGGCCATGGCAAGTAATCGCATCACACAGGTGCTCCTTTCGCACGTTGGAAGTACCACCATTCGACCAACAGAAAGCCAAATGCGGCAAGAGCCAAGATCCACCACAGTGGACGATCAGAGTCTGAGATTTCTGTTTCAGCCGTTTCGATTTCCAGTTCAGCAAACTGAATTTGATCGACTGATTCCAATGACGTTTCCAAGGGGCTAAGCAACCCGGTGCCGATAGAAATCACCAATTCATCATCATCAAAAACATCGTAGCGCCCAACAGTTTCTGCAGTCATTGCATTTAACAGGCCACTGGTTGTTGATGTGACTTTTGTGTTGACACCATCCGGACGGCGAACGGTATAGGTGCGCTCCGCTTCGACGCTGAGCGTTGGAAGAATGCCCGTAGAAGCTGCTCTCACGTCCGATAGTCCGGCTTGTTGTCGTGCTGCTTGCAGCGCGTTTTGAACGATGATGGGAAAGGCCAGTCGATAGGGCAATGTCGACCTTCCTGTGCTAAACGTAAATACGTATTCGGTTTCTAAACCTCGCCGACGCTGCAACAACAAGGGACCATCGCCCGCATGAATCAGAATTTCATAACCCTGTTTTTCTAGCTTTTGCGCAGTTGCGTTTTCGGCAAATTGACATGATTGCCCGATTTGAACTCCGCGAAGCCGAACATGCTGCAGCAGGGGACTGGTGGCGTTCCAGTCGATGACTTCAACGGCTGAATCCTTTGCCGTGATATTATGAGTCGACAGCAGATTTTGTACGTCTGCTGGAATCAGACCATCGAAAACTGTGATGGGTGAATGGATGCCGTTTAACGTTTCGTTGTTGGTGATGATTAAGTCGTATTCGGGCAATGTAGGTTCGGCAGCAGCATCCACTTCGACACCACCTTGGATTTTCAAGGCGTGTTGCCACGAGTACAGGTCTTGGTCAACTCGAACCTGAAGTGGTCGAGTTCTTGGAAGAGACAGCCAGACGGAATTATCGGTTGGCAGCGAATCAAATTCTGTCGTAGACAAACGCACTTCAAGCAACGAAGCATTCGGACTTTCAACAGTGAACACCAGTCTTTCGGAATCATCGACTGAAGCAGAAACAGATTCTTGACCGATGGCTTCGCCGTCTTGATACAAAGTGACTTCACCCACAATGGGATCAGGGCTTGAACCTGCAATTCGGACGAACACGTCCCACTGATTGGGGTTGTCGGCAGATGTTTGTCGAGCCGACATTTCGGTGATTCCTAGGTTTTGTGCTCCTGCTTCAACTTGTTGGATGTCCAGTTCAAAGGGCAGTTGGAAATCCACTTTGTTCTGGAGATTGCCGTCTGTCAAGATGACGACTCGCTTTACTGGAGCTGTTCGAGAATACGCGCCTGCCATGCGTAACACTTCATCCAGTCGACTGGTTCGATCGGTGGGCTGAATGTCGGCTAGGGCTTGGGTCAGAATTTGAGGATCATTGGTGAATTCGGTGAGTCGACGTGCTGTGCTTGAAAATTCAAACAGAGCAATTTTCCCGCTGGAACTGAGCCCAGAAATCAATGCTTCTGCTTTTTGCTTGGCGACTTCTAGGCGTGATTCTTCCGATTCAAGTGCCTTCGACGACATGCTGGCTGAACAGTCGATCAGGACAGGAAGGTATTCTGTGGTTTCGGGACCTCCTGAAAAACTGGGTTGCATCAGTGCCAGAATCAACAGGCATAACAGTGCCAGTTGTAACCACAGCAGCAGATTGCGACGGAACTTTTGGAATGGCGAGTTGACTCGTTGATCATTCACCACTGACTGCCAAAGTGCCAGTGATGTGACTTCCATGCGGGGCCGTTTTAGCTTCAGGAAGTACAAAATCACTAAGGGAATCAGAGTTGCAAAAAATGCGGCTCCCAGTCGATAGCGAAAGTCGATCCAGTTCATCGGCTGACCCATCCTTTCCGGTTCAGCGTATCAAACATTAAGGAATTGAAACTGTCCTGACTGCTGATCGAAAGAAAGCGCCCGTTGCGGCGTCGACACTGCTGGTCTAATTCGGCTTCTTGCCATTCACGATGCTCGTGATACAGATTCAGAAGTTCTGCTACGTTGGTGATGTCCAGAGTTTCTTGAGTTTCGCAGTCGACAAAACGGAGATCCCCTTCGACCAAAGGATTGCGTTCTGTTTCGCTAAGAATCTGCATGCCCCAAGTTTCTAAGCCACCACTGAACAGCAGGTTCATGCTGCGAGACAGATCGCCGAGAGTCAGAAAGTCGGACAGCAGAATGGCGATGCCTCGCCCACGGTGAAACTTCAGCATTTGCTGGATCGCAGATTCAATGGGGACGTCTCCCCCGCATTCGATTTCTTCTAGGTAACTTAAGACAGCTCGCATTCGACTTCTACCGGTGCCGGGCGGCAGCATGGAGGGGCGATCGTTGGGTTGGCCAATTGCATGAATGCTGACTCGTTCCATGTTCAGCAAACCCATAATGGCAAACGCTGCGGCCATCTGTTTGGCTCGTTCTAACTTCCCTTCGAATCCCATTGATGCGGATACGTCGATCAGAAT
>CAYTUE010000008.1:0-17491 GCA_964441085.1 uncultured Planctomycetaceae bacterium
AGTATCCTAGCAGCATTACCTCAACGGTTCGCACGACCTGCCATTCGTACCCGAAAGCCCAATTCAATGCCACAGCCCAGTCCAATGTCGCAACCTCGTGCTCAAAATTGAAGTAGTCATCAACGTGCCGAACACGATTGCATGTGTCTCACTTTTTTACCGTGACAAATCGTTCGTTTTATTCCGGTCAGTATGAGAAAGGGTGGGAATGCCAGGGGGGCGACCATTGAAAAGCTTGGTTCTGCTTTGTGGATTGGTGTGAGTTGAAAAGCTTTTTGAAAGTGATTGGATTTGCGATGATCCACGTAGGCAGAATGTGCGTTCACGGGTGAAATGTGCTGTGGCGTCAAAAAATCAAGCAGGAAGAAATGTCATGAGTATGGATCAGTTGTCTCAACCCATTCAGCCCACTACGAACTCTCTTCCTGAGCAACTGAACGATGCGATTGGTGAAGCGTCGACGGGGATTGGGGTGATGCTGTCTGAATTGGTTCGTCGTTCGCTCAAAGGCGGCGTTGCGAATATCGATCAGACATTGCAGGGGTTCGCAGAAGCTCAGGTTCATTCGGCTGTTGAACGGCAAATGCCTCAAGTGGCCGAAACTGCTTCCAGTGTTGCGGAAAGCACTTCAGCTCGGCTGATTCAAGAGCAAGTGACTCCAACAGTCGATCAGCTCACAGGACAGGTTCGAGAATTCGAAGGCAAACTGGAAACAGAAACCGAACGACTTGGGCAGCAGTTTATAGAAACAGCTGCGGAAGCCGATCGTCGATTAACTGAAACATCAGAGCACTTAGGCAGTTTGAAAGAGAATGCTCGCACAAAGTGGAAGAAGCTTGTGGCAGAGCTGGAATCTTTAACTTCCGCAAATTCAGATTTACGGCAGCTGGTTTCTGTCTTGCAAAATCAATTGTCTGAATCAGCCACCAGTCATCAGCAGATGCTGCAACAGATTCAGTCGGAATCTGCTTCTCATATGAAGTTGCTGCAAGAACAAAACCAGCAACTGGATGCTCGACTCGCAGAACTAGAAAAGCCCAAAGGTCTCAAGGGCATGTGGCAAAAGATCGCTGGCGGAAAGAAGAAAAAGGAGACTGAGTGATTTTTAGGCGGCTGCAGTGCCACGAACTGCTGTCTTCATGAATTGTCTACTGTATTGCATCGCCTTGTGTTTGACGCGGTGTCTGGAATTCCGTGTTTTGGCGAATCACTGTCATGCTTCACTGTCATGCTTAACAGACACTTTGCGAATTCGGTGGATGCCCAGTTTGAACAGATCCCAGATGGCTCGAAGAATTTCTGTGCCATTTAAGTTGGTTGTTCCTCGAGTGCGGTCTTCGAAAGCAATGGGAATTTCTTTAAACGAACAGCCAATTCTTTGGCAGCGATAAAGAATTTCTTCTTGAAACGCGTAGCCTTTTGAAAGCGTTTTTTGCCAGTCAAGTTCGGCCAGTTTTGAAACATGGTAGCAGCGAAAACTTCCGCTGCTGTCTTTGGTTTTTAAGCGTAGCCACAGATGAACATAGAAATTCACGCAGCGCGACATAACGTGGCGAGTCCACTTCCAACCGCGAATGGAACCTCCGGGAACATACCGAGACCCGATGGAAATGTCATGAGTTTCCATGGCAGCGATCAAATCGGGGATGTGCTTTGGCTGATGACTGAAGTCGGCATCTAAATTGAGAAGGTATCGATACTTGTGATCGATTCCATATTGAAACGCGTCGACCGTGGATGCTCCGAGGCCTTTGTTTTCGGTTCTCACCAGCACATGCAGTTTGCTGTCCCGTTTGCATTGTTGCTTAACAAGATCAGCCGTGCCATCGGGGCTATCATCGTCGACCACAAGGATATCGGCGTCTGGCGCAACATGGCGCAGTTCCGAGATCAACGAACCGATGTTTTCGGCTTCGTTAAACGTACAGACTGTGATCAGAGTTTCGGATGGCACCGGAGAGCGGTCACTTCAACGTGGAGAAGGAAAAAAACAAGTTGGCACCATAGCGTATTGGCAACCAGACGCACTCAGAGTCTCTTGGTTTTTTCATTGCACTTCAACATCAAGATGGCACAGCAGGCCGAATCTGAGATTTGGAAACGTTTTGCCTTGTGAGGGAGGCGTTGATTTCAAGATGAAAAGTCTGCCTGTGATAGAATTCCTAGCTGCTTCAGTTGACTTTCCAGTTGCAGTGGGGCGATCTGGAACCGTTTCTGGAACTCGGTGATTTGCTTCAACGCTGCCTTGGCATGTTCTGCAGTCGACGTTGCTGGGGTGTGAGTTTCTGGACGTCGTACGGCTTTGATTAACAGATTTTTTGCCGTGTGCTGCATATCGATAAATTCCATGACGGCCGTTTCGTAT
The DNA here is from genome assembly GCA_964441085.1 of uncultured Planctomycetaceae bacterium. GTDB lineage: Bacteria > Planctomycetota > Planctomycetia > Planctomycetales > Planctomycetaceae > Fuerstiella. The sequence goes on from CAYTUE010000008.1 coordinate 2,366, forward strand.
CCCGCGACCTGCAACCATTGAGCTCTTAAAGCATCGGTCGCCAGTGATGCGAACCGTTCGTGCAAAATCCCCGAATCAGAAAACACGGGTTCTGCTGTCTTATCCAGTTTGGCTGCTAATTCATGCTGACAGCAAGGAACGGCAAGGATCACTTCTGAATTCCACAACACGGCGTTCGCTAAGGCGTCATCTGTGGCTGTGTCGCACGCATGCAGTGAAATCACCAGATGGATATGTTGATCAGGTTTGTAGTCGGCAATCATGCTGCGTTGAAACGTCAGGTCTTGCAGTTTGAGTTCATCAACGATTTTCTGACAGGTAGCAACCACGTCAGCTCGTTGATCGAGTCCTCGGATATCCACTTTGCGCTGCATGATGTTTGTCAGCAGATGATGAGTGGCAAATGTGAGATAGCTTTTGCCACAGCCAAAATCGACGATGCGAATGATGTCGTCTTCAGGTAACCGGCTCACGATGTCTCGCACAATTTCCACGTAGCGATTGATCTGACGAAACTTGCGGTAATGTTTGGCTCGCACGGTTCCTTCGCGAGTCATGACTCCGGTGGCAATTAAAAACGGACAGGGAACGCCGTCAGGAATTAAGTATTGACGAGACCGATCGTGTGAATCGACATCGGAAACAGAGGGTGAGCCTGTTTCTGGATTCTTTTCTTTCACTTGCAGCCGACACGTTCCTTTGCGGTGAAAACGAGCTGTGTATTCTGCGTCAGTGGTGGAAAGAAACAGGTCGAGAAATTGAAGCTTCAGCTGTTTGAGGATGAGTTCTGTTGCGTCTGCACAAGAAAGATTTTGGTGGTGGTCCTGATTCCCAATTCGTTGAGTCAACTGAATGACGGTTTCGCCTTTCAGAGTGATTGGGCGAGCATCGATTCTTGAAGGGTTGTCAGCAGATTTCGAAACGGGTTTGCTAAGCACGGCTTTACGAAATGACCTGTTTGCAACGGCTGAACTGATGGTCGTGCGGATTGTTTGCTCGTCGGCGGACATGTTTGAGAAACGATCTATGGTTGGCTAAGGTCACGGGTGAAGTCGCGTCGACGTCTGAAGTCAGCCGCCGTCGAAAGAAACGTTAATTGTTTTGTGGTAAGTTACGTGGGTCAAACGGCGAGATTTCAAAGATCCTTAATCACAGTTATGATTCGTTGATTCAATTTGACGTCTGGCTTGATCGGTTTACGAGATGGCGGGCGTTTTTAGTATCTGGTAACTCACAAAAGATCAAAACAACATGGCGTTGAATAAGAAACAAAAAAAGCAGATTGATGCTTTGAAGAACAAGATCCAGAAGACTCAGCAGTTGCTTTCGGCGGCCAAAAACCAACCCGATGATCCTGAAGATGTGCCTCGACTGGAAAAAGAAATTAGCGGCATGCAGGCAGAAATTGAAGCCATTAAGTCTGCGTAAGTCGATGGCTGTATTCGCCCCTCTGCATCCGCCTTCTGCAAATCGGCCTCTGTGAGGCCGATTTGCAGCCGATCGAGCTCGAAGAGCCCGACTGCAGAAGGGAAGCTCTTGGTCTGCCGCCGCCCTACTCTGCCGCCAAGTGGTTTCTGATTTCTAAGTTGGCAGCCGTTCGAACGGCGAACACAGATGCGATCGCCCCGGTGATGGCAATGGCCGCCAAAATGGTTAACAAAGTCAACCATTGCAGGTCTCCTCCTGTCGACTTCAGATGAGGCAGCATGGCAAGCAAGGCAGCTGCTGTTCCCAGCCCGATACCCCAGAGCAGCAGCAACATGTTTTCACTGATGATCAGCCGACTGATACGGCGGTTACTAAAGCCAACTGCTTTCATCAAACTGATTTCTCGTTGACGTTCAATGATGTTGCGAACCATGACAGCCGCCAATCCAAATGTTCCCACCAGTAGCCCGAGTGCTCCTAGTAATTGAAACGTCGATAAGTATGTGTTTTGTACTGCGAGGAACGCGGTGATGCGATCGTTGACAGATTCCGAATCGACACCGAAGTCGTTTAAGCTGCTTTCCAGCACTGATGCCACATTGCTGGTTTCACTGGCTTCAACCAAGAAATACCTGCTGCCGACAATGTCGGCATCCACCCGTTTTAGGTTCTGTTCGCTTAGCAGTAAAACGCCCTGAAAGACACTGCCGTCTAAGAGGCCAACAACCTGTAAGCCAAATTCGGGTTCTGCTTCGTTGGGATACATGATGGTAGACCCCATTCCCTTTTTCAGACTGTACATCAACGTATTCATATCGCCCATTACAGGGATTGTGGGAATCGTGGCGGCACCATCGGCGACTTCTGTGGGAGGCAGTTCAGTTTTCAACAGTGTCCATGGATTGGTTCCTGCTGTATCAGCAAACCGAAATCCTCCTCGCTCAATCAGGCGGTCTGGGATTCCTAGCATTGTCGGAATGTGTGTTTGATAGAGGTTCACGCAGCTGGCATCGGAACCCGGCTTCATACTGCAACTGTAGATCTCTGTTTCTAAAACGTCTTGCTGTTGTTGGTCTGTCAGTCCAAGTTGTTCTAGTCCCGATTTTGAATTCAAATCAAACAAAATCCCACTGGCTGATTCCACCACATAGCGAAAGCCTCCATTTCCAGATGCCTTATCTGGGACTTCGGACAGCGGGTTACGTCGTCCTGCAGCGACAGCCACAATCACAAATGTTGCAAATGCGATGAGCGAGCATGTCAGTAGGCTACGAGTCGGGTTGCGAGCTGCGTTTGCGAAGGCCAAAGACCACAATCCGGTGAGCCCCATTGTTTGGGCGGAACTTGTGGCAGGTTGGCGATTCAGAACAAGCTTCAATGCATACAGGCCAGCGTTTAAGCAGGCAAATCCGGCAATAAAGAAACCAACCATCTGCCATGAAAGTCCTCCAAAGGCTTCTCCACTTGGTAACAGTCCTAGTAGTGAAACCACTGGCATCGTGATTGCCAACACCACCGAAGCCGGGCCCACCCCACCACGCAGACGAGACATCACAGACGGCTTCGCCTGATTGGCTTGGTGAAGTGGGAGGGCATGGTCTGCTGCGTCTGCGTTGCCAGCCAGCTGGTCTCGCAGACTGATTCGACCAAAGGCTTTTAAAGACGTTCGAATCACGATCCCCGCCAAGATGACACTCGTGGCGAATGCAATGACGAGTGCTGGAATTTGAATATCGACAACCAAGTCTTTGGTTCCCACGGCACCAATCCAGATTGTGGTCAGTGCGTAAACCATGAGTTTGGCAAAGGCGACAGCAAACACGCATCCAACAGCCGATCCAATGATCGCCAGCAGGAGCCCTTCTATCAGAAACGTCTTGCGAATGGTTTTGTCAGACCAGCCAACGGCAGACATCAGCCCCATTTGACGAATCCGCTGTTGAATTCCCAGACGAAACATCAATGACGCAAGAATGATGGCAGACAGAATCAAAAAGAAACTGAAGCCCAAAAATAGCTGAGAAAAATTGTTGGCTCCCACAGCCGCCTGTAGCCCTTCGGCTCTCACAGGGCGAAAGCTGAGTCCTTGTTTTTGAGGTTGCAGGTTCTGTTGAATTTGTGCTTCCAACTTTGTTTGCAGTGTGTCTAAGTCGTCATTTGCTGTTTGTGAGGCAACTCGAATCGAGGTGTACTTTCCATAGCGACTTTTCCATATTTCGGCCGCATTTTCGAGAGACAGAAATGCCTTGGGAGCCGCTTTATATTTTTCCCAGTAGTTGTCATCGGAATCGGTTAATCGATCCATATCCATTTCGAATGGTTGTCGGATGTCTCCAAAGTCTTCGACATCAGTGACTCCTTCAACCAACGGTGTTAGCCCGGAATCAATTTGGAATCCATCGTCGTCCGTCAGGATTCCGGCAACCTTGAACGTGCGCTCGATTTCTGGCAAGTCTCCATTGCTGCCGACAGCATGCCAAGTCGCAGATACGGAATCTCCAACAGTCACTTGCAGATCGTTTGCCAGCCAATCGGTCAACAGAATTTCATCGTCTGCCAACTGAAAGTCCGTGTCGGCGTTGGCGTTGGACGGACGAAATGGGCCAAGCGGCGATGCCTGGTTTGGATTGATTCCAGCAACAATGGAATACATGGAATATCGTTCATCGGGATTCGTTCGGTCAGCCGCATAAATTTCATTCAGCAGATAGATCACGGACGCAGCTGATTCCAGATTGAGTGCTGATGCAGCCGTGTGAACAGCGTTCGAAATCGAATCGTCTAAAACCATACTGTCTGTTTCTACAGACAAAAAACTTTGAGCTTGGCTTTTACGAATGGTGACTCCAAGGTCTTTCAAATTGATGTGCTGAGAAACAAGGTCATTGATACCGTCTAGTTTTTTCATGTTGGCATCAGTTGCCGCTTGGCGAGCCGCAGCGGTTTCGCGATTCGGTTTTGCTGCGGATTCCGGTGCAGCCGTTGTTGATGAGTAGCCAGCAAGTAAGGTGTTGATTCGAGCTGGCTTTGCGACTTTGTTGCGGCGACTGATTTCAACTTCTTCGAGGCCGAGTCGTTCTTGGACGGTCACTAGGTCGACAAATACGTTGAACGGAAGTTGTTGCCCAGGGTTCACGTCGAAGCGTGATGCTCCTACGTCGTGAGGTAAAACGGCGGCGACTTCAAGCACCAATTCGGTTGTGACTTCGCTACGTTCGCCGAGTAGGCTGTCTCGAGGAATCGAAGACGGAATTTCCATCCAGAGTGAAACTGTGTCACCCACTTTTGCGTTGAGTTCTTTTGCCGTACGGTGTCCGAGAACAACGCTTCGTTCCTTGGCGGCAGGAAAGCTTCCGTGATCCAGTAGGTTCCAGCCTTGCGTGGTGATGCCTACTACGGAAACCGATCCGATGCGCAGCAGTTCGTCTTTCGACTTTTCGATTTCTAGACTGCCGGTTAGCAGAATGGCGGGTGCCACAACGGTGTCTTGCAATCCAGACGTTGGTTCTAGACTCGCTGTGGCAGGTAAGTTGTTTTGGATTTCCGTTGAAAGGTCTTGTCGAAAGAAGACGCCGGAACGCATGATGTGAGTAATTTGACCAAGTCGTTGTTGAGTCATTCGTTTCAGGCTGAAACGAATGGAATCTCCGACAATCAATGACCCGCCAATGACTGCCGTGGAAATGGCGACCGCCAAAATGACCACAACGCTAATGCGGCGGTAGTGCCAGATGCTCGTGACTAACAACTTCAACATGGGAAAAGATCACTGAAAAAGTGACAGGCAGGATTTGCCGGTTTGTGGGGAAAAGCCCGCGGAATACGTTCATTCAACCATGATTGTACCGATTGAGGGTCGAAACAGAACTTGACCTGATTTCCAAATTTTTCATACAACCGTGAATCATCAAATTGAGCGGCTTAAGGACTTCTGCAATGACTGCCGAAATCCGTTGAAAGTCGCCAAAAATTCAACCTTTCACTGTTCCCACCTCTCTCGATTCTCAATTGGTTCCCACGCTGACCTTTCCTGTCTTCTCAATCAGGTCATTGTGCGAATCGAATCTCTCTTCGGAGTCTGATTTATCATGCAGGATGCAACCCCCCAACTCACAAAATCAAGCGGTAGTCGCCGAGGCACTCTGATTGTCAGTGGTACATTGCTGGTGGTTCTGGCAGGTGCGATTGGCATGCAGGTTTATCGAGCACGCGATACTCAAGCGGCCGAACAGGGTGGTCAAGAGAGTGGGATTCGCCCAGTGTCTTCAGCAGCCATGCAGAAGCCTGTTGGTCGAGTCAACGGGCAGTCGATCACTTACGAGCAACTGGCTCAAGAATGTATTTTGCGAGACGGTTCTAGTGTTTTGGAACAGGTCATTAACCGAGTTCTGATTCAGCAAGCCTGTGCGGAAAGCGGGATCGTGGTTTCTGATGCCGAAGTCGCCACAGAGATTCAGCGAATTTCGAAGAAGTTTGGTTTGCCCGTGGACCAGTGGCAAAAGATGCTTCAGGCCGAACGTGGTTTGTCTCCCATTCAATACCGACGAGACGTGATTTGGCCGATGCTTGCATTGAAAAAATTGGCTGGCGAAGAAGTGAAAATTACGGCCAAGATGATGCAAGACGCTTATGAAGATAGCTATGGTCCTCGAGTCAAAGCTCGCATGATCGTATTGGGCAATGTTCGTCGAGCGACCGAAATTTGGGAGAAAGCAAAAGCGAATCCCGATGCCTTTGAAGACTTGGCTCGTAACTACAGCGTCGAACCCAATAGCAAAGCATTGGGAGGAACTGTTCCTCCAATCCGCAAGAACTCTGGCGCTCATCCTGAAATCCGCAAAGCCGCGTTTAAAATGACGACTCCTGGTCAGATCTGCAGTGGACCGATTCAGGTGGATGTTGGTCGTTATGTCTTGCTGAAATACGAAGGCCGAACTGATCCTGTTGATCACAACAAGGATGAAGTGAAGCAGGAACTGTTCGCCGATTTACAAGAACGTGAAGTTCAACGTCTTGTGGGAGAAACTTTCAAGAGCTTGAAAGACAAAGCTCGAGTCGACAACTATCTCACTGGCGAAAGCAAAACTCCTGTTGAACAAACAGCCAGCTACGATGATATTCCCAGCTTTGAATAGGCTTTGAAATATCCCCAGAACACTCAGCTTTCGAGAGCCAGATGAATTCTCGAAAGCAAAGAAAAAATGAAAGCGACAGAGGTAAGTTTCTCTGTCGCTTTTTTTATGCGCGCCGAGATGGGCGAAGTGAGGGCTCCAATTTTCACCACGCTCATTTTTCCGTGATGAGTCGGCTTTTGCTTGTTTGTTCGCGACGAATTGGTGCTTGCAATCACTCTGGAATTCCTAAGTTCCCAGTAAAACACACAAATTGTGAGACAAATTGTGCTCTGTGTCGTCATTCCTTTGAGAGGACTTGAACAACATACTTGACGATAAGGCTGCTGGTGCTGTCATCGACTGAACTTTCGGAACTTTGGACGCAGCATTCCGCAGCGTTGTTGCTGGTGGCAAAAGGTCACTGTGCGTCTGTGATTCCGGGGCTTGCCGAAGACTGTGTTCAGGATGCCTTTATCAAATTGGCAAGTCAGACGCCGCCTCCGAAATGTGCTGTGGCTTGGTTGATGACATGTGTTCGTACGACATCGATTGATGCCATTCGTTCATACAAACGTCGTCAGCGTCGAGAAACTGTCGTGGCGGCGGAATCACCACTTTGGTTTGACACGCCCTCTGGCACATATCCAGATGACACGATCGAACTTCAAAATGCTTTACAGCAATTGGACAGTGAAACTCGTGATATTGTGATTGGACACTTGTGGAACGAAATGACGTTTCGGCAGCTTGCGAACGTGATTGAACTGTCTTCAGCCACGATTCATCGGCGGTACGAACAAGGGCTGGAACAATTGAAACAACTGATGACATCTTCGCATCCCACGGAAGCGGAAAGCCTGAAATGAACTCTGCTGAATTCGAACAACGTTTGAAACAACTGCGTCCAGTGAGCTGTGACGATCGGACGGCGGAAACGTTTTATCAAAGCGGCTGGCAAGCTTGTGAACAGTCGCTGGCTTTGCAACGTGCGAAAACTGTGTCGTCTGTTCACAAACGATCGGCATTTGCAACCGGGCTTGTTTGTGGTTTGCTGATGTGGGCCACCGTGGCGATCTGGTCATCGTCGATGGAACCAGAACCTGTGATTGTTGATGCGAAACCATCAGTACAGTCAACCCCTGAGTCAGCCCCCGAGCCAGTTCGTGATGCAGCGATTACCGAAAAAGACGTCCCGGAACAGGAATTCAATGCGACTCAAAAAATTGCCAGTCAGCATTGGATGGTTGATGACATATTTGTTGCGTCGCGGTTAATGATGGACACTCCAAGTCCTCTTAGCTTGGCGTCTCGCCGCGGCTGGAGTGCTCAAATCAAGACATTTTCTGCGATCAATGGCAGCGGTTCACAGGACGATCGTTCTTTTGATTCCGACATCGATCAGGATCCTCTGACGATCGCACCAATGAACAATCGGCTGTTGCAAGAGCTGATGCTATAGCGTGTGCGAATCCCTCGCTGACGCATCGGGTTACTTTTTTCACCGGCCTGCTAAGGCTTTGTCTCAAAAATGTTGAACTCCGATCACATAGGTACCAATGTGTGCGGCTGTTTGGCGTCTTAGATTTCCGCTTCGGCGTAACTTTTCTGCTTCTTCAAAGGAAATTTCTATGACACTTCGTGTCTTAATATCAACCAGCTTGGCTGTGCTGATTTTGCAAGTGCCAGTTTGTTCGGACGATCAGCTTAGTTCGACGATGACTTTGGATCAGTTGCAGGCAGGGGCAGCAGTGGTTCAAGGCAAAGAATCGATTCCGATCTATTCAGTGCAGCCAGCTGCCGAAGTTGTCCCTGCGTTGAAATATAGGATTTACCCGGCGAAGTGGGAATTAAAACCTGGATCCGCTTTGCTGCATTTAAATCGAGCTTTGATTCACTGGCTGAATGTGCCTCGAAAACAACGTATTCAATGGCAATCATCAGAGTGGCTGGATGGAACGGGTGACGGAAAAAAACCATCGCAGCAAGAAATGGAAGACGTCGTCCAGCAGTTAAGCTTCGTGTTTGATGAATTGCACAACTTGGCGATGTCTGAAGATTTTCAATGGGATCATCGCCTGCGAGATCTCAAGGGCTCAGACATGTATGCCTATGTATTGCCAGAGCTTCAAGAACTTCGCGGTCTTGCTCGAATGTTGAACCTTCGCATTCGTGTTCAATTGGAAAATCGCAATTTTGATGGTGCCATTGCATCAATCACCGATGGAATTCGACTCTCTGAATTTGTTGGACAGGGTGAAATACTGATTCAGAAGTTGGTGGCCATAGCCATTCAAAGCATGATGCGGGAGCAGCTTACCAAATTGATCGCGACTCCTGGATCGCCGAATCTGTATTGGGCGATGGCCACGATTCCAAGACCGTTGAACCGCATGCAAGATGCGGCGATGGGGGATCTAGGCAGTGTGGCTCGCTTTTTTCCCGCTCTAGCAGCAGCGGAAAATGAAACATGGTCAAAAGACCAAGCGGCTCGTCGATGGATGTCTGTGGTTGAAGACTTGGAATCGTCGTTGGGCGCAACAGATTCCGACCGCATCGCAGTTCGCGCGGCTATTGCCACTATTGGTGTGAATCAGGCCGACATTGCCAAGAAGTATTTGATTGCCAACGGGATGAACCAAGACCGAGTGGATCAGATGCCTGGGCTGCAGGCAGTGCTGATCAAGGCTGCTCGCGAGTTACGGATCTTGGGCGATGATCTTGGCAAGGCTCATTTGTTGCCAAGCGTTGCAGCCAGAAAACTTGCAGACCGTCAACAACAAATTTTCGTCGACTACATCCAACAGAATCGATTGAATTCACTTTCTGCAACGATCGCGGGGCTGTTTTATCCAGCTGTTCCGCAAGTGGTCGAAGCTGAGATTCGCACAGAGATGACGTTTCGCCGGCTGATGACTGTAGAAGCGATTCGAATGTATGTCTCAGAAAATGGCGAGGTACCACAGTCGCTCGATATGCTTCAGTTGGCTCCAGCGTTTTCAGATCCTTATACGGGGGCAGAATTCGAATACAGCGTTGAGGAATCTGACAAAGGGCCGATCGTCACGCTGAAAGCAGCTGGCCCAACGAATATTCCGCGATTGATGAAGCTGCGAATTCGTTTTGAATCGTTGAAGTAACCTTCGTTGGTCTCGTGGAACCGACCATACGCGGTGGAAACCAGATCAGTGAAATCGAGACAGTACAAGCAACACCATCATGGTGGTCCAAGTTCGAAGTGAAAAAGCCGTACCATGGACCAAACCAGTCGATTTCACAATCGATCCCAACAACCCGATGACTGCTTTCGTTGATTCTGCTCAGGAACACTTTCCTGCTGGATTTTGCGATGGATCTGTCATGCCGATTCGCACATCAGTCACAGCAAAAATGCTGATGGCCTTGATCACAATAAATGACAAAGAACAAGTTGTTGACGTGAACAAGCTGTAGTCGCTGTTGAGTAAAAACTGGCTGTGCGACTTTTTTTCTACGGGGATGCAGGCACGCAGATAGCTACTTTGTCAGAGACCACTGAATCGGTTCTTTGCCATTGTTTTGTAGCCACTGGTTGATCGTGGAAAATGGTTTGCTTCCGAAAAATCCTCGATGGGCTGACAGTGGTGAAGGATGAGGATCTTGAATGACCAGATGCCTTGTTTCGTCAAGCAGAGTGGCTTTTTTCTGAGCTGGTTTTCCCCAGAGAACGAACGCAACTTCTGGTTGTTGATTGGCCACTCGGATGATTCCATCAGTGAATTGTTCCCAGCCCTGTTTTCGGTGAGAGTTCGCTTCGTGAGCTCTCACAGATAACACGGTGTTCAGTAGCAGGACTCCTTGTTGAGCCCATGCTTCTAAGCAGCCGTGATCAGGCGGTTCGATTCCAACATCATCTTGCAGTTCCTTGTAGATGTTGCGCAACGATGGTGGGACTTTGATTCCGTGTTGCACAGAAAAGCTGAGTCCGTGAGCTTGACCGTCATCGTGATACGGATCTTGGCCCAAAATCACGACCTTTACCTTTGCCAGCGGCGTCAATCGGAGGGCTGTGAACAGTTGATCTTTCGGTGGGAAGACGGTCTGAGATTGATATTCGGTCTGCAAAAAATCACATAGCTGCTGCCATGATTCAGACTGCAATTCTGGCGTCAGGGCGTCTCGCCAGTCGTGGGGGATCTGTTTGTTCATGCAGCCAAGTTTAAACAGCGTGGCGATGATTCTGAAGCGAGACGGCAGAAAACGCAGTCAGTTGATTGTGGTTTGCACTGAAAGTTGTTTTCAGTTTGCTTGGGCGTGTTTTTGTGGTGCGAATGGAAGCCCAAGCGAATTCAGGAAGATGGCAGCCGGAGAAACTACGATTCCATTTCATTGAGACAAGTGAAACAATAAGCACTCAACCTTTGTTGTGTTTCTATTCGCTTGCAATAACGAAGACAATTGCTGTTCTTCAAAAAGTGGCTTTCAAATTCGATGGATTTCTCGGCTCTTGCCCAAAACTTGATCGCGACGACTCAGAATGACGTGGCGCTTGGTGTCGAACGGTTTCATGAACTGTGTCCGGACTTGGTTGCTCAGATCGGAAGAGATGCTACGCGTATGGGGCCTCTTTCTTTTTGGGGGCGTTCGACAAACTTTGATGAACTGGCCAATCAGACAATTGTCGACTCTGCCATTATTCAGTTGCTGTCACAAATTTCCGGCAAGAAGCTTTCACGAAAGTGGCCTCATGCAGGACTGCAGCACACGTACGGATATCTGCTCAGTTTGATTCAAACACCGTACGGAATGAAACGGGATCGTTGGATTGATACCACTCTGGAAACCGCTTTTGGTTTGAACCATTCTGTTCTTAGCCCCGTTCCAAATGAAGGAACTTTGCTTTCCAACGCGACTTGGCTGGCGGGACAAATTGCATTTCGAGGCAACGAAGCAAACCAGAATTGGCTGAGATCATATTTGACAGGCAAATGTTCATCAGAACTTGACGCCATTTCTTTTTGCGATCTACCGCAAAATCGCATTGTGGAAACTGTCCATGGCAAAAACGATTCGAGCAACAAAATTTGGTCTTTGCAAACGGACCTTGTTCCCTTTCCCACGGACTCAACGATTAGCTTGCTGGTTTATAGCGTAAGAGAAGAAACATCAGGCAAGCATTCCTTGATGACTTTGTTTCCGGCTGGGCAGGAGACTCAACAAGAACTTCTGGCGAGAACTGAAGTCGCATGCCGAGACGACATTCGACTTCGATTCAACGCCTACGTTCCCGCGCTGGCTGGGCATGTTTTGAACGGCACATGTGAGCTTGTTGCGTTTTAGAGTGCTGCTAAAACTGAATCGCGATCAGATACAGCAATGCGACGATTGCGCTGGCGCCCATCAGACGAATCGATGTTGAAACACGGCCATACTTCATGCTGGAAATATGAGAATCGATCAATAGACACGCAGCGACTTCTCGACGTAGCCCCTCATCCCCCATTGCTTCACAATCATTCTTGAAGACATCCGCCTGTTCCAAGCTGTACGCCGCGCCGATGGCTGCGGGGTGAAAGTGAGAACAGTGGCCTAAAGCAGGATGCTTCCCTTTGTTGCGAAAAGGCAGAATGCAGCCGAACGCCCAAATTCCACTTAGCAAAATCAACAGCAGCCAAAGTGCGAACAAGGCACACACAAGTTGCGTCCACCAAGTGGTCGGATGAATAATGTTTTCGCGTAAGTAGCCTTTCAGCGTTGGTATCACAAGACCCGCGATTGCTCCACCCACCGTTAACACAACGGCCGCCTTAGCATCTGCAAAACGAATCCATTCGGCGATCACGTGATAGCCTTCGATCATGTCTGATGTTCGGGCATGAGAGACCGGTGCATCGACAGCGCCCGGCACGTCCACAGCGCCCGGCGCATCCACAGTGGCTGGCGTTGAAGAATCGGCGTGATCGCTGGAAGATGATTCGGTTTGTGGTGTTTTGGCTTCGCTGGTCATTTCCTTACCTTTGCAGTGATTGCGGTTGACTCATCCAATGCTAACGGCTTTGTCGGATTCGCCAAACTCACAGGGGCCGTATACGGCGACGGAAAGGAAGCAGATTTGCATGTTTTCAAATTTTTGGAATTCTTCACCACAATGCAGGCATTTCGATGATACCGAACAGTGTTCCAAGGACTTGCCGTCCTTCAAGAAAAGATCGACTGAAAGTAGGTACGCTTGCTCTTTGACCACTCATTGCCTGGTTTCGGATGGCCCCCTTCAACGAAGGCGGATATGAAGAAACATTCGCCTATTGTATTTTTCAGCGTCAGGGTGACACACTGTTGTTAAAAATGTTGTTTCCGTTGGGACTCGGGAGTAATGGAGACAAAGAAGACTTTGAACGGTTTGCAAAGAATCCTTATCCCACCGACTTCAAACCACCCATCCCCGCAAGGTTTGAAGTATTGCAGTTGTTTCGTAAAACGAAAGATGTGATTCTCGTTCCTCAACAAGGACAACAACAACCGAAGGCAAAAGAATAGGAACGGCGACAAGCGAGAGGGGGGAAGACTAAAGGGTTCGCATGAGACGTTGTGTCTGTTGAAAACGAGTTTGAAAACAAATTGTGCCATGCACATGTTTGTGGAATCATGTGTTCAGGCCGCCGTTGAATTTTGAATTTGTTGCCGTTCGATTGATTTTCGATGTTGACCATGCAGTTCGATCACGATTGTAATCAGGATCGAAAGAACGACCAGAAGTAGCAGGGTATATCGAGGCCACTTGGCGGCGTTGGGGCCTTCTTTTTGAGACCGAATGCCGACCGCACTGAACACCAACGACGCACCCAGAATGATGGTCACCATGTTGGTGACAAACAGCAGGAGGGCTCCTCCGCTTTTTAAAAATTCGCCGTAGGAAAAAGCGATGCCTGAAACTGCAATCGGAGGCACGAGTGCTGCGGCAATGGCGACTCCGGGTAAAGCGGAATACAGGTTCGGGCGTCCCATTGCGTAGGCTGCCGCGATGCCGCTGGCTAACGCAATCAACAGGTCGTAGAACTGAGGCTTGGTGCGGCCTTCGACTTCGGAAGGAAATACGCTCGTGATCGCGTTGCTGGCTGCCGTGTTGCTGGCTGCCGTGTTGCTGGCTGCGGTGTTGATCGCTGCGGTGTTGATTGTTGCCGTATCCCCAGTCATCGCCTGCGCTTCGATCTTGCTGGTGGCTAGAGATTGCAATGGGTCAAGCCAACCCACCCAATGCCCGAGCTGAATACAGCAACCAAACAGGAGGCCGATCATGAGAGCGGTCGCGAATCCTTTCAAAGCCGTTCGAAAGGCGACCTTGGTGAGATATGCGTTGGCATGAGCGACTCCTAAACCGACTCCCGCGATCGGAGTCATCAGGGGAGCCACCAGCATGGCTCCTACAATGACGGCTGCCGAATTTTCTGCCAGCCCCAAGCAACCGATTAAAGTGGCGAGACTAATGAGCAATACAAAATCAAAGTCCCACTGCGAACTTTCTTGAATGCGAGTGACCAAGTGAACTCGTTCTTCTCGTGACAATTGAGGCACGATGGATTTCAGTCGTTGGACTGTGGCGTTGTGAATCCGACTGCCCAATGAACTGCCTCGTTGCAGCACGGCGACCGCTGGGATTTTCATTTCATCACCCTGCTGTGTGACAGGGTTTGCCTGAAAAAAACGTCTCATCTGTTGCTGGCTTTTGGTGCCCATGAGCAACAGGTGGTAGTCGGATGCGTTCAGGCTTCGAAAAGCTTCGGTCGTGCTTTGAGCCACGATGACGGAATGTTGAATGGTGTCTTGATTGCCGCTGATCAGTCGAGACAGCATATTCGAAAGTCGGCGTTCGCCCACGTCAAAAGAATCATCACTGATGTTCGGTTGCACGTAGACGGCTGTTGTGGTTCCGCCGTAAGATTTTATCAATTGGCGAGCACAGCGCAATGCGGATTCGTTATCAGCTTCGTCTGTGATAAAGACGGCTAAGCTCAGTGGTTGGTGAACTCCCGCTGCGTCGTCTTGGATCAGCATCGCGTCGTAGTTGGCGGCGGTTGTGAGCTGAGTTTGCCATGCTTCTTCTGTTTGAGCTTTTGGGAAGCTGGGAGCACGAGTGATTAAAAAATCAGGCTGGATGTCCGTGACAACGGAATGAATGTTGCTGGTCCAGTTGTCTCCCTGAATTTGTTTTAGCTGAACGGACGGTTGGGCTGCATTGTCGTCTTTGGAGAGTTGTTGAATCGTGTTTCGAGTCAGTTTGAGCAGATCGCTTTCTTCTTCGTCTGGGACGTTTGGCACATCCGTGATTCGAGTTTCGCCCTTGCGCCGCGATGCCAGCAGAATGGTGAGCTGATCTTTTCGAGACGCGGCGAGGTGCCATGCCCAAGGCAGCAGGTTCGTGATGTCTTCGGGGGTGGTGGTGATAAACAGTGTGGTCACAAGTACCTCAGACGTTGCTTAGTTTCGGTGTGGCCACCTTTTGTGATTTCAGCAGCCGAGATTATTTTTTTAGTCTAGCAATGTTGCAGCCTAGCAGTGTTGCTGTTGCGGCACTTAGATCCATTGTTGGTCTTCCACGGCGACCGTCTTT